>CAXKXX010000004.1:0-138524 GCA_964059975.1 Serratia symbiotica
GAATATGCTCTCGTGTTTGAGGCATTGGGCCATCGGTTGCAGCTACTACGAGTATAGCGCCGTCCATCTGTGCAGCACCGGTAATCATATTTTTCACGTAGTCTGCGTGCCCTGGGCAGTCAACGTGTGCATAATGGCGCTGCGGTGTGTCATATTCAACGTGAGAAGTGTTGATAGTAATACCGCGTGCTTTTTCTTCTGGTGCATTATCGATCTGATCGAAGGCACGCGGGGAGCCTCCATAAGTTTTCGCTAAAACAGTGGTGATGGCCGCAGTTAAAGTGGTTTTCCCATGGTCAACGTGGCCGATGGTGCCAACGTTAATGTGCGGTTTAGAGCGTTCAAATCTTTCTTTAGACACGGATATATTCCTTACTCTTACGCGCGCTCTCAGAAGAGCGCGCACTGAATCGATATGTTAAACTCGAAAGTTTATTTACCACGGTTTTCAATAAGGGTTGTGGCGATGCTATTCGGTGCTTCAGCATACTTTAAAAATTCCATGGAGTATGAGGCCCGCCCCTGGGTTTGAGACCTCAAGTCAGTAGCATAACCAAACATCTCAGACAGCGGAACTTGAGCACGTATGGTTTTACCGGTGGAGGTGTCGTCTATGCCTTCAATCATACCGCGGCGGCGATTTAGGTCGCCAATTACGTCGCCCATGTAGGTTTCGTGAGTTTCGATCTCGACTTTCATCACAGGCTCAAGTAGGACTGGCTTGGCTTTCTTAAACGCATCTTTAAACGCGACAGAAGCGGCTAATTTAAAAGCTAATTCGGAAGAGTCAACGTCATGGTAAGAACCATAGTGGAGACGAATCTTGATATCAACAACCGGATAGCCAGCTAGAGGGCCGGACTTCATTTGCTCGCGAATGCCTTTATCAACGGCCGGTATGAACTCTTTAGGAATCGCGCCCCCAACGATATCGTTGATAAATTCGTAGCCTAGTCCGCCTGGTTCTAACGGAGTCATGTCGATTACGACGTGGCCGTATTGACCACGACCACCAGATTGCTTAACATGTTTACCCTCGGTATCTCTAATCGTTTCACGAATTGTTTCACGATAAGCAACTTGCGGTCTACCTACGTTTGCTTCTACATTAAATTCGCGACGCATGCGATCTACTAAAATCTCTAGATGAAGCTCACCCATTCCTGCAATGATGGTCTGTCCAGATTCCTTGTCAGTCCATACGCGAAAAGACGGGTCTTCTTTTGCTAGGCGACCTAGCGCTAAGCCCATTTTTTCTTGGTCAGCCTTAGTTTTTGGCTCTACCGCTACAGAAATAACCGGATCGGGAAATTCCATGCGCTCCAGAATAATTACATTGTTTGGATCACACAGAGTATCACCCGTAGTGACACCTTTCAGACCGATAGCCGCGGCAATATCACCTGCACGCACTTCTTTGATTTCTTCGCGCTTATTAGCATGCATTTGAACTATGCGCCCCAGACGTTCACGCGAATCTTTCGCTGAATTTACTATGACATCTCCGGAATTAATCACACCGGAGTACACGCGAAAAAATGTCAAGTTACCCACGAATCGGTCGGTAGCGATTTTAAATGCTAAAGCAGAAAATGGTTCTTCGTCTCCGGAGCGACGAATTGCTGGCGTACCCTGTTCATCGCCTAAGATACCGTTGATATCAGGAACATCCGTGGGGGCTGGAAGATATTCGACAACCGCATCTAACATTGCCTGCACCCCTTTGTTTTTAAAAGCAGATCCGCAAGTCACTAAAATAATTTCGTTATTGAGCACACGCAGGCGTAATGCTTTCTTAATTTCTTCTTCGGTCAGTTTTTTACCGCCTAAATATTTCTCCATCAGCTCTTCTGAAGCTTCGGCTGCAGATTCAATTAGATTCTGATGCCATTCTTCAGCTAATGTGATCATATCCCTTGGAATGTCTTGGTATTCAAAGGTTACACCTTGATCGGCATCACTCCATTTGATAGCCTTCATTTTCACTAGGTCGATCACGCCAGTGAATTTATCTTCTGCTCCAATTGCAAGCTGTAATGGCACTGCGTTCGCTGATAAGCGAGATCTTATCTGCTCGACAACTTTTAAAAAATTGGCGCCGACCCGATCCATTTTATTAACGAAAGCGAGTCGCGGAACCTTATATTTATTAGCCTGGCGCCATACAGTTTCAGACTGTGGCTGAACGCCGCCTACAGCACAATACACCATTACGTTACCGTCAAGCACGCGCATTGAACGTTCTACCTCAATAGTGAAGTCGACGTGGCCTGGGGTGTCGATAATATTTATGCGATGCGGATCAAATTGATCGGCCATTCCAGCCCAAAAAGCAGTTGTAGCGGCAGAAGTGATGGTAATACCACGTTCCTGTTCTTGTGCCATCCAGTCCATCGTGGCAGCACCGTCGTGGACTTCGCCGATTTTATGACTGACTCCAGTGTAGAATAAAATGCGTTCCGTAGTCGTGGTCTTTCCGGCGTCAATGTGAGCACTGATACCAATATTCCGATAGCGCTCAATAGGTGTTATGCGAGCCATTTAGTTCCTCGGTACCTTGGGCGTTCAACTTCAATTTAACAAGGCTGATTAGTTTCTTAAACGTATTTCTAAAAAGAAGATCTATGGAATGGTAGTTACCATCGATAGTGCGCAAATGCCTTATTGGCTTCAGCTATACGGTGAATTTCTTCGCGCTTCTTAACGGCAGACCCTTTATTTTCTGCTGCGTCAGATAGCTCGTTTGCTAAGCGGAGAGCCATGGATTTATCAGAGCGCTTACGAGCAGCATGGACCATCCAGCGCATCGCTAGAGCGTTACGACGAATCGGGCGGACCTCGACTGGTACTTGATAAGTGGAGCCACCAACGCGACGAGACTTCACTTCTACCATAGGACGAACGTTATCGAGAGCGGTTTCAAAAGATTCTAGACGATCTTTACCGGAACGCTGAGCCAGGATTTTTAGTGCGGTATAGGCAATAGTTTCAGCGGTTGATTTTTTGCCGTCTACCATTAATATATTCACAAATTTGGCCAAAAGCTCAGATCCAAATTTAGGATCTGGAAGGATTTTACGTTGGCCGATTACGCGACGACGTGGCATTAGAGATACTCCGTTGTTAACTCGGTATTATCCAAAACTCTACGAATTTGTTTTGACATTAAGTTGAAGGTGTTTAATCTTCTTCAGTAATTTAGCTTTCTTCAACAAAAAAACCATTAAGACTTTTGCTTCTTCACACCATATTTAGAGCGTGCTTGCTTTCGGTCTTTCACCCCCGAACAATCGAGTGCGCCACGGATAGTATGGTAGCGAACACCTGGAAGGTCTTTAACACGCCCTCCCCGGATTAGAATCACTGAGTGTTCTTGTAAGTTATGACCTTCACCGCCTATATAGGAGGTCACTTCAAAGCCATTGGTTAAGCGCACCCGGCATACTTTACGTAGTGCAGAGTTTGGTTTTTTCGGAGTGGTAGTATATACGCGAGTGCATACGCCGCGCTTTTGAGGGCAAGACTCTAATGCCGGAACCTTATTTTTAGCACTATTCACGGAGCGTGGTTTGCGAACTAGCTGATTAATTGTTGCCATTTAAAAAGCTCCTGTTTTTTAGTGTGTACTTACTTATAAAGAAAGCAAGTAGTGAGCCCCTTTGTTTTCTCATAACGTAAAGAGGGGGTGCAGAATTTTATTGCTGACAAGAAAGGGTGTCAAGATATATACGGTGCTATCCTGATTACCAGGCCATTTGACAGTAATGTTTTTCAGTGAGTTTTACGAAATTATAATATTTAATAATAATAATTTTATCTGGAAAATAATTCACTAATCCTCTAGCTTCGAGATCGTCTTGCAGCGCATATAAAGATATTGGGGCAGCGCATAGTAATTGAAGGTGAGTGCTGTTTTTTAAACCAGCTAGCACTCCATCCTGCAACAAAAGGAGTGCATCGTCATCCGACATTAATCGAAGTAGCGCTGATAAGTCGCAGTGGTTAGGAGAACGGCTTAGGGTATACAGCATTAACTATTTCTGCCTAACAAGTGATTATTATGTCATACATTGACATCTTGCTGCGCAATTCATTGGGAGAAAGTGCTTTGGCGTCCAGAACCCAATCTGTCACATGAGTTAATCCTCGTTCTTTCAAGGAGACCGAGCAGAAATAAAATTTCTGAACATCATAAAATTTTAATAACCCAAAAGTAGCTATATAATTTCTGGCTAGAATTTTTTCCGGATTTTGATTGGGCAATAGTTGCAATACACCATCACTAATAAAAAATACATCTAAACTTTTATTAAGTGCCGAAACTGCAAGCAACACATCTAGTCCTTCCCTACCTCCAGAACTGCCGTGTGGACCGCGTGTAAAAACAAAAGCAATGCGTTTCATATAATTTCTTAAAATTGTAACGTACGATCACAATTTAGCAGCTCTTCCGCTAACGTACCTAATCCGCTAAAGAAGAATCCTGGATGTAAATTCGAAGATGATGGACATTGCTGACGTGCCCCTTGCTCATTGATTACCCCACGACGTAACGCTGCTGAAATACACACATTCAGCGCCACATTATGCTGATGCGCTAATTGACCCCATGCCCGAACTAGATCAAACTCATCACTGGCAGGCAAGGTCAGTTGGTTCGCATTGAGTACTCCTTCTCGGTAAAAAAATACGCTTGAGAGGCGATGCTTTTTAGCCAGCAGCGCCAAAGAGAACTGATAGGCGCTGCTGGCCTGCTGGGTGCCATAGGCCGGGCCAGTAACGAGCAAACAATAACTAAGCATAAATAGTCGCTTCCTAGCACATCTATCTATTTAAAATAGGTAGATGTGTATATAAAGGTGTACTTGGAAGTATTAATACAATTAGGCGCTTGGCTAATAAGGCTTTGATACTAAAAGGCTTTTCTTATAAAAACTTCGAAAAAATCAGAATTTTTGACATGTTGCTCTGCGCCTAGATCATCTTATTCTTCTTTAAAAGAAATCTTTCAACGTTATGAGCTTTAAGTCATCAACAGAATCGGATGCCTCATTTTTCTAGATGTTTTATGATTTTTTAAAAAATGGTATCAAGATTTATATTAATAATCAGTAGTCTAAGTATTTTTTAAATTCCGTCTTTCTTTTTAAAACATTATCATTTTTGCATTAATGAGCTCGTCATGGCTAGAGTATGGACTAGATCTTTAATCTATTTATTCTTTCGTTAGCTATGTTTATTTAGAATATTTAGTTCTGAATTAACGATCTGATTTCATAATCGTCTTCTTTTTTGGGGCGCACATAGTCGTACAGTTTAAATTTTTAATACATCTTGCGTTACTTCTAAGAAGTCGCTGATTAAGATCGCTACACTATCCATTATTCTGTATGCGATTTTATGGCTACTCTGGTTGGACTTGACTAATCAGGTACATTCATTCGATCGACAAAAGTAATTGAATGATTAAAGTTAAGGACTAAATGTAGCGATTAGATTTAAACATTACAAGTCCTACTCTGAAATAGAAGCATCTATTTTAAGCGTACAGAAAAGAATTTTCTTAGAATCTTTTATTCTACAATTAGCGATGGAAGGACGGATAAAATCATGAAGATATGCAAGGTTATGAAAAGTATTATATGTTATAAGTATAGTTTAGTTTCGTATTAAGCCCGACAAACATGGGGCGGTGTAACATAGGACTCCCGACTGCCATTTGAATTTTAGCTCTTACTTTATGTCCAATGTAAGAGAAATCACTAAGAGTATAGGCCGGGGTGCACCCCGGCCACACAAATGCTTTTGTAGTGGCCGGACCACAGTGCAGTTTATTTTGTTTTAACCCTGTCCGGATTTACTTCTAGATCAGCCCGAGAGGTTGCTTTCACGTCTAATAATTCGACATCGAATACTAGAGTAGCATTTGGAGGAATACCCGGCGCACCAATTTTTCCATAAGCTAATTCCGGAGGAATAACTAATTTAATTTTACCACCTTTATTAACGTATTTGAGACCTTCAGCCCATCCCTGAATCACACTATCTAAACGAAATGAAAGCGCTTCAGAGCGGCTATAAGAATTGTCAAATTCGGTGCCGTCAATCAAAGCGCCTATGTAGTTAACGAAAACAGTATCACTATCTTTTGGCGGTGAACCAGTTCCTAATTTCTCTACTTTATATAGAAGGCCAGACTTGGTTCTCTTCACGCTTTTCTCTTTGAGGAAATTTTTACAATAATCAATACCTTTTGCTTCGTTTTCTTTCGCCGTTTCCTCTATTTTCACTTGAGCAGATGCTCTAACGCGAGCTTCAAAGCTCTGTAAAGTTTTCTCAATATCGGCGTCGCTTAGTTGATTGTTATCAGAAAAAGCATCCTGAACACCAGAAATCACTTGATCCTTATCTAGTCTAATCCCCAGATTCTCTTGTTCTTTAAGAGAATTGCCCATGTAGCGACCCAAAGAGGCGCCCAATGCATATGCCGCTTGATCATCATCGTTATTAAACTGTTTAACGTTTAACGTTGCTAAAGAATTATTAGATCTGACGATCTTTCCCGGATTTTCGTCATTATTAGCTATGGCATGAGTTGTATTCAGCATTAAAACTATGTTAGTTACTAAAAGTATAATTTTAAACAAAGGTTTCATTCATTTCTCCGGAGTTTGAAGCCATGCATCAAGTGGTTTTGAGTATATTTGAGTAGCTATATAGCGGTATAAAAAATAGACCGTCATACGGGTTACATTAAGTAAAAAGATCGAATTTTTAATTTTAATTAAAATTTTTACTGTTTTCCTTAAAGGATAGAGTAATATTTGTTTTTCAAATTACCTCAAAATTTTAGAAAAGCACTCATAAACCATTCGGCGTTTTGGCGCCCTAAACACGACAGTAATGTGTGTAGAATAAATCTTACGTAAACATCAGATATAGCTTCATAATTAACGGCATAGAACACGATTCAGTATGCACACACAGCTATCATTAATTTTAAACTAAAAGCATTTTTTTGACGTAGAGCTAGAGGGGGTATCAGAATTGCGATAACTGTATGCAAAGCTAAAATAGTAGGTAAGGTGTTTTAATAAAACAGATTTTTAATCAAATTAGAGGCCGCCTTGTGCATCAAAATCACATACAAAGCTTACCGCTACGACGACTAGAAGAATTAGAAAGCCGATTGACATTTCAAGAACTTACCATAGAAGAACTGAATCAGATTATTATTCAACACCAAGTAGCAATACTGAAAGTAGAAGATCAGCTCCGCGCTTTGACGCATAAGTTGCTGTCTAATGACACTACGATCATTGCATCACTATCAGAAGAAATGCTACCTCCACACTATTAATATATGATTTTGATATTTCTGTCACTCAGATAGACACTACCTCCATTTTTTTCGATGAAACTGTTTGATGCCACTAGCATATAAACTACTATTTTATTTATTCTGACACTCCTGCGATCAGCACAAATAAATATGCCGATTAAATGAGCTTGTACGGATATTCGTGCCTTAGCTTTAAATACAGTTTTTCTCTAACTAAGATTTGATCACTATTATGTGATTACAACTAGAAGCGACTGGTTTTAACTGGTATCTAGAAGCGACTGGTTTTAACTGGTATCAGAAAAATCTTATGCGCTCATTTAATTATATATCGACGGCTGATCCGGGCCGATTTAGTTTGCACATTGTGGGGGGTCGTGTTCGTCTAATGCTTTTTAATGCTATGATTAACCTTAAAAGGGGTAGATATTCATGATATTTAGTCGCATTTCCAGGCTTTTAGTCGCAGGTCAATATTCTTTTGAATCAATTAACCAGTGCATTTTCTGAGGTACCTGTCAGTTAAAATACTCACTTCTATATATTCTGAAATCTAAAATGTTCAGAACGCACGATTAGCGCTTTTGTGATATCTACTATTGTTGTGAATGCTTGAATATTTTCTTTCGGATCGAGCACCTTGCTTTGATTAAAAATATTATTTTGTAAATCTCTATTTCTATATTCTATATGCTAAAAGATAAACAAGATAATATGTCTCCATCGATATAAAAATTTTGGTCATCTAATTTTAATATATTGATAAATTTTCCGAAAATTTTTTAAGTTAAAGTTGAGACTGAATATGGGCCAACAGATTTATCTAATACTTATTCTAAAGTACCGCTATATTTTTAGCGCCGAAACCTAGACGCATTGCAATGATGATACTGCGTCTAGGTTTTATAGTCATTAACTGTATTTGCGATTCCTTATTTGTATTCCAAATTCTGAACTGATAATTCTTTTTATATTTCATGACAGAAAATCTCTTATAGATCATGCTACGCACCCTTGCTCTGGGAAATCTGGACTAAATCGTATCACTCTGCTAAAGTGAATGCGAAAAAGTATAGTTAAATCTAAGCTTGATTTAGATGCATCAATAGAGTGCTATTAGCGTTTATCTCTAGATTAATGTGCGTTAGAGGGTGTTTATTTACAGAATGTTGTTACTTGTACACGAAAATTAGGTATACGCCTTAATAGAATGATGCATCACTGAAAGGTATGGCTAAACGAATGATTAACTTTACTTAAATTGCCTCATTTAATGAGCACCAAAATAATGAGCACCAAAATTAATGTAGCAATAGTAATATCTGTGCGTATTCAAAAAGATTGATTTTAAAAATAGACCGCACTAACATATTTTTTTATTTTTATATTTTAGTGCTTTTTAGAACCATCTTATAGCATAATTAGAATATTAAGTTGACTTATTAATTTATAAGAGATTCTGAAAATATTGTAGACCTAAAAAATTTTTGGAAAAAATATAACATACAGATTAAAATCGCTCTTATCTGATAAAATCAGAAACTAAAAATAAATATACTTTTTTCAATTTATTATGAATAAAAATATTCATGAGCGTATAAAACTTATGAGCGTATGAAACATCAATAATTAATTTAATTGATAACTATCAGTTCTAAATATATATTAAAGTATTTTCTTACATATTTTCGTTTAACGAAAATCTAGTATCTGATCAATGATCATAAAAAAGAAAGTATTAAAGATATGGAAGCTTATTCTTAATTTAGAATAGCTTCGAATTTAAATTGCTTGGTGGTTATTATTAATATTTTTCTTTAAGAATAGTATTTAATTATAATAATTGACAATACACTAATGTATTAGTGTCTGTTTAGACGGTGTATACATTTATATACAATATGCGAATTTCTTTGAAAAATACTATATATCATAAGTCGGTCAGAATAAAATTGACTGTTCTTGTATGGTAACAATATTTTAATTAATTATCTTTATTTTTATTGAATTTCTTATTGTAGCACTTCAAAAGTAACTGAATATAAAAAATATTAGCTTTGAGTTAAAATTTTCAGGGGCTATATTTTGCATTTGCATGAGATTATCGTTTAAGTAGATTTCGATAAGTCATATTGTATGTAAAATTAAAAATGTATTTAAATTTAATATTATTAATTAACACTACAATTTTATTTATTATCACCTTAATTAAGGATAAAAATAACGCACTAGATATATGTTAGCTTAAATAATTAATTATTTATCTACGAATTTTTAACTTGTATAGTCTCTTGACGCTACTATATCGTAGACTTTTTCTTAAATAATTATGGGTTCATTGCTGATTATTTAGATAAACAAAAATATCAGCAATCTAAAAATATTCAGCATATTATTCAGCATATTAAGGTGCGTATAAGTCCAATGGACATAGTATCTCAATATATTACGAACAAGTCTTTATTTATCTTACATACTTCCAAACAGCAATGGGAATTTTATCATATAATTTATTCATGGTGAGCTCAGCAAGTCGATGATCGGCGGCGGAGTAAAATAATTCTAATTCGTCCTCCGAAAGTGCATACTTATTTTTTTCGATAACACGCTCTAGCGTGCCAATCTTAGTACATTTACGTAAGCGCATCAGATAATCAGTTTTAGTCATTATGGCCTTTAATTTTTAAAATATATTATAAAATACGCTAGGAAATACTAAAGCTTCAAGCGATTATTGTAGCATAGATATCTTTTTTAAAAAATTTTTAGTGATTTCGCCTTGGTGTTTACTAGAAAAAGAATGACAAATGGATGTCACATAGATATAGATTGTCTGATTTAAAGAATTCATTTTACTCATTTTTATTTATCTATTTAGTTATATGACTCATTAAAAATGATATATTAGATCGATATAATTAGTTAAATTCTAAAAGGTGTTAAATTTAGCTTTCATACTACTGCATTACCTTGGATATAGGTCATTCAATAGCATAATCTTGTCGCTTATACGACACATTATTTATATAAAAATATTAGTTATTTTATTCAACTTATCCATAAGTGATAAGTGTTGTATCAATAGCGTGCTCTAAAGTTTGGTATCAATAGCGCGCTCTAACAATAGCGCGCTCTAAATAGAAGTGAGCTTGGTTATTGACTAAGACAGATCATCACTAATTTTATAGATTTTATGTATTTATAGAAATAAGTCCTTACTCTAATATGAAATTCCTTACTCTAATGTGAAAAAGATATAGGTCGATTTAGAGGATGAAAATAAAGTTTTTCTGATTACTTATCGTAAAGAAGAAAACTGTTCGTTCATCGATGCCGCTAGGAGAATTAGTAAACTAATTTTAAACCCCCCGTAGTTTTTTATCTATTTAAGCAGTTTCTACAAAATTAGATTATAAATTACTTAGATTATAAATTACATAGTAAATGATGATTCAATGATATTAAAAAGATACTTTCTTATTTTAGTTTGTTGACTTTTATAAATTAAATTTATAATCTAAATGGCGAAGTTAACGCAGTATAAGCTAGGTCTCCCATATTAATTAAATATGGGCTAAGTCCGCATCCTATTATTTTATTTTTCTATAATCATCCTAGCAAGTTTTTTTAACAAACGTCGCTTTTTTTAACACGTTTTAGTATAATTTATGCATATATTCCTTCTAGGAGCGACTCACCTCTAATAATACGTCTGCACAATTGTCATTAAAGACACCGTACGCGTACTCTAATAATCTTTTTGGCTATCAAATAGCAGCGTTATTTATTATGAAATTTCCCTCCGGCACGTGGAGGAAAATTTCTTTTTACATTGATGACGGAAGACTTGAGCTCATACAAAGTATATAATATAATGATATCTCATTACACCATATATTTTTATCTCTAATTATTTTTTGCAATGAAACTAACATCAGCATTTCGACATACAACCACATCATTATTCTTAAATACCTGGTTTACTACTTCAGCCATATTGCGCTTCACAGTTTCCCTCGCGCCGCTAATTTTATTATGGATAAGTATTCGATGGGCCGCATCAGTCCCATGATAACACTGGAAAAAGCCATGATCGGTTATGGCGGATCCCAGCTGTTTCCCCCATTAAATGGATACTTTGCCGCCGGATCTTTGACCGCAGTCATAGGAGCTAATGGGGTTGGAAAATCTACTTTGTTAAAAACAGTAGCCGGACTTCTTTCCCTGAAAGGTGGAAAGATAACTTTTAGTAAAAACCACTTATCACGGATAGCGTATCTACCACAACAAATAGAGCTAGATCTTCAGTTTCCTATACAAGTCTATGATTTAGTAGCAATGGGAAATTACACGAAGAGGGGTATGTTCGGAGGACTCAGTAAATGTGCATCTCGCGATATTACTGAGTCATTAGAGTGTGTAGGGATGACTTCAATGGCTAAGGTTCCAGTAGGACAACTATCTTCTGGGCAATTGCAACGCGCCCTCTTTGCGCGCCTCTTGGTGCAGCAAGCGCCGGTAATTTTATTAGATGAACCGTTTACTGGTATCGACAGTCCCACAACTGATAAGTTAATACTGATTCTGAAGCAACTTCATCAGAAAGGTCGAACGCTTATCACAGTATTACACGATATGTCTCTAGTGATTAATCATTTCTCTCAGGTGCTGATGCTAACGCCACAATCTTATTATTGGGGAGACACCGAGTGCGTTTTAGAACATTTTCCTTCGTTAAAAATAGTCAAAATCCCCACCGTAAGATAATGGTAGAATCATGACTTTTCTACATATGTTACCCGAACCTTTCGTATCTTTTGGATTTATGCGCCGTGCTCTAGTAGCTTGTCTAGCACTATCATTTAGCGCAGCGCCTTTAGGAGTCTTTCTATTGCTGCGCCGCATGAGCTTAGTTGGTGACGCTCTGTCTCACGCGGTACTACCCGGAGCTGCAATTGGCTATCTAATTTCGGGTATGTCACTAGTAGCAATGGGGATTGGCGGCTTTATTGCTGGATTAGCAGTCGCGATATTATCTGGATTTGTGAGCCGCCATACACTGTTAAAGGAAGATGCTAGTTTCGCGGGTTTTTATCTTGGATCGTTAGCACTAGGGGTAACGCTAGTATCATTGCGCGGCTCTAGCGTCGATCTTTTGCATGTTCTTTTTGGTTCGATTTTAGCTGTAGGTATCGATTCTGTTATCATGATCGGAGCGATAGCCAGCTTTTCATCACTGTCGTTAGCGGTGATTTATCGAGTTTTAGTGATTGAGTCTTTTGATATAACTTTTCTACGAGTCAGTGCCCCACGTTGGATAGCAGTAATACATGGGCTATTTCTTACATTAGTTGTGATTAACCTAGTCGCAGGTTTTCAAATTTTTGGCACGTTAATGTCAGTAGGTCTGATGATGTTGCCCGCAGCCAGCGCACGATTCTGGACGCACAACTTGCCGCGCATGCTAGTAGTATCTATAGTCTTGGGTATTCTTTCTAGCATAATTGGCTTAAAATGGTCATACCATGCTTCACTTCCTGCTGGTCCAGCGATTGTTTTGAGCGCTAGCCTTATTTTTTTTATTTCTATTTTATTTGGAACTTGTGGTGGGATTTACTCTTACGCAAGGCGCCGATGAAGCTACGAACATTACGTAACTCGAATTCTTAAATATATAGTTCCAAAACTTCAAGCGCACATATTTATCGCTTTAAAAAAAGATACGAAAGCATTGAATAATATAGCAATCTAGCAATATAATTAATATGGCCATTAATTGTTCTATTAATCAACAAAAATTTATATATTTTTACACATTCAGATTAAGTCTGAATAGACAAATCCTAAAAGAAATCAGGGTTCATACTTCAAAAGTAACGAGTAGGTTCAGTTTTATTGATTTCAAAATGCAAGATTTTGAAAGGTGTTCGGACTAATAATTTTATGCAGATTGTCAGTGTCTGACAACATACTTCCATTTGCTCCAACCTGATTTTTTTCAATATCACAGGTAGTTTTATGCTAGCATAAATAAAAATTAATTAAATAAAAAATCAGATTTTACTATTTCCTGGTTCTAACGAAATTATGACTTTTGTTCGTTAGTATGGCACGGTGATTTTAGCATTATCCTCGTTCTTAAAGTATAAAGAGTGATCTTTCTTTCCCGTGATCCCATATTATTTTATACGCAACTCCATACATGGTATTTTAGTATTAAAACTAAAATTAATGTTATCAGAATGCTAAATACAGTAATTTTTTTTAAAACCTTTTCTCGTTTTTATCTCAGCGTTTAAAACCTCTTTTCATTATTCTTTTAATCTATAAATATTTCTTTATAAAGTTTAGAAACTAATTAAATTTTTCGCGCTAGATGAATATTTTAGACCCGTTTCCGAATTTTCAAGTTTACATTTTATCACTGATAATCATATAGAACAGCAATTATCTTAAGTAGATAATATGTTAGGTAGAAGCTATTTCTTGCTCCTGGCATTGTTTATTAACAATAAGCTACTTCGGTATATTAATATAGAGATTTCATCTTACATATTGACTGTTTATTATCTGATTTTCCGAAAAAGTGTCTAGGAATAATTTCCTATAAAATCTACCCTACTCTATTACTTAATATAATAATTTATACTTGTAATCATAATACAAGGTGTGATAAATAATTAAATCTAGCATACGACTAATTATTATAATTTAGATTAGTAATACGCGTATTTTACTATTTAAAAGTATTATTAGTATTTTATACTATTTCATAACTTAGTTGATATAGATACTTGAATTTACAATGCGTTATAGTTTTAATTTAAAAAAACACTGTCTTTATAGCAGGATAAGCAGAAAGCTGCGTCCATAAACTAATTACGAAGAGTATTGTTTTTAATGAAATATTAAATTTCGCTATTGTATTTATTACTATATTTTTATATAGAAATAGCCCTAGGTTATTAAACCTATCGAGGGCACTTATTTAGTAGCGCTGTGCACAGTATTCGCAGTCGGTTTAGACATATGAGTACACTTTGACCCACTGAGGAAAGATTCATTAAATAATGAGCGATTATTTATAGACTGAGCTTCTTTTGAGTTTCAATTTAATTGATATAATACTGATAATTAGATAAAAAAAGCAACAATGTGAAGAAGATCTAGATCTTTCTGATTCTCTAATGGTAAGTATTCTATTTTAGTAAGTATTCTATGTTTTCATAATCTGTATTATAAGAGAGAGATACCATGACGTCTAGAATATTTATATATAGATAAATTAAATTTTTTAGTGTATAGAGATTTTTGCTCCGTATTGCACGTCTCATTGCTGTTCACTATAAAACGTCAAAAAGCACTTTTTCTAAAAAACAGGGTTGAATGAGCGCATAAATCTTATCGGTATATTATTAAGTTTAGGTATATTACTACATTATATGTAGGCGTACTGTTATGTTCTATTTGATGATTGCATAGAAATTTTTAAGATTATTCTGCTATAAAGTCGCATTTTAATAAATGTTAAAAATCGCTATTTTATAAAGATATTTAAAAAATATAAGGATCATTAGATTACTTTAAACAATTTAGGATACACGGGATTTCTCGTTTGTACTACTTTAAATTTCTAAACAAAGTAGCAAAGTAGTATATTAGAAAATACTTAATGATCTATAAAAAATAAAAATTTCTTAAATTTTTTTAGTAAATAACTTAACTATTAATTAAAATACAATTTTTGATATTTATCAAATAGAATGATGTTCTACTTTTAAATTTTCTCACTTTAATTCATTCCTTCATTTTTTAAAAAATATAATTTTTATATGGAGCGTGATATCTAATAAAAAATTGTTCAATTTGATTGCAGTACACCCATTCTTAGAATGAATACACATTTATAAAATTTATTTATTAATATAAAATATTAAGTGTATTAATTAAAATTAAAATTTACTAACGATTTTTTATTGCAAGTAACAGAATAAGGATTCTGACTTATTTATCTTTAATGAATTTTTTAATATTTATTAAAAATAAAAATAAAAAAATTAAATGATTGCAATAGATTTTATACAAGTCTACTACATCTAATGAATAACTACGTGGTCTTTTTAATAGTTGTAACTATTTATAATCTATGTGAAATAATATAATCTATGTGAAATATTGAACGCCGATTTTTCTTAGACTTTCCATACAAATAAATATTGTTTAGTAAATTTACAATAGCAGAAAAGTATTAATCAATATAGCAGTTTGGTAAGAGTAGCAATAATATAGCTTACTGAGTTGCATGGCAATTCTTGAAAAAGAATGCAGATCTAAACTCCATCTATATGATGGTGTGCAAATATAGATTTTTCCTAGCTATTGCTACTTTTATTCAGAATTTAAGCACGGCTACGATTTATACAAGAAATTCACTACACTCAAAATATAAATTTAATGATGTGTCTAATCTCCACATATATTCTGACTGTAATAAGAGTGAGGTGAATGTTTTGATTTATCGTCAAATCAATATAGGAAAACCGCCTTACTTGACATTAGTCAAGTAGTTTGACTTAGTAAAACTTATTTTAAGGACACTAATGAGTTCTGGCGCAACTAAATAGTTGTCACATAATATCTTTTAGATAAGTATTCTATACCAATGTTTCGATTAACGATTAAGCATAAAAGAGATTATTAGCGATGAAATTGCGCGATTACTTGCATTAATTTCTTTTCTAAGAGATGCTGTAAAAAGTGCGCACAAACCTACTCTTACGCAAATTTTTTTGATATGGGAACAGATTATGAACTTATTAAGCTATTCTCCTCGAGATATAGAACCTGATTTCCTATAATATCGAGATATGGAACTTGATTTCCCATAATAGATAGTGCCGATACGTCGTTTTTTTATTTTTTATATTTTAATTTTTATAAATCTATTGGACATTATTTATAATAAATAAGACGTAGAGACATAAAAATAGTTTGACTTAGCCTATAGATTGCTTTAGGTAATAGATCACTTACTACATTCAATAAACCAGATAGCGATTATAATGAGTTAATTAGTGATTAGACTTTCAGTCTAAACAGATAGCGCAATTTTTTATTATTATAACTAAAATTAAAGCTATCAGAGTATCTATGCTGATATATAAAAGAAATATAGACAGACCCCATCCTAGTTGATTTCGGCTGTTCTTCTTAAATTTTGGGAGGAATAAGAAATGCGAGTACTGAAGTTTGGTGGAAGCTCAGTGGCGAATTCAGAACGCTTTTTATGCGTTGCTAATATTATAGAAAGTAAGGCCCGAGTGGGTCAGGTGGCAGCAGTATTATCTGCGCCCGCCAAGACTACCAACCATCTAGTAGCTATGATTGAAAAAACGGCGTCAAGTCACGATACTCTTCCAGATATCAGTGATACAGTAGATATATTTTCTAACTTATTAATCGGTCTAAATCAATCGGTTCCGGGTTTTGAGTACAATAAGTTAAAAAAATTTATAGACCAACAGTTCGTACAACTTAAACAGGACTTAAATGGAATTGTGCTGGAAAGGAGGTGCTCAGATAGCGTAAATGCCTCAATTATCTGCTTCGGAGAAAGACTTTCTGTTGTGCTGATGGAAGGTGTATTGCACGCTAAAGGTTTTCCGGTGACAGTCATTAATCCAGTCGATAATTTCCTGGCTCACGGTTGTTACCTCGAGTCCACTATTGATATTCTAGAATCTATGCGACGTATTTCTGTTAAGACAATTCCTAGAAACCATGTCTTATTAATGCCAGGATTTATTGCCGGTAACGAAAAAGGCGAATTAGTCGTTCTTGGGCGTAACGGCTCTGACTATTCCGCCACTGTACTCGCAGCTTGCTTACAGGCCGATAGCTGTGAAATCTGGACTGATGTTGATGGTATTTATACCTGTGATCCACGCACAATACCAGAGGCAAAGCTACTAAAATCTATGTCGTATCAGGAAGCAATAGAACTTTCTTATTTCGGTGCAAAAATACTGCATCCTCGCACTATTGCCCCGATCGCTCAATTCAGAATTCCCTGCCTAATCAAAAATACAGTCAATCCTCAAGCCCCTGGTACGCTGATTAGCGAGGAAATTATGGATGACAGTATGCCCATGAAGGGTGTAACTAGCCTCAACAATATAGCGATGATTAATGTTTCTAAGGCAAGCATGAAAAGTATTTTCGGCATGGCAGATCGCATATTCTCGTCGATGTCTCGTGCCAGTATCTCCGTGGTATTAGTTACTCGGACCTCTTCAGACTATAGCATTAATTTCTGTGTATCACAGTATTCTTTGATGTGCGCCCGCCAGGCGCTGGAAGAGGAATTCTGTCTGGAGCTCAAAGAAGGCGCCTTAGAACCACTATATGTGCTAGACAATCTAGCAATTATCTCTGTAATTGGAGATGGAATACGTAGACTACATGGGGCGTCCACACGTTTCTTTTCTGCTCTAGCATGTGCCAAAATCAGCATAGTAGCTATTGCAAAAAGCTCATCTGAGTGTTCTATTTCAGCGGTGGTTAGTGGTGATTCTGTTATTACGGGTCTACGAGTTAGTCACCAGATGCTATCTAATACTAATCGGGCAATTGAGATATGTGTAATTGGCGTTTTCTATGTATTTTTACAAAAAATACGCCGTCATCAGGCTTATTTAACAGAGAGGTCGCGTCTATCTATTAGCATGAAGCATGCTGACTAGTAGATACGAGTTCTCCTTAAAAATTGATATGAGGGAGTGGCTGATTAGTAAAGACAGTGGGGCATCCAAGCACTTTTCTTTTAAAAAAGTCATTTTATGCATCTAATATATATTGATTCTATTTTTTATTAAAACTCTTGGATGAATACGCCTACTTCTTGAAGCGACTTTTCGATGTAGTAGTATCGATTAGTGCCACTCAAAAGCCTTTAATTATTGTCTATCATCGTCAGACGGCTCCTCCTAATAGAAGCTAAAATTTCTTATATGATATCACCGTTTTACCGTAACTTTTTCTATAACGAATAAGATGTGTAAAATTTTTAAGAATTTTTTAGACGCTGCTCGTCTACATGATCCGCATTCTATTGTTTCTTTTCAGGACTTCATCTATGAAGATGCGCGTTAGTCATCCTTGTCCGACCAACAGATTACAGTAGTGCGATCACTAGAAAGCGTTGCTTGAAAATTCTAATAAATCTCGGAAAAGAGATAAAAATTTCTCTAAAAAAATAAGGGTTATTTTTAATAAAAATGCCTCCGTTATTGGTTTTCTATTAAAGCCTATCTATTAATCAGTAATGTAATGCGACTCAAGCCAATATATAAACAATTTTTTAAGTTCTGAGAACGCTAGATAAAAAGCCAGAGTCCACGGAATGTTGCTCATCTAGAGCAGTGCGTAATCAAAGCGGATTCCGCAAAGATCGGGATCTCTTTGTTGCAATAAACGCAGCCCCATTTATTATTTCTATGACTTTTAGAAATTGCGACGGACTCTTCTTTATGAAGGCTAATATTAGAGCGAAGTTATTGAGACCATACATTATATTACCTAATGGCGTTGTTTCAAAAATAATGGGGGAAAAATCTGATTTGGAAATGCGTAAGGCCATCAAATAATTATCGTATTTAAATTATGCTAATTTAATCAGTAAAAGTTCGATATTCATTGCAATTCTAGCTACTAAGTAATAGTGCTATGTCGCGGGATCGGAGCGCGAACGTAGTGTTATGAGGTTTTCTATGGAGTACCTAATCGGAACTGTGTAGCACGATAGACAAACAGGGCTTCTGAAAAGAAGTTGCACATCTCCTGAGATTATCTAAAATAGATAGAGCCAGTATATATACTAATTAATGGCCCATAACACTAATTAGTATATATACTTAGCCCCCACATAAGCACTCTTGCTTATCTTAATAGTAAGCGAAGAAATACTTTTAAAATGTAATAAGACTTCATTAAAACATTCCTGCCTATCAGGTCGTCACAAATCCTGTTATAGAAATCCGTGACTACACGTATAGCCGAAGCTTATTTTTTAGAAGCTATCCAAGAGAGCGATTTAAAAAATAAATACTCTTTATCATGACTACATATTAATGTTTTAAGACATTTAAAAATCAGCTATTACTATATCATATTTACTCATAAAAATTGTGATTTTAGGGATCGTAATTTCACAGTTTTCGTGCTGATTCAGATGACTATGAATCATAAAAAATCTCATGCAATCCACATTTTTTCTCAGAAGAAATGAACCGATTATTTTGTTTGAAGAAATTATTTTATTAAAAATAAAAAATAAAACTGATTATTGAGATGTATAAATTAGCTGACTTGTTTGATTTAAATAATTTTGTAGAACTTAGGATATGTACTGAGAGGTTTTTTAAAATTAAAAGGCCTCTCATGCAAATTTTTAGCTACTCTCTTATTTTAAAATCTGATTAGAATTTTTGCCCTTAGAATTTTTGAATTTAGTGTGTACATCTAATCGATATATCATGTGGGTCATAATTAAACTGTAGAGCTTTAAGGGTACTCTTCATCAAAATCGAAAAATCAACCTTAAATTGGAAATCTCACTCTCGTGATGCACGCTATAAGATAGCGTTCTTAAGCGTCAGTACCTTTTGATCGCCCGATGTTTGGCTGCATGTAAGGTTCACAATCGCTAAGAAGGCGTTGATTTAAGAATTGACATCTTATCTCTGCAACCCATCTAGGTAGAGGTATGGATCGATAATCGATAGAAGCGTAATTTTAAGATAATGTGACACGGTCATAAGTTTAGAGTATGCTGTGCCCCTATTTTTCAAGCAAGCTTTTGTGACTTAAGATTTTCTCAGATAGGATAGAAAATTCGTTGGTTTATCTTTTTTATTTGTATTTCAATGATCTAATACAAAAATTAAAAAAGGGGGTTCCGAGGATGGCGGCGTAGTACCTAATAAAATTAATGCATTGTCTGGATCTTGACTCCTAACATAAAGCTCGTCCATCTAAGCGAAAGGTTGAGCGGTAATAAAATATAAAATATTAGATTACGTCTTTAATGAGATCGCCATGCGCTCCATGTATGTTACTTATCTGAGGATAATAACATTATAAAATATAAAAGTGCATGCATAAATAATGAGATCGCTTCAATATGACCGACAAATTAACCGCTTTGCGTCAATTTACGATAGTAGTTGCAGACACCGGAGATATTACTACTCTAAGCTCGTATCAACCGCAAGATGTAACTACCAATCCGTCATTAATTCTAAGCGCAGCTCAGACTCCTGCGTACCGGCAACTAATTAATAATGCGATCGAATGTGCTCGTAATCGGAATCACGACCGCGATCGACAGATTACTAACGTAGTAGAGATGCTAGCGGTTCAGATCGGACTAAAAATCCTAAAGTTAGTCCCGGGGCGCATCTCTATCCAAGTAGATGCACGTCTGTCTTATGACACTAAAGCTAGCATAGCCAAGGCAAAACGCCTAATAAATTTGTATAATGAAGCTGGCGTTACTAATGACCGTATCCTGATCAAGCTAGCTGCTACTTGGCAGGGGATCCGTGCAGCGGAGCAGCTGGAGAAAGAAGGCATCAACTGTAATCTCACGCTCCTATTTTCCTTCGCACAGGCACGTGCCTGTGCGGAATCCGGAATTTACTTGATCTCGCCGTTCGTTGGCCGCATCTTAGACTGGCACCAAGCGCATGGCGGAAAGAAAGAGTTTGCACCAAATGAAGATCCAGGCGTAACTGCTGTTACTAAGATATATCAATACTATAAGCAGCATGGCTATAGCACCATAGTTATGGCTGCCAGCTTCCGCAACCTTACTCAGATCGTAGAGCTAGCTGGCTGTGATCGTTTAACTATCGCGCCAGATATGTTGAAAACACTTTCAGAAAGCGAGGGGTCGTTAGACCGTAAATTATTTTATACCGGTGAAGTAAAAAGGCGCCCGGATCAGATGACTGAACCTGAATTTTACTGGAGACACAACTTAAATCCAATGGCAGTTGAAAAATTAGCAGAAGGAATCCGAAATTTTTCTGCAGATCAAGAAAAATTAGAGAAAATGATCAGTGAACTCCTGTAGTTTTAGGAGATTTTTAAAATTCGGTTAAGCAATATTTTTAATGTTTATTACAATAAATAAATTTTTTATTACACTTTATTCTAAATCATTTTGAGCTCCACGTAAGAAGCGTGTTTGTAATACCTGCCGTACGATTTTAAATAGTGTTCATGCTAAAATATGAGTGTAAGCCAAGAATGTGCGACAATGCTTATTTCCGGTAATGAAAATAGGACCAGCGCACATCGATTTGTCTCAAATGGCGCGGTCAACTTGTAAGGTTAACGGGCATTAATTCCCGGAGTCTCTCAAAATATATATAGAATATGCAACTTTATTGGCGCTTTTATTCTAGAAATATTCTTCTAAGAAAAAATCAGCACTGAATAGTATTCGAGCACCGTGCAAACTCTCTACGCTCTTTAAGGTCATAGTTAGTACTGTCGGACCGGGGAGACTGGATCCGAAATGCAATGTTTTCTGTTTCAGGGCGTTCAGACTGTCCGTGTTACTATGTATGTAACGAATAAATATTCTAAGCCGTATCGCATATCTAAAAATCTAAATAAAGTTTTTTAAATTATATAAATTCTCACTGTAATCAGGGGAAGGCTCCAAATCATGAATATTACTAAATAATTGAAATCGCTCAATAAATATTATATAAATTGTAAGATAATTGATCAAGAATTTTGTATAAAATTCTCATTGTGTCACTCATTAATCATGTCTCGTCCTAAAATTCATTACGACGAGACATGACTTACAAAATCAAAATTCAGCGTTAGATAGATACGGAAATTATATTCTTAGAATATATTCAATAGTAATAGTTTTTGCTATATTGATAGGTATGTACAGAGTAAATTTTTAATTTTTCAATTCATAAGCACCTCTTCATTCTCTTTCTCTTAATTTTCTCTCTTTATGATATATTATATAGATATCTGAATATTATTCTGGCTTCTTCCAAAAAGATTTCTATGTGCTATAGAAGGTATTATGTTGCTTCAAAAGACGATATTATCGTTTCTTTTGTGGGAACAGATGCACTTGTGGCCCTTTATTAATATTACACATGCATGCGTGTCTTAGATAGAGATCAATTTTAGAATTGATACTTTTAAATTGTTTAAAATAAACTAGCTAAATAGTAGGAAGCGTTAAAGGTAATAGCTTATCTATTAATAACTTTTTACATTCACCTTTAAGTACGACAGACTCCTGTTCGCTAAAACTAGTCAAGTTAAGAATATAACATCTTTATTCGGGGCTTCTCATCCTTCAAGAGATGACGAATTTTCTGCGCTATTTAATTTTTGTCCGTACTTTATTATTCGGGCCCCATTGATAAAATTTTTCAGTCACTAACAAGGGGGCCCGAATAATAAAGTAAGTGCTTGAACGCGCCGATTGACTTTTTCTTTAGGAGCAAACATTTAGACATAATAAAATTATAAATAGATAGCAATGCAAAGAATTTTTTCGCTCTACCCCTTGATGATGACCGAGATGGCCCCATCTTGTTTTCAACCGCAGTTCTTGACCCCAAATATAAAACTAAAATACTAGATAGTTAAAAAGCAAAAGACTGCATTCTTAATTGATCTGAAACTCGATCGACTATTAATTATTAGTGGAGAGACTGTAATGGGCAAAATCATTGGCATCGACCTAGGTACAACTAACTCTTGCGTAGCAATTATGGACGGACCCAAGGCGCGCGTTTTAGAAAACGCCGAAGGAGATCGCACCACACCATCCATTATCGCTTACACCCAAGACAACGAGACTCTAGTTGGGCAACCAGCTAAACGTCAAGCTATTACTAATCCAAAAAACACCTTATTCGCGATCAAGCGTCTAATCGGTCGTCGTTTTCAAGATGAAGAAGTACAGCGCGATAAGGACATCATGCCATATAAAATCATCGAAGCCGACAACGGAGACGCCTGGCTAGAAGTAAAAAAACAGAAAATAGCGCCCCCACAGGTTTCTGCTGAAGTGCTAAAAAAAATGAAAAAAACCGCCGAAGACTATCTAGGCTCCTCAGTAACTGAAGCAGTGATTACCGTACCCGCCTACTTTAACGACGCACAGCGTCAGGCGACTAAAGATGCTGGGCGAATCGCTGGACTAGAAGTAAAAAGAATCATAAATGAACCGACCGCTGCAGCCCTAGCTTACGGTTTAGATAAAGAAGTCGGAAACCGTACTGTTGCAGTGTATGATCTCGGGGGCGGAACCTTTGACATATCTATTATTGAAATAGACGAAGTTGACGGAGAAAAAACCTTCGAAGTCCTCGCGACTAATGGAGACACTCACTTAGGTGGAGAAGACTTCGATAGTCGTTTGATTAATTATCTAGTGGAAGAATTTAAGAAAGAACAAGGTATCGATCTGCGTAGCGACCCACTCGCAATGCAGCGCTTAAAAGAGGCTGCAGAAAAAGCGAAGATCGAGCTATCCTCTACTCAGCAAACTGACGCAAACCTACCATATATCACTGCAAATGCGACTGGTCCAAAACATATGAACATCAAAGTGACTCGCGCGAAACTTGAGTCATTAGTCGAGGACCTTATTACGCGTTCCATAGAAACCCTTAAAGTAGCTCTGAAAGATGCGAGTCTCTCGGTGTCTGAAATTCAAGACGTGATTCTCGTAGGCGGCCAGACTCGAATGCCCATGGTGCAGAAGAAAGTTGCAGAGTTTTTTGGAAAAGAGCCACGTAAAGACGTCAATCCAGACGAAGCAGTCGCCGTGGGCGCTGCGGTGCAAGGAGGGGTTCTATCTGGTGACGTAAAAGACGTATTGCTACTAGACGTTACACCGCTTTCTCTAGGTATTGAAACTATGGGGAGCGTAATGACACCCCTGATTACCAAAAATACCACCATACCAGCTAAACACAGTCAGGTATTCTCGACGGCTGAAGATAACCAGTCGGCTGTAACTATTCATGTACTACAAGGAGAACGCAAGCGAGCCAGAGACAACAAATCTCTAGGTCAATTCAATCTGGACGGAATTCAGGCAGCACCACGTGGCTTAGCACAAATCGAGGTAACTTTCGATATCGATGCCGACGGAATTTTACACGTTTCTGCCAAGGACAAACATACTGGTCATGAGCAAAAGATCACTATTAAAGCATCTTCGGGCCTGAACGAAAATGAAATTCAAAAAATGATACATGAAGCCGAGCTGAATGCCGAATCAGACCGAAAGTTCGAAGAATTAGTACAAGTTCGGAATCAAGCAGATCATCTAATCCATGGCACTCGTAAGCAATTAGAAGTAGCAGGCACCAAGCTTTCATCAGAAAATAAAACAGCTATCGACACAGTGCTTAAAGAGCTAGAAGCAGCACTAAAAAGCGAAGATAAAGATGTAATAAAAGCTAAAATTCAAGCACTAACGGAAGCCTCTAGTAGACTATCAGAGATCAACCAACCTGAAAAAAATGCTCATACAGGCGCTAGCGCCACAACACAGAAAGACGATAATGTCGATGTCGTAGATGCCGAATTCGAAGAAATTAAAGATAAAAAATAATCCACTAATCGAGGGCACAGAGATTAACCTGCACCCTCATCTCCGGGAAACTAGTACGGGCATCAAAAAACTAAAAACTCGCATATGTATGTTTAGAGTAAAAAAGAATGGCTAAGAAAGACTTTTATGAGATTCTTGGTGTTAAAAAAACAGCAGATGAGCGTGAGATAAAAAAAGCATACAAACGCTTAGCAATGAAGTACCATCCCGACCGAAACCAGTCAGTAGGCGCAGAGACACTGTTTAAACAAATCAAAGAAGCCTACGAAGTGCTAATAGATAGTCGCAAACGTGCTGCCTACGATCAATACGGCCACGCCGCTTTCGAGCAAGGGCGAACGGCCAGTAGCAGTTCAGACTTTAGTGATATCTTCGGAGACGTTTTTGGCGACATTTTTAGCGGGGGTCGAAGGCAACACGGAGCACAAGGATCAGATCTACGATATAGTATCGAACTTTCTCTTGAAGAAAGTGTGCGAGGTGTCACTAAAGAAATATATATTCCAGTTTTGGAGGACTGTGAGCTTTGCCATGGTACCGGTGCAAGGGCAGGTAGCTCTCCAGCCACCTGCCCTACCTGTCAAGGACAGGGTCAGGTTCAAATGCGCCAAGGTTTTTTCAGCCTACAACAAGCCTGTCCCCGCTGCTACGGGCGGGGTCAGATTATCAGTGATCCTTGTAGCCAGTGTCAGAGTCAAGGTCGCATAGAAAAATCTAAGACCCTATCTGTAAAAATTCCTGCAGGCGTTAATACTGGAGATCGTATTCGTCTCTCAGGAGAGGGAGAGATAGGCGAGCACGGCGCACCATCGGGGGACCTCTACGTTCAGATTCAGGTTAAGCCCCATGCGCTCTTCCAGAGAGAAGGTAATAATCTGTACTGCGAAGTGCCAATTAGCTTTGCTATGGCAGCTTTAGGAGGTGAGATCGAAGTGCCCACGCTTGACGGACGAGTGAAGTTAAAAATACCTACAGAAACTCAGACGTCCAGACTATTTCGGATGCGTGAGAAGGGTATTAAGTCAGTACGCGGCGGCAGACAGGGAGACCTCCTGTGTCGCATTATAGTGGAGACTCCTATTAATCTAAATGAAAAACAGAAGCAGTTGCTTCAATTACTAGAGGCTAGTCTGAACGGCCCTTCCAGGCACAGAAATAGTCCGCGTTCGAAAAATTTTTTCGATGGAGTAAAAAAATTTTTCGACGACATCACTCGTTAGCTCAGATCATTTTAGTCATGAGCTCGTCAAATTCAGATCGATTTCGCGTCTTACAATGAAGGGCGAGACACTGGGGCCTATCCCAATATCAATCTCATGCGATCGCCCTTGTGAGTCCAGAATCTAGATCCGTGCCAAGGAGGGATCTTTCGAAAGGCCCTCAGCCCCAATGGAACGCGAAAGCTACGATCTTCCGTAGACTTCAAAGATCGCCTTCTTGAGAGTAAATCCTCTCGAGGATTTACTCTCAAGAAGGCGAAGCGGGGCGTGGGAGGGGTCGCTTTTACTAAGCGAGGCTAGCAGTATTATTTTTACATGGCGCTAATGCGCGCGCTTAGAGCTGACTTATGCCGTGCTGCTTTGTTTTTGTGAAAAAGACGCTTGGCGGCATGGCGATCTAGGAGGGGTTGAGCTACGGAAAAGGCGACCTGAGCTGCTTCTTTATCTCCTGATAAGATAGCGGCGTCCACTTTTTTTATAAAAGTACGTACCATCGATCGACGGCTAGCGTTGTGCTTTCGACGCTTTTCAGACTGAATAGCACGTTTTTTAGCTGATTTGATATTAGCCAAGGTATGCATCTCCTAAATATTATCTATTAATGATAGATTAAGAGTATAAATATGCATTTTTAGTTTATTTGTCAATAGCTTTATGCACATTAGCTCTATCTATAAGATTAGATCTGGCTATGTGTAAGAGAAACTTTCTGGCACAATCTAGTGGTTAAAAATTTTAAGATCCTTAACATACAACTAAATACACTAATCTCAGGTTAACCTTACCCATCATAAACGGTATAATTTACCGATTTCCATTAGATTGGGCGAGCCATGCAGCTAATTCGCGGTATTCATAATATTCGAGCACACCACTATCGCTGCGTGCTCACTATTGGTAACTTTGACGGTGTACATCGCGGCCATCAGGCAGTATTGGGGCAACTAAAAACAGAAGGAGAGCGTCTTGGCCTACCAAGTATGGCGATGTTATTTGAACCGCAACCACTAGAAATGTTTTCATCAGATCAGGCACCAGCTCGCTTAACTCGCTTGCGAGATAAGGTAAAATATCTACATAAAGCAGGAATCGACTGCTTACTATGTGTCAAATTTGACCCACATTTTGCCTCTAATACTGCACAGGGATTTATCAGTGAAGTAATAGTAAAAAAGCTGGGTGTTAATTTACTAATAGTTGGTGACGATTTTCGTTTTGGGGAAAAGCGGCAGGGTGACTTTATGTTATTACAGCAAGCTGGAAAAGACTATGGATTCGATGTGATCAGTGTATCTACTTTACGAGAAGCTGGACAACGCATTAGTAGCACTACAATTCGAAATGCTTTAGAGACTGACGCTCTTCCATTAGCAGAAAACTTCCTAGGTCGTCCATACAGTATTTCTGGAAAAGTGGTATATGGTGATGGGGTAGGTCGAACGATCGGATTTCCTACCGCTAATCTTCTACTTAAGCGTTTAGTAGCACCCGTGAGAGGAGTCTATGCAGTAGAGGTGCATGGCCCGTGTCCCGATCCGATTCCCGGTATTGCTAATATTGGTACCCGTCCAACTCTTTTTGGCGCGTGCCAGCAGCTAGAAGTGCATCTACTTAATCTCAAAATGAATCTTTATGGACATAATATTGATGTAGTGCTGCGCATGAAAATTCGCAATGAAGAACAATTTGCTTCGCTCGACGTACTGAGGCGGCAAATTGCCAATGATGTGCTGGAGGCGCAGAAATTTTTCCGAGTAAAAACGTAGCGTTAATACCTTGCCGCACATGCTAATTTTCTTATAGCTTAGATCTATAGGTAGAAAAAAATTAAAAGAGCACAAAGGATATCATTTTGAATATAAACGATGAGCGGGCGAAAGCGGAGAGGGGCATTTCATGATGAATTACAAGAATACACTAAACTTACCGAAAACTCGGTTTCCAATGCGTGCCGAACTAGCTAAGCGTGAACCCATAATGCTAAAACAATGGTATGAGCATAATCTTTACGGAATGATTCGTTCTGCTAAAAAAGGAAAGAAGGTTTTTATTCTACATGATGGTCCTCCATATGCAAATGGGAAAATTCACATTGGTCACGCAGTTAACAAAATTCTCAAAGATATTATTATCAAATCAAAAGGCATGGATGGTTTTGATTCGCCTTATATCCCAGGATGGGACTGCCATGGATTACCAATTGAATTGAAAGTTGAAGATTTATATGGTAAACCGGGTGAGAACTTGAGCGCAGCTGAGTTTCGCCAAAAATGTCGTGAATACGCCGCCGAGCAAGTTACAGGCCAAAAAAAGGATTTCATTCGACTAGGCGTGATTGGCGATTGGTCGAATCCCTATCTAACTATGGACTTTAAAACTGAGGCTAATATTATCCGGGCATTCGGAAAAGTTATTAGCAAAGGCCACTTACTCCAAGGAGTAAAGCCAGTGCATTGGTGCACTGATTGTGGCTCCGCGCTCGCTGAGGCAGAAGTAGAATATTATGAAAAATCCTCTCCATCTATCGATGTAGCGTTCACGGCGGTTGATGCAGCCGCTGTTGCGACTAAATTTGGGGTGAGAGAGCTCAATGATTCTATCTCGCTAGTGATCTGGACTACTACTCCGTGGACCTTACCTGCTAATCGCGCCATATCGCTACATCCTGATTTCGACTACAAACTACTTCAAGCGGATAATCAACATCTAATTCTAGTGGAAGAATTGGTAGAGAGTGTAATGAAACGCGCTAATATCAACGAATGGAAGGTGCTGAGCAGCTGCAAAGGTGCCGACTTAGAACTGCTACGTTTTCATCACCCATTTATGAATTTCGATGTACCAGTGATTCTTGGTAAACACGTGATGCTAGACATAGGTACTGGGGCGTTACATACTGCCGGAGGCCACGGACCCGATGATTTTGTCATTAGCAAAACGTATGAACTAGAGATCTCTAATCCGGTAGGGCCGAATGGTCGCTATCTATCGGGGACTCACCCAATGTTAGACGCTAAGTTTGTATTCGAGGCTAATCAGCTAATCGTAGATCTGCTGCGCGAGAAAGGCATGCTATTACATGAAGAGAAAATTATGCATACCCATCCGTGCTGCTGGCGTCATAAAACCCCGACTATTTTTCGCGCCACCCCGCAATGGTTTATCAGCATGGATCAAAAAAGATTATATCAGCAAGCACTAGAAGCGATTAAAGGAGTGCGATGGATTCCAGA
Source organism: Serratia symbiotica (assembly GCA_964059975.1). GTDB lineage: Bacteria > Pseudomonadota > Gammaproteobacteria > Enterobacterales > Enterobacteriaceae > CAXKXX01. The sequence continues at coordinate 29,470 of CAXKXX010000004.1, forward strand.
TTGGGGGAAAGTACGAATCGAAAGTATGCTCTCCAACCGCACAGATTGGTGTGTTTCTCGTCAAAGAACTTGGGGTGTACCAATGCCATTGTGTGTGCATAAAAATACGAAGCAGCTGCATCCACATAGTTTAAAATTTATAGAAGAGGTAGCCAAGCGGATTGAGCAGTACGGCATTCAAGCATGGTGGGATTTAAAAAAATCCGATCTACTCGGCGCAGATTCGGATGATTACCATAAAGTTCTGGATACCCTAGATGTCTGGTTTGATTCCGGATCAACCCATACTGCTGTGGTAGATGAGCGCTCCGAATTTTATGGCCACGCGGTAGATATGTATCTAGAAGGTTCCGACCAACATCGTGGATGGTTTATGTCATCGCTAATAACCTCCACGGCAATAAAAGGTAAGGCGCCCTACAGGGAGGTATTAACTCACGGTTTTGCCGTTGATGGTGGCGGTCGGAAGATGTCTAAGTCGATTGGTAACACTATCAGTCCACAAGAGCTGACCAAAACACTAGGTAGTGATATCATACGTTTATGGGCGGCCTCTACAGATTACACCAGAGAAATGAGGGTGTCTAATGAGATCCTCAAACAAGCATCCGATTCATACCGCCGTATTCGGAACACCGCCCGTTTTCTTCTAGCCAACTTAAATGGATTCGAACCTAATACTGACTGCGTTGCACCAAGGAAAATGGTAGTGCTCGATCGCTGGGCAATCGGTCGGGCGCTAGCTGCACAGATAGATATTCAGCAAGCTTATGCTAATTATAATTTCCACGAAGTAGTACAGCGTCTAATGCAGTTTTGTTCTCTTGAAATGGGATCATTCTATTTAGATATCATAAAAGATCGTCAGTATACGGCAAAAAGCAATAGTGTTGCGCGCCGAAGCTGCCAGACAGCACTGTTCAAAATCGCGGAGGCGCTAGTGCGCTGGATCGCACCAATCATGTCGTTCACCGCAGATGAAATTTGGCATTGTCTTCCTGGAAAACGTGCGAAATATGTATTTACTGAAGAATGGTATACTCACCTGCTCCCTTTACCAGAAGATGAAAACATGAACGATACTTTCTGGGACGACTTGCTAAAGGTGCGAAACGAAGTTAATAGAGCGCTAGAGCGGGCCCGTTCTGAAAAGCGTCTTGGGAGCGGGTTAGATGCTTCAGTAACGCTATATGCGGAAAAGGAATTAGCAAAGCTGCTCTCTAGTCTGAAAGAAGAGCTCCGCTTTGTTTTATTAACTTCTGCAGCATATGTTGCACCTTTTTGCGATGCACCAAAAGACGTTCAGTCTAGTGAATTACTAAAAGGATTAAAAATCGTTGTAAGTACTGCAGAAGGCACGAAATGCTCCCGTTGTTGGCATTATACCACTGATATCGGCTTAGATAGAGCACACAGAAACATATGCTCCCGATGTATACGCAATGTAATCGGAAACGGGGAAAGACGTAACTACGCCTGAGAATTTAATACTTAATGAATAATAGATTAATCTATTCGACCGGAATACGCTGGGCTTGGATAATAGCGATAGTTTTGACGCTAGATTACGTTAGTAAGCAGTGGGTGCTTGATCAACTAGTTCCAGGTCAGACTAAATCGTTAGCTCCATGGCTCAATTTATTATATGCCCGAAATTACGGGGCCGCATTTGGCCTCCTGGCTGAGCAAGGAGGCTGGCAGCGCTGGATTTTTACTGGTATGGGCATCATTATCATAGCAGTACTACTGATCATGATGTACCATACTAGTGCGCAGAAAAAACTGAATAATATTGCGTACTCCTTTCTGATTGGAGGCACACTTGGCAACCTTATTGATCGCTGCTGGCAAGGCTTTGTGATTGACTTTATCGACTTTTATATCAAAACCTGGCACTATCCAACCTTTAATGTAGCAGACACCTTTATCTGCCTAGGAGCAGCAATGATGGCGATAGAAAATTTTCTATCGCCATCAAAATAAGGCGAAAAATATGCTGACTCAGGCGATAATAGCTCGCATTCGAGCAGAATAGGAATGCTTATCTTACTTCCGAAAACATCAATACATAATATATAGAAGCGTAGGGTCTAACTTAGATTCTCATCCCACCTCCTATCATAATTACAATTAGAATGCTCGACGCACTAGTGCGTCGAGCATTCTAATTGTAATTATGATAGGAGATTAAACATGCAAATATTACTAGCTAATCCGCGTGGCTTCTGCGCCGGCGTCGATCGTGCGATCAGCATCGTTGAGCGTGCCTTGAAGCTTTACGGCGCTCCAGTTTACGTTCGACACGAAGTAGTACATAATCGTCATGTTGTCGAAGCGCTATGCAGGCGTGGCGCAATCTTTATTGAAGAAATATCCCAAGTTCCGGATGGTTCAGTTTTAATCTTATCAGCACATGGCGTATCTCAGGCCGTGCGTGCTGAAGCCAAGAACTGTAATCTAACTATGCTATTTGATGCCACGTGTCCTCTAGTCACTAAAGTACATATGGAAGTAGCGCGCGCCAGCCAACGTGGTATCGAGGCCATTTTAATTGGTCATTCTGGACATCCAGAAGTAGAAGGCACCATGGGTCAGTACAGTAATATAAAGGGTGGCATGCATCTAGTTGAAGCAGTGAAAGATGTGTGGAAATTACAGGTAAAAAAAGAAAGAAATCAGTGTTTTATGACTCAGACTACATTATCTATAGAGGATACTTCAGAGATAATCGATGCCCTACATCAGCGTTTTCCTAACATCACCGGACCACGAAAAGATGACATCTGTTACGCCACCACTAATCGCCAGAAAGCTGTGCTTAATTTAGCTAAAAATGTAGACTTAGTTTTGGTCGTAGGATCAAAAAATTCCTCTAATTCTAACCGTTTAGCAGAAGTAGCCGAACGTATTGGTAAGCCTACATATCTGATCGATTCTGCGTTAGATATCCAAGAAGCTTGGCTAAAAAAAATTCAAAAAGTGGGTGTTACCGCCGGTGCATCAGCCCCCGAAGTTCTGGTTCAGGATGTAGTTAACCGCCTAAAATTATTAGGTGGAGAGGAAGTTTATGAAATGAGAGGCCGCAAAGAAAGCGTTGTTTTTGCAATACCTAAAGAGCTTCGCATAGACATCGAGTAATTCGATAAAGTGACTATCAATATTTATTTTAATCTAAATTATTATCATAATTTTTTTCGGTATCTTAGTCTTAGAGACTAGACGAATCTTCCGTCATGCTAGAATGCAACCCTTAATTCCCTCCTACTCCTTTCATACTAGATTATGAAATTTGATAAGCGTTAGTGAATTTCCTAAAAAGACGTCCCACGATGATCCCAGATCTTCCTAAATTTTTATTTTTTACCAGAGAGTTCAATTGATGCCGAAAGAGTGTTAAGATAAGTAATTGACGATTACGCCAATTTTATTAAAGACCTATCGAATAAAAATTAGCCATTAGATATGGCTTGCCAAGCCAATATATTCACCCCCTATTTTTAGAAGTTCGATGAGTCAGGCCTATTTCACAATAGGCGATTCTGGTACTATGGAGACCAGAGCGGAGGATGAGCGAGTCTGTCTGCCTACCTCGCTCATCCTCCGAACCATATTTCTACGAACTACGCTAGAAAAGATTTCTAGAAGGATAATAAATCTATCTCATATTCAGGCATACACCGATCTATCTATCCCGTAATAAGCGCCTGAAATCTTATCAAAATATAAAAATGTCGCGGTTGGAGCTCGAAATTTATATACAGTAATATATTATTAGATTACCTTAAAATAACAAGAGACCACGAAAGCGGCGTATTTACTATTATTAAATAATCTATAGAAAGCCTCTGATCGACTAGTCGATCAGAGGCTTTGTCTTAACTAGATATCATTAGGCCGTTTTAATTACTTAAAAGTAGATTGGCGTCCGACTGTACTAAAATCACTGAGTACAGTAGGTATCGTGTTGAAGATTTTATATTACCCAAAAGCTTAATATATACCTCAACCATAGCGCTCTGGACTCTGAATGCTTCAGAGTCCAGAGCGCTATGGTTATTACTATTAACTCTTAACTAAATAGGCCAATCAAACTATTATCTAGCTATGTGATAGTGATAAATACTATCACATATTTTGCTTACTACTCTGATTATTTGCTTACTACTCTGATTATTTAATCTCTCAGATTTTATCCGACCTACGAGGTTCGACCCCTTTCTTAGAGCATGTTGTGATTAGAGAAAGATTAATGTCTTTATAAATTACCATAGATGTCTAGCACTGGTTTAAATAATGAGAAGGCTTCAACCTAAACCAAAAATAAGTAAATGAAATAAGTTCGATCAGAACAAAAATGGCTCCGCTCTAGGTCCGCAAAATGTATTCAGATCAGCGTCTTCTAATCATGCTACCAGTGTAATACTGGTAGCATGGCAACCTTGTTCTCTTTCAAAAAAATTCATAAGCTAAGTTGTGCAAGGACTTTCAGAAAGTAGACGTTCTCACATACTATATTCGACTAATCATCACATAGTGTACGAGTTATCAAATCTTTTCATTAGTTTTTAATGGTTTTTCTAACTGCAGATTCCCCAGTCCCTAGTCGGGGAAAATATAGATATCTAGTCTAGCAAGACTTAAGGATAAATGGATGTATAGAGTGCATAAAATTTCTTATTATAACATTGTGTTATACCAAACTAAAGGGCTATGTAAATTACTTAAAATCTAGCTAAGTTTTCTACCCTAATGTGTACTGCCATAGATTATAAGTACATACCATTCATAGAGGGTGTTATGACGAAAGCACAAGGTATGCATCCGTCTTACAATAAAATAAGCTTAGTTTGAATAATTTTTTAAATCTTAATCATTTACTATATTTGTCCTAAAATAGGACATGCAAAAATGTGACAAATATCAATACGAGTAGATACGCTGCTTTGTAATACATCTTATATATAAAAGAAATTATATTAGGGTGATGCTTATAGCATCATAGCGGGAATAGTGGATTTAGTTTCCTGAAGATAGCTTATTCTTAAAGAACTGTATTATGAGTATGCATGAATACTAGAGAAAGTTTAGAATTATCAGCGTCTTCAACACAGACATTAATATAAAATTTTAGTTGTACTGTTAGGCGCTATTAACACCAAGAAGAATTGTGTTCAGCTGGGCTCTGGTGTAGTCAAAAAAAGGGTAGGTAAATTTATAAGCGATTATGCTATAGCAATTTCTAGTTGAAACTGATCAATAAAAAATCAATCGGGATCATCAGTTATGGGAGTGAACCCAAGATTAATTTCGTTAAACCCCTCTTTTCGTGTAGATCAGGATCTCTATACTATATTGCTGATAGCTTTTATTTAGAATAAAAGCGTTATTTTTATTTTAAAAATAACGCAGCAGTCCCTGCACTTTCTTTTAGCTATGCCTTTGCAGTACATTTTGGTTTTTAATAAATCTAAAAAATATATTTTTAGGCACTACCTTTTTAGGCACTACCTAGTGGGGCAATCATTAATTTAACGGAATAATTATTCGCCATAATCCTTATGAGAAATAAGAAACGGAACTAAATACGACACGCAAAAATCATACTTATTACGATTGCATGACACTACTTAAGCATAGCCAGCACTTTTCGAGCACTCTTCTATGGGCAAGGAGAAGGGTGGAATTAATTAATGAGTAGCATATCTTTACTCGCTAATTTAAGTAGGGCCGGTCTGAATTTAACAGCACCCACACACTTACTTGCTTATCATTTTTGGGGGCTTATAACATTTCAAGTTTACTATACGCCACTTTAGGGGCCACCCTCTCGAATAATGTGTAAACTCTCTCTAAACGGAAAAGACATCCTACTGCTCATATCATTACTTATTCCAATATTGAACTAATCATTCCTTTTCATCATTTCATGGGTTAAATTTCAGATCGTATAATTAGAAAATATTCCTATAACTGATAGAAACAACGTGAATTACCTGCCTATTTTTACTGATCTAAAACAACGCCCAGTTTTAATAGTTGGTGGCGGTAAAGTGGCGGCACGAAAATTTGATTTGCTGCAGCGTACAGGAGCAGAAATACGCATAGTAGCGCAGTTGCTTCTTCCTGAACTCAAAAAAAAGTGGGAAGAAGGACGCTTTGTCTGGTTAGACACCACCTTTACACCTTCCCAATTAAACGAAGTATTCCTAGTAATTTCCGCCACGAACGATAAAGCGCTAAACGAAAGAGTGTTTACTGCGGCAAATGAACGCCGAGTACTCGCGAACGTGGTAGACGACCAGGCACGTTGCTCGTTCATCTTCCCATCGATAGTCGATCGATCTCCACTAATGATAGCTATATCCTCCAGCGGTTATGCCCCTGTGCTGGCTCGCATGCTGCGTGAAAAACTAGAGGCGTTACTACCTATGAGCCTGGGTCGAACAGCTGAAATAGCCGGGCGCTGGCGCGCCCGAGTCAAGAAACAGTTGTCCTCGACCAACGCCCGTCGTCGCTTTTGGGAGCACATCTTCTCTGGTCGCTTTTCTACTCAGATAACTAATGGTCAGAGTGCGCAGGCAGAGAAACAGCTAGAGCAAGAATTAAAAGAGTTTGCGCAAGGATCCGAAAGTACTCAAGGCGAAATAGCGCTCGTAGGTGCGGGTCCAGGTAACGCGGGGCTACTAACCCTACGAGGTCTACAGCTTATTCAACAAGCAGACGTGGTCCTTTATGACTATCTAGTTAGTGATGAGATTCTCGACTTAGTACGCCGGGACGCTGAGCGTATCTGTGTAGGTAAGCGTGTAGGCGTACATACGATAATGCAGGAAGAAATCAACCACCTTTTATTAGATTTAGCGCAGAAAGGTAAGCGTGTAGTACGTCTTAAGGGAGGCGATCCATTTATTTTTGGTCGGGGAGGCGAAGAACTACAGGCAGCGGCAAATGCAAATATTCCGTTTCAGGTAGTTCCGGGGATAACTGCTGCATCTGGAGCAGCAACTTACGCAGGGATTCCGCTCACTCATCGAGATTACGCACAGAGCGTAACTTTTATCACCGGACATTGCCGATGGGAGAGGGACGGTGTGGATTGGTCCAATCTAGCACAAACACATCAAACACTAGCGATCTATATGGGAACCATAAAAGCGGCGGACATCAGACAGTGCCTTATTAACCACGGACGTTCAGCTGATACACCCGTCGCAGTAATTAGTCGAGGCACTCGCTTGGATCAGCAAGTGTATACAGGAACCCTAAATCAACTAGAAGAATTAGCTCAACGCGTAGCGTTGCCCGCCCTTCTGGTAATTGGCGAAGTGGTAAAGCTTCATTACCAAATCGCCTGGTTTAAACAGAAAGAAAAGTTACGAAAGCTATCGCGGCCCACTCTTGAGAATTTAGCTTAACATAGGTTTTAAGGAACGATTATGGACGAAAAACGACTCACTCATTTACAGCAGCTAGAGGCAGAAAGCATCCATATTATCCGCGAAGTTGCTGCTGAATTTAGTAATCCTGTAATGCTATATTCTATCGGAAAAGACTCTTCAGTAATGTTGCATTTAGCACGTAAAGCATTCTTTCCAGGAAGATTGCCCCTACCACTTCTACATGTAGACACCGGTTGGAAATTCCGTGAAATGTACCACTTCCGCGATCGCATGGCGCAGGAATATGATTTTGAACTACTGGTGTACAGAAATTTAGAAGGGGTAGCCATGAACATTAACCCGTTCGTGCACGGTAGTAGTAAATACACTGACATCATGAAAACTGAAAGTTTAAAGCAAGCTTTAAATCAGCACGGTTTCGATGCCGCTTTTGGCGGTGCCCGACGCGATGAAGAGAAGTCACGCGCCAAGGAGCGCATTTATTCTTTTCGTGATCGCTTTCACCGCTGGGATCCAAAAAACCAAAGACCAGAGCTATGGCGTAACTATAATGGTCAAATTAATAAGGGCGAAAGTATTCGAGTATTCCCGCTTTCGAATTGGACCGAACTAGATATTTGGCAGTATATTTTCCTAGAAAATATCGACATAGTATCACTATATCTGGCTAAATCGCGACCCATTTTAGAACGTGACGGCATGCTTCTTATGGTAGACGATAATCGCATTACTCTAAGGTCAGGAGAAGCGATAAATCAGCGTATGGTACGCTTCCGAACTCTAGGATGCTGGCCTTTAACTAGTGCGGTAGACTCAGAAGCGCAAACGTTGACCGAAATTATTGAAGAGATGCTAGTGTCTACTAATAGTGAGCGACAGGGGCGCATGATCGACACCGATCAGGTCGGTTCAATGGAACTGAAAAAGCGTCAAGGATACTTTTGAGGAGCCATCGAATGAATAGTACAATTGCACAACAAATTGCCGCTAAAGGTGGCATCGAAGCTTATTTACATGCACAACAAAAGAAAGGCTTACTCCGATTCCTAACCTGCGGCAGTGTTGATGATGGGAAGAGCACTCTCATAGGGCGCCTACTACACGATACACGTCAAATCTACGAAGATCAGCTTTCTACACTGCATAGCGATAGCAAGCGTATTGGAACCCAAGGCGAGAAGCTTGACCTCGCTCTACTCGTAGATGGCTTACAAGCTGAACGCGAGCAGGGTATTACTATTGATGTAGCCTATCGTTATTTCTCAACAGAGAAACGAAAATTTATCATTGCTGATACTCCAGGTCATGAGCAATACACACGTAACATGGCAACAGGAGCTTCCACCTGCGATCTAGCAATTCTTCTAATCGACGCAAGAAAAGGCATGCTCGATCAAACTCGGAGGCACAGTTTTATTGCCTCCCTACTAGGTATTCGTCATCTAGTAGTAACAGTAAATAAAATGGATTTAGTAGATTATCGGGAGCTAGTTTTTAAAAAATTTCAGCAAGCCTTTCTAGAATTTACCCAGCAGCTTCCAAAGGATCTAGATGTTAAGATTGTTCCCGTATCAGCATTAGATGGCGATAATGTGGCCAAAGAAAGCACGAATATGTCTTGGTATAAAGGTCCAACGTTACTACAGATATTAGAATCTGTAGACGTAATTAGCGACCTAAAAAATCATCCTCTTCGATTCCCAGTTCAGTACGTCAATCGACCTAATCTCGATTTCCGTGGCTATTCTGGCACACTTTCCTCCGGAATTATACGTGTTGGGCAACAGATGCAGGTTTTGCCCTCCGGTGTAAAGTGTACAGTTGCGCGCATTGCCACCTTCGACGGCGATTTGCAAGAAGCAGTTCCGGGAGAAGCTATTACCTTGGTATTAGAAGATGAAGTAGACATCAGTCGCGGGGATCTAATGATTGATGCACATGAAACTCTGAAGACAGTACAGAGCGTGTTAGTTGATGTGGTATGGATGGCAGAACAACCCTTACTTCCGGGTCAAAACTACGGTATTAAAGTAGCAAGCAAAAAAAGTCATGTTCGTGTGAAGAGTATTCGTTATCAGATAGACGTCAACTCTCTGGATCAGCACCCAGCGGATAAATTGCCACTAAACGGGATCGGACTAGTGGAACTAATCCTCGAAGAATACATGGTATTTGATAGCTATCGAAGCAATCACGATACTGGGGGGTTAATTTTTATAGATCGTCTCAGCAACGAGACGGTCGGGCTTGGTTTAATACGTGAGGGGTTTCTAACATGCACTAAAGACAATAGATTTAGTACTTTTGAACTAGATCTTAATGCGCTAGTGCGTAAGCACTTTCCGCATTGGGGCATACATGATCTTCGAGGAGAGCAATAACATGGACCCCAATGATCTTCATCCGAGTACATCGAGTAAAAACAACTTAATTTGGCATCATCACACCGTAACTAAAACAGATCGTGAAATCCAAAATGGCCACAAAGGTGCAGCACTATGGTTTTCCGGCCTCTCTGGCTCAGGAAAATCTACAATTGCTGATTCGCTTGAGACCGCCCTACATGCGCTAGGCGTTAGAACTTATATATTAGATGGAGATAATGTACGGCATGGCCTTTGCCGAGATCTCGGATTTTCTGACCATGATCGGAGGGAGAATATCCGAAGGATCGGCGAAGTGGCTAAGCTAATGGTCGATGCAGGATTAATAGCATTAACGGCGTTTATTTCGCCCCATCGTAACGAACGGAAAAAGATACGATCGATGTTCGATGTTTCGCGCTTTATTGAGGTGTTTGTTGACACACCTCTGTCAATCTGTGAAGCGCGGGATCCTAAAAAATTATACAGAAAAGCACGAGCCGGTCAGGTGTTAAATTTCACAGGAATTAGCGCACCCTTCGAAGCACCAAAACATCCTGATATTTACCTAGATGGCCAAAAGCCAGTAGCAGAATCAACTGCTAAGATACTACGTATACTCCGTGATAGAAGTTTAGTTAACCATTAATTTTCAACGTTTTACATAAGTTTAACTGCGAAATTTGTGTGAAGCGTACTTCAAAAACTATAGTAAGACATAAAACTATTGACGGATAAAAATATCCGTAATTATGGTGGATATCAATAAAAATAAAAATAGAAAAATATTAACACTCAAAAAAAGAAGTAAAGCCTACTAGGCTATTTTGGAGGATAAAGATGGGAAAATCCACCATGCTACTGCTTGCCTTACTGGGCTGGCTACAGTACTCACTTTGGCTAGGAAGAAATGGTATTTACGACTATATTCGAGCTCGAGAAGAGATCGTAGCTCAACAAAGAAAAAATACTAAGTTGAAAACGCGCAACGATCAGCTACTTGCCGAAATTAACGATTTAAACCAAGGCCAAGAAGCGCTCGAAGAACGTGCCCGTAACGAGCTGGGCATGATAAAGCCTGACGAACTCTTTTATCGTATGGCAATCGACTAATCAAACAAGACCGGCTAGAGCACCTTTATGAAAAAAACCTACAAAAAAGTACATGAATGATTTATCAAAAAACTTACCATCGGTGACTGCTATTATTCCTGCTGCTGGGAACGGCAGTCGGTTGCAGGCTGATTTTCCAAAACAGTACTTAAGAATTGGGCGCCACAGTATTCTTGAGCACGCCATTAACGCGCTACTACGCCATCCGTGCATCCAAAAAGTAATAGTCATTATTGGCTCTGAAGATCAAAAATTTAAGCGTCTACCGACTATTTCTGATCCTAGAGTAAACGTATCCATTGGCGGGAAAAATCGTATCGATTCCGTTTTAGCTGGATTAAAATTAGTACTCAGTGGGGAATGGATTCTGATACACGACGCCGCGCGCCCTTGTCTGCATCCTGACGATCTCTCACGCTTACTCGCAATAATGGAACACAGTAAAGTCGGTGGTATTCTGGCTGCACCAGTTCGCGATACTATAAAACGTGCGAGACCTGGACAAAGCACTATTGATCATACTCTTGAGCGTAAAGATTTGTGGCATGCTTTGACTCCACAGTTATTCCCAATAAGGCTACTTAGAGACTGCTTAAAACGCACGGTAGAGCGGGGCATTGCATTCACTGACGAGGCGTCTGCACTGGAGTACTGTGGTTATCGCCCCTTACTAGTTAAGGGGCGATCAGACAATATCAAAATAACTTGGCCAGAAGATCTGGCTATCGCTACATTTTATTTAACCAAATTAAACCCCTAAGGATCGCAGCATGCGGATCGGTCACGGTTTTGACGTACATAAATTTGGTGGAAAAGGACCTCTAATACTCGGTGGAGTCCGAATACCTTATAAAAATGGTCTACTAGCCCATTCAGACGGTGATGCTGTCATACATTCTACAATCGATGCCCTTCTGGGCGCATCGGGATTCGGAGACTGTGGTAAACTATTCCCCGAATCCGATCAGGCCCTTAAAGGAATGGATAGCCGAAAGCTATTGCGGCAAGCCTGGCAGCGTATCCGTGCGAAAGGGTACCGATTAGGAAATCTAGATATTACGATTATTGCACAGGCACCTCAGATGACTCAATATATCCCACAGATGTGTACTTTTTTATCGGGAGATCTGCAATGCCAGATAGAAGAAGTTAACATCAAAGCCACCACCACCGAACAGTTAGGATTTACTGGACGCGGAGAAGGTATCGCCTGCGAAGCCATCGCCTTATTAATACAAGATAATTCTATGTAGATATCATCACTCCCCATTTTATAATAGACTTTGACTAAAGATATTGCCCCGGAAAGGGTGTCCGAATAAAGTTTAACAAATAAATTAAGATTTACACTCTAACTCAATACCAAAAGAGAGCAGACGCTGATAAACGCCTAAAATTAACCGAAAGACTCAGGTTCGCATATAGCGCCAAGATATCTCTGAGATATACGTGCGAGGATCCTCGCATTAATCGGGTCCGGGTCGCCATTCTTTCAATAAGGCCTGCGAGGTGCATCATAATCAAAAAAATTCTGAGTAAAAACATAAAAGTTACGAAAAATATTTGAGATGGTTATGCTAATAACGCTAGCAAAAAATAAAATATATAGATAAAGCCACGAAAATTGCGCTATTCTCGCGTAAATTTACTTTATTGCTAGTAAACTTTAAAGCGAGTATAAAGCTATCTTTCACTATCCGACTGTAACGCCGTCTTATAAAAATCTTTCTACTGTAATACTATATAATACGACACGTTTTCTGTTCTTTAACTAAAAATATTAAAAAGTTCTAAGATGGCGAGTAAGCTAAGTATTTTGTACTATATCTCTGGCCTACATTTTACTAAGCGACGGCATTTACGTGCCCATGAGAACCTCCCCCGATGTTATTATATTTACTGCTATAATGGCGGCAATTATTCAGAAGTGGATAGCGCACATCCTCGTCAGATGTGCCATGTTGACGCCATCTCTATAACAATTACCTTAATCCCTCACGTACCTCTAAAAGTCGCGGTGCATCTAATGTCTTTCTTACCAAAAAAAATTTAAGTTAGCCTCTTTCGTGTTAGTAGTAAGAGTTAAGTTTTCCTAGTGATCATCTAATCCTGCACTATCTACATAATCTGTTACATTGTCATTACGTTTAGATTAGGTAAAATTCTACCACTTCAATAAGCCTAGTTTTCAATACATTTTCCTATCTTACATCGCCGTAACGCTACCTTTTTAGCGCGCCCAGGTTGTTTTGATTTTTGAGAAGAGATTATCTAGCGTTTAGCTAATGATCGAGGCTACTTTGTATATCAAAAGTTAAGAAAATGATAAAAATACCACTAAGATGTAAAGAGAATATTAGATATATCGTTGATATTGCTTTAGTAGAGGAAGCATGAGTACGGAGATTCTGATGATAAATTTACGTGAGGTGTCAATGTGTATAATTTTAAATTTTTGGTTAGTGGGTTGCACGAATAATGCGTCAATATCGGCTCCGATCAATATCGTTATCGAAGACGGAGGTAGGGTTATATCTGATAATATTAACATCTGTAAAAGTAGCACTTCTAATCATAGTGTTACTTACGGGCGCAATTATCAATACATTCCTAAATCGAGCCGCGTCGGTCATAGATATATCGTTAATCCGGGAGATACGCCATTTTATATTGTCCGGATCACGCGTTCCAACTTTCGGAATTTAGAAAATCTAAATAATATCTCTGAGCTTGACATTTTAAATGTCAGCCAAGGTATTCAAACTGATAGTTATTTTTCTAATCATTACCCTAATATTTTTTTGACAACCTATAGTGCTACCTCAAAAAGAGTTGCTGCACTATTATGCAGAATCCAGGGAAAACCTTGTATGGCCGATCCTGATTCAATCAGTGCATTTTCCAAAAATTTTGATAAAAAAAGTGTTTTAGCTTCATCAACTTCATCTTTTATGGAACTGATATCTCCCACTGTCGTCCAGGTAAACGCTTTCCCTATTGTGGATACAAAGATGTTGATAAAAAATTGGAAGTGGCCAGCATCGGGAAAAATTATCAATAACTTTTCCTTATCGGAAGGTGGTAATAAAGGACTTGATATCGCTGGATGTACCGGTCAGCCCATCTTTGCTGCCGCTGATGGCCATGTAGTATACGCGGGTAATACTTTACGCGGTTACGGTAATTTGATCATTATTAAACATAATAATGATTACTTGAGTGCCTATGCTCACAATGATACCGTACTAGTTAGAGAGCAGCAAGCAGTGAAGGCTGGTCAAAAAGTAGCTACTATGGGTAATACTGGAACGAGTTTAGTTCGATTACATTTTGAAATTCGCTACAAGGGAAAATCCGTAAATCCTCTGCTCTATCTCCCGCGTCGATAAAATCAATAGCAAGCTGCACTCTGATCTTCCACTTACCACTAGCTCCGCCACTTGTAACGCAGCCAAAATTACTAGTTAAGTCACAATAGTATGGTTTAATGAAGATAAAAATTAAGGATAAAAATAATATCGGTTATTTCTTTTCTACTTCTGTTATTAAAAATAGTGCGATAGATTGATCTGATGAACTGAGACCCGAACAAAACCGCTCAAATCATAAAGCTATGTTGTCACTTCAATAGCGATACTGAATCAGGACTTGCTACCTTTAGTTCTTATTCTATTAATAGAAGCTTTCTCATTCAGAAATTAACGGGATCATCTAGATCGTATTATCCCGGACTCTAACGGCACCTCCTTAGAGACCCACTTTAACGCACTCAATTTTTATTCGCCCGCTTGATGGACGTGTCTATTCCCATCACCTCCGACTAGGTGCTAAAGACCGAATCAAAATCCTAACGTTTGAACGTTACACCATCTTATTTGGCTTGGAGGGGTAAGTGGTGAAAATAGTACTATTATTATAATGTGGTTGGGCCGGATTTCGAAATGCATCTAAAGTTTCAAAAGGTCATGTTAAGCAAAAGTCCCAAATTTAGTTGAATTTATTTATTATTCGTGCTAACCCTGCACCTTAATTGGCATTACGCAAGATGCTAGACATTTCTATTATTTTCATTATTAAAGTATACGATTGCGACATACTAATCATTAAAAAATTTACTTCTATTTAACGCGTCGAGATGCTTTTTTGGCCGATAGTTAGATCTGTAAAGATTAGAGTACGGCCGCTTCCTGCTTAGGCATGCCATTAGGATCTTGACTTTAGTAGCTCGACCCTTTTCCTTGAACTGTTAATATAGAAAATATGAAACTCAAGATTTTTTAATATTTAGAGGCGACCGAAATAGGTTAATGCTTAATAGATAAACTTATGATACATTTAAATCTAATGGGTACACGCTCTATTGACGCTTAAATGAAAGTATTAATCTGTAATCTCTCCCGATCACTTATTTCTAGTTATTTTCAGATAGTCGCTAGGACTACGCCCGCCACTCATTTTCTTTATTTGGCGCCCCAAAATCCTACTGCTTGATATATCAAAATTTTTAAAAATTCGACACTGCATAAATAATAACCGTTGAAACGTAAGGTATACGCACGCAATATCAGCTGAAATACGTATTTAGCACTGCTGTAGTACCTGATTCCACATCTATTGGAGACCGTGTGACGATCCTATAGGCTCAAGATCTAGCACTGGTACTTTATCTCTTTCTTTAACTACTCATCTTCATAGTGTAATCCTGTATAGTTATCAAATCGAGACCATTGTCCATTAAAAGTTAGCCGTACGGTTCCAATGGGCCCATTACGTTGTTTTCCAAGAATAATTTCGGCTATGCCTTTCAGATCACTATTATCGTGATAAACTTCATCACGGTAAATAAACATAATTAAATCAGCATCTTGCTCTATAGATCCAGATTCACGCAAGTCAGAATTAAGCGGGCGCTTGTCTGCACGCTGCTCTAAACCTCGGTTTAACTGTGATAGTGCTATCACAGGAACCTGAAGCTCTTTTGCTAACGCCTTTAGCGAATGAGAAATTTCAGCAATTTCTAACGTACGGTTATCGGATAAAGCGGGTACGCGCATCAATTGTAAATAGTCGATCATAATTAAGCTAAGTCCGTTATGCTCTCTAAAAATACGGCGCGCTCGAGCGCGCACCTCAGTTGGTGTCAATCCGGAGGAGTCATCAATGTACATGTTACGCTTTTCTAGCAAGAGCCCCATGGTACTCGAAATTCGCGCCCAGTCCTCATCATTAAGCTGTCCAGTACGGATTCGAGTTTGATCAACACGTGATAGAGATGCTAACATGCGCATCATAATCTGATTAGCTGGCATTTCTAGACTGAAAATTAGTACCGGCTTCTCTTGTGTCATCGCAGCATGCTCACATAGATTCATAGCGAAAGTAGTTTTCCCCATGGATGGCCGAGCAGCAACGATAATTAAATCAGACTTCTGCAAACCAGCAGTTTTTTTATTCAAATCTTGATAACCAGTATCTACACCAGTTACCCCATCTTGTGGCTGTTGAAATAGTTGCTCAATGCGGGAAATAGTCTCCTCGAGGATTCGGTCAATCCCTTTTGGACCTGCATCCTTATGAGCACGGTTTTCAGCAATCTGGAAAACTCGCGATTCTGCTAAATCAAGGAGGTCCTCGCTACTTCGTCCTTGAGGATCATAGCCAGCATCAGCGATTTCATTGGCTACCGAGATCATCTCTCGTACCACTGCCCGCTCGCGTACGATATCGGCATAGGCACTAATATTAGCGGCACTAGGAGTATTTTTCGAGAGTTCGGCTAGATAGGCGAAACCGCCTACTACATTTAACTGACTTTTCTGTTCTAAGGACTCAGATAGCGTGATTAAATCGATTGGCCTACTCATTTCTATCAGGCGTTGCATTTCGGTAAAGATCAAACGGTGGGGACGGATGAAGAAATCGTTGGCGATCAAACGTTCGGATACATTATCCCAACGCTCGTTATCGAGCATTAATCCGCCTAATACCGATTGCTCGGCTTCTAGGGAATGCGGAGGCATTTTTATCCCTTCCATCTGACGATCTCGTGGGCTATTTCTGGCTTCATCCACGTTTATTTTATTAAGTGATTTTTTTCCTGACATGAAGCGTATTCTTTATCCAGTTGTGAACAGAGTATCCAGATTTGTGAGTATATGTGATTTTTATTCGTGATTCCTCTAGCATTATTAATATAAAGCAAGAATGGGTCCATATGACTGAGATGAATGCCAGATCAATGTAAGTAAAGGTACATTTTAAAAGTTAGTAATAAGCACATATGCTCGTCTTAGCGCCCTTAGACTAAAGACAGAGTTAGCTGCACTTTTTAGTATTATAAATTACGATAATTTACTCTTTTTTAGCCTAAAAGGGAGTCAATTCTAAGTATCATGGGATTGAGCAATTAACTGTATGTCATGCTAACGCCAATCTTGTTCATACTTTTTATTCACCAATACAACTATGATTTTATATACTATATTCTAGATTATTTATTCTTTTAGATAGAGTAGTAAACCACTATATCATTTATTGAAGGTGTTAATAACATTAGCGCAGTTGAATAGAAAGAATAAATAGTACTGTATAGATATTTGTCTTTATCTAAAAACTCTATTTTCGGTTTCCTTAGCAGATAGACTATTATTTTACTAATATTGACTAGGGTAAAATATTTTAATCTAATTTCGACTGTATTTATTTAGTTGATACGAGTCGCTCTGTTCTCTATTAAAAATAGAGAATCTTATTTAATATTCATAGTATAATTCAATATATTATGTAATAATAATTAAATATTTTTAATAACTTTTTGTTCTTCATATAATTTATATAATTAGATTTGATGCTCTACTCTACGAGTAGACAGCTTCTTATTTATCAAGATCATTTTTGTAAAAAAACGATAGTACTCATTTAATCTATTTAAGTATTAATAAATAAATTTATTTAGATAAATAAAAATAATCAAAGTGTCTATGGCTATTAATAATCATTAAATTTCTTTATATTTATCTATTAAAGATAAATTAATTGGTAATAGTTACCACGATTTATAAAATTTATAAAATATTTTTTATGATTTATTTTACCTAAATCAAAAATAGTAAAATTATAATATTGTAAATTATTTATAGTCCATAGAAACAAATTATAAAAATAAAAAATATGTTGAATTTTCTAATTGTAATTCAAATAAGTAACAAAAAATATCGGGATAATTAATTATATATATAAAATTTATTATAAAAAATTGTCGATAAGATAATAAAAATTTTTTCTAAAACTAGTCTAGTTTTGGCTTAAAAAAGTTAAAGAAAATTAGATATTCGTATCCTAATAATATTGCTATTCATTTACACTGCATTACGATAGTTTTAATCTATTATTAAATAATCAGACATATTAAATAAAAAGTTAATTTATATAAATATATACTTGATATATTATAAATAAAAGATAAAATTTTATACATAATTTTATATGAAAAAAACTAGAAAAATACCGTTATCTGAATATGTATATAAAATATATAGTAAAATAAATAATTTTGTATTAACAGTTATTAATAATAGGAAGAAATTATAAATACTTATATGAATGAGTTAATAATACTTTTGGTAATTCACTTTAAAATTATTAAAATAAATATTTTTATGCACATAATTCTATAAAATTTCTTGATATTATGAACACATATTTAATAAATATATAAGCTGTATTTATTACTTTCTTCTATAAGCTATACTAGTGATTTTACATTTTATATTTAATAAACATTAATAAAAGTTTTGAATTGAAGTTAATTATATATTAAAAGTAGACATAAATAAGTATATGTAAGTATAAAATGAATGTTCACATTATCCTATAGTATTTCTAATTTCCTATAATATTTCTAATTGTAGTGGTAAAATTTTATTGAAATTAAATACACCATGAAAGATATTTTTCGATAAGATCTGATTATACAAATATATATAATACAACTAAAAGTATTGATGTATAGTCATTACAGCATAGTCCTTAACGGTTCTAATTTAGAATTAAGATATTTTTAGCAAACATTCTCATGAGTTCATTTTATAATATAAGTATCTAATTATATTATAAAATGAATTTTATTTCTTTATTAAATCATTTATATACATTGTATATGAATTCAATTACGTGAGGTCGACTATTAAGAAAGTCGATAAAATCAATAAAAATATTGCTAATGCTATAATATTGATCGTACTACACCTAATTAATATTAATTAGAAAATAATTATATGTCCATATAGGAGGATTTACAAGTCTAATGTAGTGAATGAGATTAATCTAGTAAGTTTGTAGAATATTTGATAAAAGATATTATACAGCAATTGTTCGAACTAAAAGTTATCTTTCAGCACATAAATAAATTTTATATATCTACGAGAAAAGATTAATTTTTGGCACTACCAGTATAGAAATCAGTATAGAAATACATAATAATTAATCACAATGAATAGATCAGAAAATTTATTGAAGTTGGTATATCAGTATTCTATTTCTTTCAGAGTAAAGATATATTCTTTGAATCACTGGTTTTATAAATTTAGCAGATGTCGGATCCTTTTAAGGGTAGCTTAAAGGGTGATAATAAATGACGCTTATTAAGATCATCTAAGAAGTATATTAGCGGGTTTTTATCTGATCAAGAAATAAATAATTATTGAGATAAGACACCACTTCGTGACTACTAGAATACAATAGCAGTAAAATATTTTGTCTGAGGTTACGCTTTAGGAGCGATTCGTTGATCCAGATTCGTCGAGTATGGCTACCTGGTAGCTCTATTTTTGACGACTAATAGAATCGCTCTATTTTTAATAACTATCTTTGGAGAAAGAGACGTGTTTCAGTAGTCAGGATCCCTGTTTTATCAGATTGGTTTTTGTTCAAGTATAGTGCTAATTTAAGGTTAAAAAATGCTTGCGCATAAATAAGATCAGGCTTCATATGAGTCGTTTATAGCCGCAAAAGAGCACTTTCTACGTCTTTTTTATATTAGCTTTCAATAAATTATCTATTTTAGAATTTAGTGATAAAATTTTTAGTGATAAATCGCATCTCACGTAATAGATTTTAATATGATCATATAAAAGTTAGAAAAAATGATAAATGTACTTATTATTCTTGAATTATCAAAGGTTTAAGCTCCTTTTCGATATGAAAATACGTTAACATGGCCGAGTTGACTAGCCCATGTTAACGGGTTAGTTAACCTGTAACAAACTTCAAAATTTTCGAAATCTCACATCTTTATTGTGTTTAGGCGTTTACCAAAAGAATCTAGCATCAGGCTGTGTGTATTAAACATAAAACTCAAAAATCAGACATTCGCATAGCGCGGTACACGCTTGTGCTTCCTCTATTAGAGGAGTAATGCATTTAAAACAGAATAATAACTCAAAATATTAGTTTTTCAAAAAGAGTGTGTGTATTTAATCCCCTATTGACTTCGGCTTAGTCGGAGGAGACATAGCCTGGTTCGCCGCCGCATGGCCTCCTGCACCGATTTTTTCTGTAAATTTATCTTCAAAATTTCTAGAAAGATTCCGCTGAACGGGGTGCTGTGCAGTGTCGCTTGGAAGACTCGCAAGTAATGTCGGGGATTTTATTAGTAATGGGGTGGTAACATGCATCTGGGATATATTTAATGTAGCCTGTTGTGTATTAGGCTCTTTCGATAATGTTGTATGCGCTTCGGGAGTGACTATGGACTCCGATTTCTGCATAGATATTTTCTTTTTGATTAGACTTTTTTGGCTACCTACTTCTAAGATAAGCGCCCCCACTTCTTCTTCGTTTTTAGATACGGGAATAGCAGTAGATGTCGCTAATGATGAATCCGTAAGATCATCATTAGCCTTGATGGCCGGAGATTGGCTGGTAATGTTAACAATTGACATAGGAACTGTTTCCTTTAGAATATTGTCCTTAATGAGACAATTTGAATGAAACTGAGCGTTAATTTCTTTTTTTTGATCGACGTAATCAGCATCGGGGCGAGGGGGCATCCAGCACTCCCCCCCTTCTTTTTCTGAAGCAATAAAAGCAGCGTTCAATGGTTCTTCCGGTGCTTGTAGCGAGCAGCGGGCATCGCGGTATCGTCGACGACGTTGCCCACTAACGCGCAAGTGACGCGGTGAACGTCTTGATCGACGTGGCATCCCATTTTCGTTATTTCTAAAATTATTATTGTTCAATCCCCCGATCTCTACTGGATCAGATATAGTTTTCTGAAGCAGATTAACGCTACTTTCTGAGTTAACAGAATGCCTTTCTCCCACCTTTTTCGCTATTGTTGTTTTTGGTGCCAAAAGTTCTTCTGCTGCAAGATCAAGATCCTCTTCTTTAAGGAGGAGACGGACGTTCTGTGACAAAGGGCGTCGTGGTGGGTGCTGCATATTCTCATAATGATTCACCGCTTCTACTGCTCGCTCACTATGATCCGTAATGATTTCTGGGACTTTTATTGCATGTCGTGCATGAAACTTTTCTTCTTGGAAGAGAGGCTGACCTTCTTTCTTTTGTTTAGAAGACCACTTGTTCTCATCAGGGTCTACTTGGCTATCTAAATCTGATTTAGAATCTTTTAAAGGAGGTGCGCTTTTCAAATGATAACCGCGAGAAGATTCGACGTATTCGCACATTTCTCGATTTTGATTATCTTCAGCACATTCTTTTCTACTAAAACTCTGTCGATGGAATAGCAGAGATGGATGGTTTTCAGCGTTATTTACAGGTTGTAGCGTTTCAGTTGATTTGATTTCAATAGGGACCGATTGATCTTCGGATCCGAATAACACCTTAAGGCTACTAAATAGTCGGCTTAACAGGCCTCGTTTATCGGAAGATATAATGACACTTGATTGTTTAATCAAAGATTTTTGAGTCGGCAACATCCTATCCTCAGGTAATACAAAACCTGATAGGGCTGGTCTTTCTGGATACTTTCGCTCGGTCGCTACATCTTCGGGTGGTCGCACCATTTCATCTGCATACAATTTCGGTAGCAAATAACTAAGGGTCGGGGTTTCTTCCCCCTTGCGGATGCGCAATACTGAGTAATGTGGCGTTTGCATTTGATCATTTGGTACTATAATAGCCTTAAGACCCACTTGACATTGCTCGATCGCAGTAACGGAGTCCCGCTTTTCGTTCAGAAGGTAGGAAGCAACCTGCACGGGTACGATCGCGTGAACTTCTTTTGTATTTTCTTTTAATGCCTCTTCTTCAATTAAACGTAGGATAGATAGAGCGAGCGATTCGTTATCACGAAGAGTGCCGGTGCCGCTACAGCGCGGGCAGACGTGATGGCTAGATTCCCCTAGAGATGGGCTAAGTCGCTGTCGGGATAGCTCAAGAAGCCCGAAACGAGAGATGCGGCTAATCTGTATGCGAGCGCGATCTTCTCGGACTGCGTCCCTCAAGCGATTTTCAACCTCACGTTGATGCCGCATGGGAGTCATATCAATAAAGTCGATAACTATTAGCCCCCCAAGGTCCCGCAGTCGGAGCTGGCGTGCAACTTCGTCTGCTGCCTCTAAATTAGTATTAAAAGCAGTTTCTTCAATGTCACCGCCGCGAGTAGCACGTGCGGAGTTGATATCGATAGCTGTAAGTGCCTCGGTGGTATCGATCACGATCGAACCACCCGAAGGTAGGCGGACTTCACGCTGGAAGGCCGATGCAATTTGTGATTCGATCTGATAGTGACTAAAAAGCGGAGCATCGCCACTATATAATTTGATTTTACTTCTAAAATCTGGACGACCGAGCGCTGAAATATGCTCTTTAGCTAGATCAAGAATTTTTGGATTATCTATCAATATTTCTCCGATATCCGGGCGTAGATAATCGCGGAATGCGCGAACGATCACATTACTTTCCTGATGAATCAAAAACGGTGCAGAGCGTCCTTCCGCAGCCTGCTTGATCGCCTCCCAATGCTTTAAGCGGAAAGATAGGTCCCATTTTAAGGCCTCGACAGATTTTCCAACACCAGCAGTACGCACAATTAATCCCATACCATCCGGAAGCTGTAACGAAGAAAGTGCTTCCTTTAATTCAGCTCGGTCTTCACCTTCCACACGACGAGAAATTCCCCCTGCCCGTGGATTATTTGCCATTAAAACCAGATAGCTTCCGGCCAGACTAATGAAGGTTGTTAAGGCCGCACCCTTACTGCCTCGCTCTTCTTTGTCTATCTGAACAATTACTTCCTGACCTTCACGTAGTACGTCTTTTATATTGAGGCGTCCATGGGAGTAAGAATGACTAGGAAAGTACTCTCGGGAAATTTCTTTAAGAGGCAGAAAACCATGACGTTCTGTACCGTAATCCACGAATGCTGCTTCAAGACTTGGTTCAATTCGAGTGATTTTTCCTTTATATATATTTGCTTTTTTCTGCTCATAACCCTGACTCTCAATATCTAAGTCATACAATCGTTGTCCGTCTACGAGAGCAACGCGAAGCTCTTCCTTTTGAGTTGCGTTAATCAACATTCTTTTCATCTTACACTTACTCATTATTTTATATTATCGATAAAGCTGCGGGAAAAGTATCTATAATGGTCAAGTTAGGATCAAAAATTCCTAAATCTTTTTCAGAGTCATCACGCCTATGCGGTTATCGACCGTATATCGGCTCATTATTTCTGTGAGCCTATACTATTCTGTGAATACAGAAATTTTAATTAGCGCACAGCTTTTAATTGACATTGACAATATTCAATTCATGTACCACCTAAGTTAGAATCCGCAGCTTACTAGTTGTGTGATTTTTTTTCGCATAACGCTTTACGGCATTTCTGTGCTTTTGCGCGATCAGATAAATTTATAATTTTAATTTGTTCTGTAATCAGAGCCAAATTAAAAATAAACTATATTATTCCATTGCTAACGCTATTATAGCAAGATGCCTTTTCCAGCGAAGAAGGAAAGCAAAAAATACTAAAATTAACATAAAGTACGGTCTGCATTACTTATTTGGCAACGAAGACGAATTAAGCATTTAAAAGAAAATTAAGCGCACAAAAATATGGTTTCACTCACACTCCCTATTTAGAATGCCGTAATATGAAAACTAATAGTCGAGAAGTACAGATCATCGAAATTTCTCATGACGAAGCTAGTCAGAGACTAGATAATTTTTTGATCGCACGTCTAAAAAACGTTCCAAAAAGCATGATTTATCGTATTGTGCGAAAAGGTGCCGTACGTGTAAATAAAAGACGGATCAGGCCCTCATATAGGTTGTCTGAGGGCAATCTAGTACGGATACCCCGAGTGCATTTAACGACACGAAACACTAATCTAATATCCGCTAAACTGAAAAAAGTAGTTGCTTTAACCAATTGCATTTTATATGAAGATGATCATCTCTTGATTTTGAATAAACCCTCTGGTACAGCAGTACACGGCGGTAAGGGTTTGAAGTTTGGCGTCATTGAAGGTCTACGAGTACTGCGTCCGGAAGCACGATTTTTAGAACTAGTGCACCGCTTAGATTATAGCACCTCCGGCGTATTACTCGTAGCAAAGAAGCGTTCGGCTTTGCGATTACTACACGAACAACTACGCATGAAAAGAATGAAAAAGGAGTATCTAGCGTTAGTGCGCGGATACTGGAAGTCTCATGTGAATACGATTCAGGCACCATTACTGAAAAATGCTCTTCGCGGAAATACGGGGATCGTGCGCGTTAGCGATTTAGGCAAGGCCTCGGAGACGCACTTTAAGGTAGAGGAGCGTTACGCGATTGCAACGTTGGTCAAGGCCACACCGATTACTGGACGCACACACCAGATTCGCGTCCATGCCCTATATGCAGGACACCCAATCGCTTTTGATAATCTGTATGGTGATCTCGATTTTGATCGGAAACTATGTGGTACTGGACTCAATCGCCTGTTCTTGCACGCAGCGTCGTTGTGTTTCGAGCATCCTGGTACACGAGAAACTATGTACGTTAAAGCGCCGATGGATGAGGCGCTATGCTACTGTTTACAGACACTATAGGTTTGATATAGCTCAATAAACCTCTTAGAACAATGATCTAATGCTTTTAGTCTCTTACTATAAAAAGCAATAGCATCAGAGTAAAACGCAAACATCATATTGAAATTAGAATCTTTTAGTCTATTCAAAAGGCTAATCTTAATCTTGAATTTTTAAAACTGCTCCCATAATTCAAGCGCTATTAGAGGACTGATTAGATGCCAATCTTGCCACAGCGATTATTCTACAAAAATAGATCTAAAACGGAAAGAAGCCTAAAACATTATGATCAACATATATGGGAACCTTAGCTTCAGCTACTATTTATAGAGCTAAGTCACAATAATCGGTATAGATTTAGCTTGTACTATTGAGATTATAAGTAGTAGAGCGTAGTAGTTAGATGAAAAACAGATATTTTTATCCGATTCTTATGACTTATTTAAAAAAATCAAGGGTGACATTTTTGGCTTTTCTTTGACTCTATTGATCTACAACACTAATATACGCGCCCTATAAAAAGTAACGAGACTCAACTATTTTCATAAATAGTGAAGTCTATAGAAAGACTTACAATATATCAGTGTCTACGACACCCACGAACACCATATGATGTTAGAGGCGGACAAGGTATCTGATAATCCTCATATCGAAGTGGAAAAATCAAAAATCCGCATGCACAAATAGTTAGTTTAAAGCATAAATAATTGAGGAGTAAATGTATGGCAGTACAACCTAATAAACCAACTCGATCTAAACGAGGAATGCGCCGTTCACATGATGCACTGACCGCGATCACACTGTCTGTCGATCCAACTAGCGGAGAGACTCATCGTCGTCATCATATTACTGTAGACGGCTTCTATCGTGGTCGCAAGGCTGTCGGCTAAGACGAAGTAGCAGCGTCTTGAGTCGTCTAGCCCTAGCGTTAGATGCAATGGGCGGGGACTTTGGTCCCCGCGTTACAGTCTTAGCTGCATTGCAAGTACTAGCCGCTAATCTACAGCTTCACCTTTTTCTGGTCGGCAATCCCCCAGCCCTCCTACCCTTTCTTCATAAAGCCGATCCGCTTCTTATGGCGCGCTTAAAAATCATACCTTCTGACTCAGTAATTGCTAATGATGCTAAACCTTCACAAGCAATACGCTCTAGCCGAGGCACATCAATGCGCGTCGCGCTCGAACTGATCAATGACGGATTAGTACAAGGTTGCATAAGTGCAGGTAATTCCGGGGCTCTAATGGGTCTGTCAAAGCTGTTAATCAAGCCTATATCAGGGATTCAGCGTCCAGCATTAATGACAGTTATACCCAACCAGTTGCGCAGTAAAACCGTTATACTAGACTTAGGGGCTAATGTAGAGTGTGATAGTACTATGCTGGTTCAGTTCGCTGTGATGGGAGCAATTATGGCGGAAGAGATCGTTGGTATCACCCAACCACGCGTGGCTCTGTTAAATATTGGTGAGGAAGAAACAAAAGGATTAAATCATATCCGTGTTGCTGCCTCTGTACTAAAGAATACGTCGGCAATTAACTACATTGGTTATCTTGAAGGTAATGATCTTCTTACCGGTAAAACTGATGTCATGATCTGCGATGGCTTTGTAGGTAACGTCACTCTGAAAACTATGGAAGGAGCAGTAAAAGTATTTCTTTCTTTACTGAAAGCACCTAAAGAACATGACAGAGAAAGTTGGTGGTTAAAATTATTAACCGGTTGCTTACAAGAACGAATGATAAAGCAAGTTAGCCACTTGAACCCAGATCATTATAATGGCGCATTTCTGTTGGGATTACGTAGCACTGTAATTAAAAGTCACGGGGCTGCGAATCTATCTGCATTTGCAGCCGCAATCGAACAAGCCGTGCAAGCAGTTCAAAGGAAAATCCCTGCAAGAATTGCAACGCGCCTTAAAACTGTATTATCTAAGAGTAGCTGATCAGACATGTATACAAAGATTCTCGGTACCGGGAGCTATTTACCCGTAAAAGTACGGACTAATACTGATCTGGAAAAAATGGTGGACACTTCTGAAGAGTGGATCATTACGCGGACCGGTATCCGTGAACGCCGTATCGCAGACGATAATGATACCGTAGTGACAATGGGCTTCCGGGCAGCCGAAAAATCTTTGAAAATGGCGGGTGTAGAAAAAAAAGAGATTGGATTAATCATAGTAGCGACTACTACTTCAAATTATGCATTTCCTAGTACCGCATGTTTGATACAGAAAATGCTGTGTATTAAAGCCTTTGCGGCATTTGATATTGCAGCGGCCTGTGCCGGATTTACCTATGCGCTTAGCATAGCGGATCAGTATGTGAAAAATGGTGCAGTAAAATATGCTCTGGTGATTGGTACAGATGTTATTTCACAAACATTAGATCCTAAAGATCGCAGCACCCTGATCTTATTCGGTGATGGCGCAGGGGCGGTTCTCTTAGGTTCATCTGAAAAGCCTGGCATTATGTCAACCCACTTGCATGCTGATGGCAGTTATAGCAGACTTCTAACTTTACCGTTTAAAGATCGCAAAGATCAATACAAACCAGCTTACCTTAGCATGAAAGGTAGCGAGGTATTTAAGATTGCAGTCAACGAACTATCTAATATTGCTGATGATACATTACAGTCTAATAGTTTACAGGTAAGAGATTTAGATTGGTTGGTACCACATCAGGCTAACTTGCGCATTATTAATGCTACAGCAAAAAAATTAGGCATAAGTATGGAGAAAGTAGTGGTAACACTAGATCGTCATGGCAATACTAGTGCTGCATCAGTTCCTCTAGCACTAGATGAGGCTATACGAGATAAACGTATTAAACCTGGTCATTTAGTGTTACTAGAAGCATTTGGTGGTGGATGTACTTGGGGATCAGCATTGCTGCGGTTATGATTTGAAAGGAATATAAATGAAGAAACTTGCTTTTATTTTCCCAGGACAGGGTTCTCAGAGCCCGGGTATGCTGGCCGAATTAGCTGAGCGGTTTCCGCTTGTTGAAGAGACTTTCGACGAAGCTTCTTCTCTCCTCGGATACGATTTGTGGAATCTAGTGCAGCAAGGTTCAGAAGAGACGCTTAATAAAACTTGGCATGCACAGCCAGCACTATTATCTGCATCAGTAGCGATCTTTCGAGTATGGCTTCAGGAAGGCGGCAAGGTTCCCGTGATCATGGCTGGGCACAGCCTTGGCGAGTATTCAGCGTTAGTCTGCGCGGATGTATTAGAATTTAAAACAGCAATAAGTCTGGTAGAACTCCGGGGTAAACTGATGCAGGAAGCTGTGCCAGAAGGCACGGGAGCGATGTATGCTATTATCGACTTAGATAAATCAGAGGTTGCTCAAGCTTGCGAAGTATCGGCCCAAGGACAAGTAGTTTCTCTTGTCAACTTTAACTCGCCATTTCAAGTAGTAATTGCTGGCCACAAGGAAGCTGTTAATCGAGCGGGGATCGCTTGTAAAGCCTCTGGAGCTAGACATGTTCTACCGCTTTCGGTAAGCGTGCCATCACACTGCGTGCTAATGATGTCAGCCGCTAATAAGCTGGCTGAGGTTCTGAATAACTATCCCTTCAAGACCCCAAAGATACAAGTAGTGAACAATGTCGATGTACGCACTGAAAGCCATCCCGAGGCTATACGTAGTGCCCTGGTTCGTCAGCTCTACAACCCGGTTCGCTGGAGCGAGAGCATAGAATATATCGCATCACAGGGGGTTACGCAGATGATAGAGGCTGGACCTGGTAACGTTCTGAGCGGTTTGACTAAACGTATTAAGAATATGTTAACAGCAGTGTCGGTAAACAAGCCCGCCAGTCTATTGTCGGCACTTGAAAAATAATAAAGGCATATAGATGAGTTTCGACGGTAAAGTTGTTTTAATCACCGGCGCAAGTCGCGGTATTGGTCGCGCTACTGCAGAAGCGTTTATGACACGCGGTGCTAAAGTAATTGGTACTGCGACTACTAAAATCGGCGCTGAATGCATCAGCCACTATCTAGGAGCAAACGGAGAGGGAGTGATATTGAACGTAGCTAATACGAAATCTATCGATAGCGCGTTAGCTGCTATTTATGTTAAGTTTAGAACAATCGATATTTTAGTGAACAATGTCGGTATTACGCGTGATAGTCTTCTGATGCGCATGGGAGACAATGAGTGGCAAGACACTATAAATACTAACTTAACTTCAGTTTTTCGCCTATCAAAGTCCTTAATAAGATCCATGTTGAAACAGCGCTTTGGTCGTATTATCACGATAGGCTCCGTTGTTGGCGCCACCGGGAATACAGGACAGACTAATTATGCGGCAACAAAAGCTGGACTGATTGGTTTTAGTAAGTCTTTGGCACGCGAAGTCGCATCGCGCGGTATTACGGTCAATGTTGTAGCTCCTGGTTTTATTGAGACAGACATGACACGAGCTTTATCAGACCATCAGAGAGAAAGCATTCTCTCAGAAATTCCAGTTAATCGCCTGGGAGGCGCGGAAGAAATTGCCGAAGCCGTCGTGTTTTTAGCCTCCGAAAAATCGAGTTACATAACTGGAGAAACATTACACGTCAACGGCGGCATGCACATGAGTTAAGCATTTAAAAAAGACTTACGCCTCGTAAGATATAAATTAAAAATAGCTTAAAATTAAAATTTTAAGCAGCCGAGATTAAACTGCATCTTTCCCAAAATTTTTTACACTACAAAAACCATCGTGAAAGCGAGTTTTGATAGGAAACTTAAGAACATGAACACTATCGAAGAACGTGTTAAAAAAATCATTGTTGAACAACTAGGTGTTAAGCAAGAGGAGGTGTTAAGCAACGCTTCTTTCGTGGAAGATCTGGGCGCAGACTCTCTTGACACTGTTGAATTAGTCATGGCATTAGAAGAGGAATTCGATACTGAAATCCCAGACGAAGAAGCGGAAAAAATCACTACTGTTCAAGCGGCCGTTGATTTTATTAACAACGCCAGACAAAAGTAATAAAGCGGCTTTAGGCGGTCAAATGACTGCCTAAATTTTTCTATCCTCATGATTATCTCTTTTATTAAAGAGAGATCCACCACACAATTATTTTTGAAAAAACTAAATGCTCGGCTTCATTCCGACAATAAAAATAGACCTGACGTGTACCCTCGATTTTTCTGTTAATCAGGTAGCCTTTAAGTAATTTTCGATACCATTTCTATAAGTTTGAATCTGCTTATTAGGGCCGCTTAAACTATACGCGATTAAAAGTAAGCCTTTTAACTCAGATAAACTCTAAACTTTATTTCCGCTATGTATACTTCAACCTCTCATAATATTACGCCTGCGCCAACCTTCTCTCAATTAGAAACTGAGTGTGCACTACATCTAGTAGTGATGGGATTTTCTATTTAAAAAAATTACATCTTTTATGAAAGATTTATCAGAAATCTATGAATCTAAAGCCATTTTTATATGCAATACTATTGGTGGTTTGATGCGTCATGGAATACTTTTTGAAAATTCATCTCACAATTTGTCTCACTATTAATGAGGCTGATCTACTCGATAAAAAGGACAATATACAAAACTTTAAATTTCAGTAATTAGTACTTATAGCCTAGTGATAATTTTTCTACTTTTTTAGCAATGTGATAAAGTCTCAGCTTACTTTCGTAGCATATCGATTTTTATAAAAGTTGCCTGTATGAACTGATATTAATTATTGTGCACCAGATTGATCTAACAAGAAGTCGAGGGCAAGACTAGGCTTCCCAAAAACGACTATTGGCGGGTTTTAGAAGGGGACACTATGTAAATTAATAGAGTACGAAAACCTCCAAAGACCTATATAACAGAACACTTGTCCTCACGTATTTTCTTCAGTTAAAGAGGATCAGTAGCCTACGAGGCCTTGATAGTTGCCTATGATTACCCACCTTTAGTAGCCCAGAGTCCTGATATAGTAACCGGAGGTCTTTATTCATACGTATCTAGACTCAATCGTAAAATACGACAAAGGTCGGTACCCTGATACTAGATGAAGATCGCCCCGCTATACTGTTAAGCTAGTGGACAAATAGTACGTTCTACTCAAGGTATAGACGCATTTAAATTAGAATTAAGTTTATCTACCTATGGCCTTCATTTTAACTGCTTAGAGCAGAGCAATCTAGTTTCACATAGTAAAGTTTATACTTTTATATTACCTGACTAGTAGAAGTGCCGACTAAGGTGATTTAAATGCACAATGCGGTAATGTCGTGATTTTAAATAAATTAATAGAGCATAATTATAGCATTAGTAGTCTTCATATTAGCTCTATATTTTTAGGTGAGATCATTAACAACAGGTAATTAATATAAAAAAGACACCTAAAAATTTTATTTATTATTTTTATTCTAGCCTTGGATCTAATCTTATAAAAGGAATCACGTAGACTAAATAGTCTGATGATACATTTCTAAATATAATAACAGGAGACTTATGGGCTTATCCGGAGATCCGAACGAATAGCACCAGATTCAGGCTAGTGTTAATAAGAGATAAGTTGGTTTTTAGAATGAGAGAGCTTGGCGAATAGAATTAAAGTATTAGAAAAGAGGATTAAATCACCGTCTGATTTAGGAAAGATTTATAGCTTTATGACTGACTATAAGCATTGAAACAATTAAAATAATTGAAGCATGCGTTATCAAGCAAAACTGGTGTACAGATTATTGATGCGTTAGGCATGCAATCGAGTAATAAAATAACAGATAATGAATGCTACCTAGACACTTATCGATACATCCTCGGCATAACTGACATAGAACTACTGCAATACGCTCGGCTACGTATACATAGAGCGTTATAATTCATACAGGATAAGCACGATACTTAGCCCGTTTCATAAGATGTTAGAAGATCTGCCAATCTTAAGTCGATCATCTAAAACGGTTATTTCATAAGAAAAAATAAGCTCAGTTCATATTCAGTGATCACATATCAGCATACACCTATAAACTAATCCCTCGGTCATCCACGGCACGGGAGTAGTCATAATGAACATGTTACACGTAAAGATCTGGAGTCAACTACTAGCACATAATAGATACATAATTACTGAACTTCCATCCACCCGATCACTATGATTTAGGGGGCCTTTGACAGAGGCACCTTTAACCCAAACAAGATGTTTTACCTATACTTTGTCTCCGATGGTATAGGCGGGAATAGGCTTACCACACAGCTACAAAACCATAATTTCTTGGTTCGCGTCTATAATAAGATCTTAAAGGATAAGAATGAAAAGTAAATTTGTTGTTATAGAAGGGTTAGAGGGGTCAGGTAAAACCACTGCCTGCAACACCGTAGCAAGCGTATTGCGCGAGCATGGCGTCAAAGATATTATCTTTACTCGTGAACCAGGAGGCACACCTTTAGCAGAAAAACTGCGCGATATATTTAAAAACGGAGTGAATGGCGAATTTCCGACTATCAAGGCAGAATTACTCATTTTATACGCTGCCCGTACACAGTTAGTAGAAACGGTTATCAAAACGGCATTAGAGCGCGGTACGTGGGTAGTCGGTGATCGCCATGATTTATCGTCACAAGCTTATCAGGGTTCCGGGCGCAGCACAGATCCACAGTTAATGCTTTCGCTGCATAATTCCGTATTAGGAAATTTTCGTCCGGATCTGATTATTTATTTAGACCTACCACCATTGATTGGACTCCGCCGAATTCAAATGCGGAGGGAATTAGATCGTATTGAACAAGAGACGTTATCCTTTTTCAAGCGTACTCGAGCGCGCTATTTAGCTCTGGCGGAGGAAGATAGATCAATTGTCACGATTGACGCTACACAAACTCTAGAGAAAGTGACGACCTCTATCTATAACTATCTTAGTCAGTGGTTGCAGAAAGAGGAAAGCCCCTAATGGAAAGATATCCTTGGCTAAATGCTCTGTATTGCTCGCTAGTTAGGCGGTACACAGTTGGGTGCGGCCACCACGCATTACTATTGCATGCTGACGAAGGTCATTGCGAGGACATATTACTTTTTTCTTTGAGCTGCTGGCTTTTATGCCAGACGCATAAGGATCGAATTAGATGTGGCGTATGTCATAGCTGTCGACTCATGCTATCGGGTAATCACCCGGACTACCATCCTCTAGAAACAGAAAAAGGTAAAAATAGCTTAGGCGTTGAGCTAATCCGTAAAGTGCTCGAGAAAATTTATTCTTACCCACAACAGGATAAGGCTAAAGTGATACGGATTTCCTGTGCTGAGCTCTTGACTGAAGCGGCAGCTCATGCTCTGTTAAAAACTCTAGAAGAGCCCCCATCAGGGACTTACTTTCTGCTGAGTTGTCGTGAACCTTTACGAATATTATCAACGCTACGTAGCCGATGTATGCATTGGCATCTGAAGAAGCCTGATGAAAAACTGAGTATGCAATGGCTGAGTATCCACGCCTCTAGAAGTGCGATCGAACAACGGACTGCACTACGCTTATATAATGGTGAACCAATCGCAGCCAAGGAGTTCTTATTGTCGGATCGATGGCAAAAGCGCAGTGCAATGTGTGATGCACTACACATTTCCTTAATACAACATGATATGCTATCATTTTTACCATTTCTTAATCTTCCAGATGTAGGAGAATCCCTACGTTGGCTGTGCACTTTATTGATAGATGCGATAAAATGGCAAAACAGTTTACCAGACTATTTATTAAATCAAGATCAGTATCCATTGATACGACAAATAGCTGGGCAATCGCGTCGCACTTCATTGCCGAAAATCGTACAGAGATGGTTTATTTGTCGTCACCAACTGCTCAGCGTAGCTGGAGTCAATCGAGAATTACTTCTAACCAACGAACTATTGTTTTGGGAAGAAGCCTGTCTCTCTCCGGATCGATTCCCCGCTTAAGACTGTATAAAGAAAAGAGCTAAAATTATGCTACTGGTCGACTCTCACTGTCATCTTGACAGCTTAGATTATCAGAACTTACACATAAATGTGGATGACGTACTCACCAAAGCAAAAATGCGTGATGTTGGTTACGTACTAGCGGTTTCAACAAACTTGCCGAATTATCGTACGATGAAAAAGCTCATTGGCATAAGAGAAAATGTGGCCTTCTCTTGTGGAGTGCATCCACTAAGCCTTCAGGATGGCTGCGACTATGGCGAACTTCATCGTCTCGTATCTGGTAAAAATGTGGTGGCCGTAGGAGAAACTGGACTAGATTACTTTTATCAGAAAAGCAATCTTGAAGTTCAAAGAGAATCGTTTCGAGAACATATTCGGATTGGTAATAAACTAGATAAACCTCTGATCGTGCATACCCGAAACGCTCGTTCTGACACACTAGCAATTTTGCGTGCAGAAAATGCGCAGAGCTGCGGTGGTGTAATCCATAGTTTCACTGAGGATCGTACTACCGCAAAAATTGCTTTAGATCTTGGGTTTTATATTTCTTTTTCTGGAATTGTAACCTTTCGAAACGCTGAGGAATTAAGGAAGGTAGCTCGTTATATACCCCTGGATCGCATTCTAGTAGAAACTGACTCGCCATATTTGGCACCTGTTCCATACAGAGGAAAAGAAAACCAGCCCGCTTATGTTCGAGACATAGCCGAATGCATAGCAATAATTAAGGACGTCGATTTAGAGATTTTCTGCGAAGCTACTACTAAAAATTTTGTACGGCTGTTTCGAATATCAGCCTTTAATCTAGGCTGAGAGGGTTATCTAATTAATCTAACTAGAATGAGTCATACTATGTTTACGAAGATCCTATATGGTAGAAATATTTAGTATTTTTATGACCATCTTTCTATGCATAAAACGCTTTCGATTTGAGGAATAGCGAAAATTTTAGGACCTTCTATTAGAAATAGAATAATCATTACAATATAGAAAAGTATAATTATTCGAAAGAATACTTATTTTTATCAACAGAAGATCCTTGGACTTGAAACATATAGAGAAGTTAGAAATCTTTTAGATTAAATATGACCCACTAAAATTTTAAATATGACCCACTAAAATTATTGCTATGCGACCCCCTCTGTCTAGACGGAGGGGGTCGCATAAAGTATACTAAATGATTACGGGGTCACACTAATGCATCCTCATCTGCATACAAATAACTTGCGTGATTATGGCCACTCTTATGGCACCACTAAAAGAAATTGTGCTTCGATTTTAGAATCAGAACACCGTGGCTGCTGCTAGACATATAATGCTATCTTTAAACAACAAAACGTCTAAGGAACGAGATAACTTTTTCTATCAAGCATTTAGTCAGAACCTGCCATCAATCTTGAAATTATCCCTTCGCTCTTTATCTATCTACTCACATTGGTGTTGCCATCTAGGTATGGGATTTCACAATCAAGCTACTATCGATTTTAAGTTTTGATAAACAGTCAGTTGCATACACACTAAATATGTAACTAATGAGAGAGTTTAAAATAAGAACCTGAAGGGAGGCACGATCCTAATATCACTCATGACTTTAGAGATAAATTTTAGTCCTTCACTAGAATTGTTAATCTAATGATGAGGTGGCACTAAAAAATGATATTCTCAGCATCTTTTGACTCACCCTCACTCCATCGTATACGTTGAGAGCCTCTTCCTCTCTCTCAAATCCCTAATTAATAAAAAAGAACTTGAGGGCGCGGCGCTTCGATTATTCTTACTGATTAGTTTATTCTGGGATTATTTATGATGGCTTCGCATAAGACTTAATATCCTTTAATGAACAACATGTATAATTATTTAAATAGATGGAGTGTATAATTTCTATTATCCAACACTTACTATATAATAAAGGGGGCTAGAATGCCCGAAGAAACGATTTTCAGTAAAATTATACGCGGTATAATCCCCAGTGATATAGTTTATCAAGATGAGCTAATTACTGCTTTTCATGATATCTCACCCCAAGCTCCAACACACATTTTAATTGTGCCAAACATGCTGATCCCTACGCTCAATGATGTGACCATCGATCATGAAGCGACTCTAGGTAGAATGATCACTAGTGCCTCGAAAATTGCTAAGAAAGAAGGGATCGCCGTAAATGGCTACCGGTTAATCCTTAACTGTAATCACCATGCCGGTCAAGAAGTATATCATATTCACATGCATCTTCTTGGCGGATGCTTTCTTGGTCCGATACTATCAGTATTTTCTAAATAAATATTTAGGTACTCAATACCTGCATTTATAGCTTTTTAGCTAGCCCTAAAGGGAATGGTAATGAAAAAGTATTTACTAACAGTACTGAGCGGATTAATCCTGAGTGGCTGCGTATCGCATATTCAAAAGCCCGAAATCCTCGAGTTGTCCAAGGAGGGAGAATCTCGCCATCTAAATGGAGAAATGAAGCCACCTCAACCTAAAATTCAAGAATTTGACTGGATTAATACCCTTCATCCATTAGTAAATCAAATACTTAAAATCAAGGGAATTACTGAGGGTGACTCGTTGCTATTAGATAGCATAAATAATAACACCAGTGGTATATTGCAAACAGAAAAGGCGACATCTGTACTTTATAAAGAATTCGAGTCAAGCACTACATTCCACGTAGTTCCCCAGTCTCGATTGATTGATGCCAAGAAAATACTGGGCCTGTCTCTAGAGGATAGTTTTAGCTCACTTAGTAAATCTATCGGGCTAGCACGCATCGTCAATTCGGAGTACGTTTTGTACAGTGATTTAATTGGAGACGTAAGGTCACCCAATCTAGATATGCAACTTATTTTAGTACAAACTGGAGAAATTATTTGGTCAGGTAATGAAGCTGTTACACTTGTAACTTAAGCTTTAAGAATTCTTGAATTCAATAATCTGGCCCCTTATAACTTAATAAAAAATCCTATCTGGCGTAACTATTAGCCGAAAGGTAACTATTATCGTAAGGAAAATTCGCTAAACAGAAATAGGCTGCGCGTGCGTCTGATCCTGACCTTTCAGGCTTCTTCGAAAATAGCGGCAAGATCGCTACGTATCGATTTATACCAGATAAGTAGACTGTATCATCTCCGAAGCAAGCCCTTCTGTGAAGATTTAACACGCTGACTCCAAAAGCGCAAGTATCAGCTATGCATACTGGTTCTAGATACGACCATATCGGTATAGCTCATATAGACCAACGTTAATCTTTATTCAATTAATAGGGTCTAGTCTCACGTTAGTCTAAGAAGACTAAAAAAGAAGAGGACCGGGCACGCTATCATTATAGCAGAGTCATTTATCGTTTATTATAAATAGCTATCCTGAAAGTAATTTAAGGTCTCTGCTATAAAATAGTCTTAGATCAAACACACAGTATTCTAGATAGCTTTTTTATCTAAAGTTAAAATAGAGAGCATAAAATTCTCATATCATATTGAATACCGAACTTTTAAGAAACAATCTCAATTGTTACGCTAATGATTGTAAGAAAAAATACCGAGCATATTCATGCCGTACTAAAAAAGACAAATTGTATGAGCTTAGATAGCTATTCCAAAAGATATGGAAGCCATGATCACGTCAGTAGCTCAGGCAAATAATTGTTAGGCTTACGGATAGCTTCGAAATAAATTTGAAGCGGTAAGTGCCGTCCTTAGATCAGGGTAGTCAACGATTATTAATCTGAGAACTAAGGATAAGAGGTCTGAGAGTTAAGAATAAAAGCCAGTCTCATTTTGAAGTATGATGTTACTAACTTATCACATTACTTTTTCTAAAATCTCGCATCAAGTGCTTAACTAAAGTGTCTCTATGGGTCAATTTTAATATGACCAAGCAACCTTGCATGTTATTCTGACTATAAAAAATAGATTTATTATAGATGAGCCTATGTATTGTAATAATGCTTTATTCGCTTACGGATAACGTGTGGTTCACACCTAGGGGGTATTTTGACAACGCCAAAGAAGAAAATAGTTATTATTGGTGGCGGGGCCGGTGGTCTTGAGTTAGCGACTCGATTAGGAAACCGATTTGGCCGAAAGAGAAAAGTAGCGATCACATTAGTGGATCGTAGCCATAGCCATCTTTGGAAGCCATTACTACACGAAGTCGCCACTGGCTCACTTGATGACGGTATACACACACTTAGCTACCTAGCACACGCACACAATCATCATTTCGGTTTTCAGCAAGGAACACTGACTAGCATCAACCGCAAGACGCAAACCTTACAACTAGAATCTATTTGCGACGAGCAAGGGGAAGAATTAATACCATCTCGAGAATTAGCCTATGACATTATGGTGATAGCACTCGGTAGTACTTCGAATTATTTCGATACACCTGGTGTAAAAGATCACTGTATTTTTTTAGATAATCACCAGCAGGCCCGACGTTTTCATAACGAAATGCTCAATTTATTCCTAAAGTATTCATCGTATTCAAATCGGGAAAAGAGCATGAGTATTGCTATTGTTGGTGGAGGCGCCACTGGTGTCGAGCTATCTGCGGCTCTGTACAATTCTGTGAAACAGCTACACCGTTATGGCCTTAAAAATCTAAGAAATAATGCATTACATGTGACGCTGGTAGAAGCTAGTAATCGTATTTTGCCGGCTCTGCCACCGCATATTTCTCTGGCTGCTCATTTAGAGCTCGAAAAACTTGGCGTACGGGTTCTGACTAGCACCATGGTGACTAGCGTAAACGTCAGTGGATTAAATACGCATGACGGGGAGTTTATCGATGCCGATCTAATGGTTTGGGCTGCTGGTATTAAGGTACCAGACTTTATGAAGGATATTGGTGGTTTAGAGACTAATCGTATTAACCAATTGATTGTTAAACCAACGCTACAAACAAGACGCGATCCGCACATTTTTGCCATTGGGGACTGCGCTTCTTGCCCGAAACAAGGCGGTGGATTCGTGCCCCCACGTGCTCAATCAGCGCATCAGATGGCTTCACAGTGTTTCGCTAACATTTTAGCGATGATGAACGGGGAGATTCTTAAGCCTTACGTTTATAAAGATCATGGATCTTTAGTGTCACTTTCAAACTTTTACACCATTGGTAATTTAATGAGCAGCTTAATACGTGGTTCTGTAAAAGTAGAAGGACGCGTTGCGCGTTTCATATACATTTCACTGTACCGTATGCATCAGGTGACTCTTCATGGTTATCTAAAAACGGGTTTAATAATAATAGTTGAGGGTATTAGTCGAGTGCTCAGACCGCGGCTAAAAATGTACTAAATGTTTTTCCATGCACGCCCTGTCTCCTAGGTTGTGCATGGGGTTCGAGGCTGCATTTGGTCCTGCTAGGAGGGGCATGTCTTATGTGAGATTATCAGTAATTTTTCATAAATTAGACACTTCCTTTCGAACGCATCCCATGCGTCCTAGGGCTCAAGTCAGATCGCCCGAATCTTCTGGACTTGGCGATCTGACTTGAGGTAAGAAAAATGTAATGCTTACATTTATGGTTTTTTAGTGGCGGTGAGGGAGGGATTCGAACCCTCGATACGCTTCCGCGTATACACGCTTTCCGGGCGTACTCTTTCGACCACTCAGACACCTCACCATTTAGAATCTGCGTGCCGCGCGTCAAATTATGGCAGTAATGATCAGATTAATTGAATAATTTTGAATAGGCTGACTAATTTAATTAAAAAATAACATTTTACCCTTAATTTTTTTGTATTATTATTTGATGAATAGGCATTCAAAATTCGTCATTTTAAACATTTCTTTTATTTTAAATAAACTGTATCAGTATAGCATAAAATTTAAAACTAATAGCTTATTTTATATACAGCACCTTATTTCTTATTTTTGTTTGAGTTCGCACTTAAATATTCTGATTGTGCTAATTTCTTTACTTCTAATACTCTCTGAGTATCTTCACTCTTTTAGTATGATTAAATGAAAAGGACTCTTCAGCAATGCCCTTCTGTCATCTAGATTATGTGAAGCATGCATTCTAACTAAGTACACCAATACCTGGACATCTAAAGCATTATATGCTATTGATCTTCGATCAAGAATAGCTAATTATTATCGAATACTTTTATCTAGCTATTGATTTTCTAAAAAATATTGCTATTAGGAAAAAATTGCAGCTACAAACTATTTATTTCGTGACTTTCCCAACCTTAATATGATTATTATCTCACTAAGGATAGAATAGTACTCCTATGAAAGTTTTTTTAATCGCATATCAGCGTAGCTTATATATAGAGTAAACTAAACATTAGAGCCGATTTTTGGGAAGACCTGACTAAATCCTTTAGAATCTGTATAGATACTGAGTTAAGGAGTAGGCTTATGCTAGAAGTCCTTGAGTGAAACTCATACACTATCTAGATAAACGAAATTTTTTATATGGAAATAAGTCTTTCAGTAGTGAGGAATAGCTCATGCATGCTCGCGATCTATTTTTCTAAATCCCTAAGCGGCAGGCTTTGTTTTAATTTTAAGTTCCACCCGTTCACAATATCTAGACGCACTATGGTGCTTGATAAAAAAATAATTGGCGCAGTCAGTAAGATTTCTGAGAAGATAAGTTAATTTAGCTTATATCCAATTACTCCCCGGTCACTAGACTACTATAGTTTTCTTTGATCTGAATCCGGAAAAAGGAAGATCAACCTTTATCTTGTGCACAGTCCATATTTGATTTAAAAATTCTTATAATTAGAAGAATATCTATACTTTTTATCAAAACTCACGTATATCTCTTCAAAAGAATTCTGTACAGATCCAAGGATAACTATTCATAAGTATTTTTACTTTCACCACCTTTGCTACCATGTCGATCTGGCAAGAATCGCAATCACAAAATATTTACAATCGGTGTTAAAAATTTTTAAAATGATATGTAAAACTGGCACAGTAATACTCTGTATCAATAAGCACTTCTAATACAGACAAACTGCTTTTTTAAATAAAAATGGCCACGAAATCTTAATAGTTTTGCTTATAAAGCAAGTCCAATCTTAAGTGCTATAGATTCAGATTTTCTCTATTTTCTTATTTATCGCATACTCATGCTCCGTATTTTCTATGTACTCTAAATAATCTACGTACCCATAAAATAGACATTGAGAAGTCAAAAAATTCTAAATAGTAACTTCGCTAGCTATTAATCATAATTCGATTAAATTTAAATAGTAAATCATCCAAATTTTGAATATTAATAAATTCTAGAGCAGTCGAGTCGGATGGTAGCTCACATCTATCATTTAAAATGAATACCAATAGATCCTACCTTATGGGTAGCTAGTAACAATATTTATTAAGAATAAGTCTACTTCATATTAAAATTTGATACAAAATATCTACTGGATATCCTCTAAGAGAGAAATAGGATCATGATGATTAAAAGCTGCATTTTTGTATTCAAAAATAGTGTTTAAGCGTATTATACACTTGATAGTCTCACTTAAGCTCAGTGAGATAAAGGAACAGCTCAATGAGATAAAGGTATAAAAACGGAAGTCTTAGCCATAGACATGATCACCAATAACGACACTAATGCTTTCATACGAAGAATCAGTGTTATAACGACGCTGTCGAAATTTAGCAAAAAAATATTAACTGCAAATATTAACTACTATGGTGCATCTTTATGATGCACGATTAAGTAAATATATTTGCTGCTAACCAATGAGTAGCGCGATAACTCTCTGTCATGGCTTCAATTTAAATACAACCTGATATGGCATAGAGGAATGAGTGATATACGAAAGATCACCATTGATCTGCTACTCTTGCTAGAGTAGCACTTCTAGATCGAATATGTTAGTCGTATTTGATCCGCTCTACGATATTTAAAATTTACTTTATTAAAATATTCTCGAAGTAAATCTTTATCCGTATTTTTAATATGCTATATTAAAGAGTAAAACCTTAAATGCATATCATTATTTACCATAGCTACTTAACCTAATGAAAGGGCGGGCGAACACTATCCGATAACTCGATAACACCCGCCCAAATTCTTAATGCATCCACCTTAATCGCATTAAGAAAACAAGGCATACTGTAGCCTGCCATTTTAGTGATCAAAAAAATATTATGATTATTAAACCTAAAATTCGTGGTTTTATTTGTACCACCGCCCATCCTTTAGGATGTGAAGCGAACGTCCGTGAACAAATTAATTACGTGAAATCATACGGAGAGCTGAAAAATGGTCCCAAAAATGTATTAATAATTGGCGCATCCACAGGATACGGGTTAGCCTCTCGTATTAATGCTGCATTCGGTAGTAATGCCGCCACCATTGGAATATTTCTTGAAAAGCCAGGCAAGGAAGGTAAAAGTGGCTCTGCTGGCTGGTATAACTCTGCCGGATTTGATAAGTTTGCGAAAGAAGAGGGCCT
The DNA here is from genome assembly GCA_964059975.1 of Serratia symbiotica. Taxonomy (GTDB): domain Bacteria; phylum Pseudomonadota; class Gammaproteobacteria; order Enterobacterales; family Enterobacteriaceae; genus CAXKXX01. The sequence continues at coordinate 71,709 of CAXKXX010000004.1, forward strand.
GTATGCAAAAAGTATCAACGGTGATGCATTTTCGAATGAGTGCCGTCAGAGAACAATTGATCTAATTAAAGAAGAACGATTAAGCATTGATTTGGTAATTTACTCACTTGCTGCTCCGACTCGAAAAATTCCAGAAACCGGGATTGTAGCGCGTTCTGCAATCAAAACTATCGGAAAAGCTTATAAATCCATAGCCCTGGATATCAATAAAAAGGTATTGCTAGAAACAGTCGTTGAATCAGCTAGCGAGCAAGAAATTTCGGATACCATCAAGGTAATGGGTGGGCAAGATTGGCAGCTCTGGATAGATGCACTAGATAGAAGCAATCTCTTAGCGGAAAACGCTCAGTCCGTAGCTTATTCTTATATCGGAAGCGATTTGACATGGCCCATTTATTGGCATGGAACTTTAGGTAAAGCAAAAGAAGACTTAGAGCGTTCAGCACAAATTATTGATCAAAAACTAAAAGATAAAGGCGGCTCCGCACATGTTGCAATTCTAAAGTCGGTCGTTACTCAGGCCTCCTCTGCGATCCCAATTATGCCGTTATATATTTCTATTATCTTTAAAATCATGAAGGAACAGGGTATTCATGAAGGCTGTATTGAGCAAATATGCCGCCTATTCTACACGAAGCTATATGCTGGATCTGAACTAGAAACTGACAATAAGCGTCGCATTCGCCTGGATGATTGGGAACTCAGTGAGAGCGTACAAAATAGCTGCCGTGAAATATGGGCGCAGATTAAAGATAACAACATCAATGAACTCGCTGATTATAATAGTTACAGGACAGACTTTCTCCGATTATTTGGATTCGGACTTATGAATATTGATTATAGCGCCGAAATAAATAGTGAAGTCAGCTTTGACGTGATTGATTTAGTCAACATAAATTAATTAACAGTAAATATCTCAGGTGGCTGCTATATAAACCTTTATCGATCTATATCATGCCAAAAGCACCACACATATTCACATTAGAAGTGCGTTAATCTCAAAAATATAAGATTAGACGCACTACTCTTTTTCATTTAACGAAGAAGTACTAATAGTACACTAAAATTTGATCATATAGATCCATTTATTAATAGCTAAGAGTGCGAACTTCTTTCGTTTAATACTTGAACATTTTATGAAAACTAAAATGCTGCTTAACTAAAAAAGTTGCAGGAAAATTATTTCTGACCCCAAGATCATTCTAATTGATAGAAATCCCATAGAATAGCGGTCATTTCTAGTACTCTCACTACATAAAAAGGCATTTTTTATTTTTTAAAAAAATACTGTCGAATACAGGCTATGCAACGAAAAGACGATATTTGTGTCAAGCAGCACCTAAGAGACACTGATGTTATTCATTAGAATCCATAGGAAAAGTGATAAACTTATTGTTATTTCATCTATTCAAATATTTAACTAATTAAGTCTAGTGCGGTAGCATGAGATCAGACCCCTTCTTCGTATGTACCATAGAAGAACTCGACACTTCCAGCAGAAACTATTCAAAGCTTATCTAAAAATTGAGATAATGATCAGTTACTAGATATATAACATAAATGATTAACAGCTCACTAAAATAGGGGCGGAAAATCATACCATTCTAACTACGGCCACATCAAGCAGATCTTACTTCTAGAACAAGATTGGTGCGTGATTAACAATATACTTTAATTGCCTCTATTCTTATCGACTCTATTAAAATACTTTTTATATTTAATTTGATACTTATTATTTAATTCATTAATTAAAATTAACACAAATTCAGTGTGTATGTCAGCGCTTATCGGAATAGAAACAGTAGTTGTTTTAAATAAAAATATTTAACCTCTGTTTTTATTTAAAATAATTAAAAATGTGCGAGATATAGCTTATAGAGCTAATTCGTAGGTCGATTTTTTGTAACTACTTAACGGTACTTTGTTTAAAAATACTTTATAGAAAAGTCAAAAGTACTTAATATATTATTGATACTTAAGCTCTTACTTGACTTTTAATTTATAAATAAATTTATATTATATGTGAGCTATTTTATATATGTTTGTGGTATTTGACCGCTCATTAAGTTTTAAACATATGCATGACTAGTGTAGCACATCTTAACTTTTATTCTTAGTTTTAACTAGTAGTTAAGATGTTATTTAATAGAAATAGATATGTATAATAGAAAAACTTTTTATATAAAATCTTCTTTAACATAAAGAAGATATTTAGTAAGGAAATAATAACTTTTTAGCTTTTACAGACCTACTAAATACTTACATATATATAAATAAAATTTATATACGTATAAAGAAGTTTATATAAATTTAATAATATTAAATTGTTAAGATAATATTAAATTGTTAAGTGTCTAACAGGATAAAAGAGTTAAATGAGAGCATTATAAGTTCGATGTTTTCATATTTTTGTAGTATGAGATTTAATTTAAGCGCACTTTAGTATATGAGTGATCGCACATCATATCTCGAAATTTTCGAAAAACTTTTCATGAATGCAATAGGGCATGATATATTTATACTAGTCGAACATTCTTCCTATATCAACTAGAAAATACATTCTGATAAGAATCTAACTAACAAAAGATTTGTTCGATGCATCATATTTTAATGATCTAATTCAGTATACCTGTATTACCAAGATGCCTTAAAAAATGAACCCCCCCCCGAGTCTCATATCTTACAGATAAAAGTTATTAGTTTATAACTAGAACAATAGATTTTATTAATTAGGAATATTACCTATATTTTTGGAGAAAAAATAAATTAAATCCCATTTTTAAAACTCTACTCTCCTCAAAAGTCAAATAGTTTCATTGATCTAATCTTTAGTCATAGTAGATGTAATAATTAAGATAGTGCTAATCAGTATTTTATTACTTCAGATCGGATCTGAACCGAGTAATATACGACATTACTAGATATTATAGTATTATCGAGGATAATGGGTGTAAGTAATAGAATTACTATCTATCAGAAGCTATGCGTCTCTATGTATAACGGGCGCATTGACTACTCTAATCCGGAGTGCTTCAAAAAACGGTTTTTCGCTTCTGGAGCCCATAATAAATTTTTGAAAAACTAGATTTATTACTGTATAGCTATACAGCATAATTAGTGGTATTTTCTATACAATGTAGAAGCAGTGACAGTGTAAAAATTGCTATTGACATTGCAAAAGGGGTAAAAATGGCTATTGACGTAAATAAGCAACAAGCATTAGCCGCAGCTTTGAGTCAGATTGAAAAACAGTTCGGTAAAGGCTCCATCATGCGTCTGGGTGAAGATCGCTCAATGGAAGTAGAAACTATCTCGACTGGCTCATTGTCCCTTGATATTGCATTAGGCGCTGGCGGTCTTCCTATGGGACGAATTGTCGAAATTTATGGACCAGAATCTTCCGGGAAAACTACTTTAACGCTGCAGGTTATCGCTGCAGCACAACATGCGCACAAAACTTGTGCATTTATTGACGCCGAGCATGCATTAGATCCAGTCTATGCTAGAAAGCTAGGCGTAGATATTGACAATCTGTTATGTGCGCAGCCAGACACTGGAGAGCAAGCACTAGAAATTTGTGATGCCCTGACTCGATCAGGTGCAGTTGACGTTATCATTGTAGATTCCGTAGCGGCGCTGACGCCCAAGGCAGAAATCGAAGGTGAAATTGGTGACTCACATATCGGCTTAGCGGCACGTATGATGAGCCAGGCAATGCGTAAGTTAGCTGGAAATCTAAAGAATGCAAACACGCTTCTGATTTTTATTAACCAGATTCGCATGAAAATTGGCGTGATGTTTGGGAACCCAGAAACCACTACCGGAGGTAATGCGCTAAAATTCTACGCTTCTGTCCGTCTAGACATCCGCCGAATCGGTGCGATTAAAGAAGGAGACGAAGTCATAGGTAGCGATACCCGCGTTAAAGTTGTAAAAAATAAAATTGCTGCACCGTTCAAGCAGGCTGAGTTTCAAATTATGTACGGAGAAGGTATCAACAGCCGAAGTGAACTAATTGATTTGGGAGTAAGGCATAATATGATCGAAAAATCTGGCGCTTGGTACAGTTACAATGGTGGGAAAATCGGTCAGGGTAAAGCCAACGCCTGCAACTTTCTAAAAGAAAATCCGGCTATCTTGTCTGAGTTAGATAAGAAACTTCGTGAGCTATTATTAGGAAATAGTAACATATTAGATTCCGGTATTAAAGGAGAGGCTACTAGTCACCCGATAAAATCTAAGGAATAGTTTGAATCTCCAATTTTTAGGCACTTCGATCTTATCGTTCTATAGAGCACACAGGATCACTTAAACTTAGTCATCCTCTATATAATCGGAATAATATGGTGCATGCTATGAATAAATTCCGAGAACCATCTGAATCTTAGCGATACCGTAAAATTCTATTTTGCCTATTTATTATGAAAAAATGCTAGAGTGGAGCTGAGATCTTATATTATATGCCTTATAATGCGCTCTTATAGCTTCTCACGAAACTTGCTACTAACGACGATAGTGCAATTTCTTCGTGATAGCTGACTAAAAATTCTATCAGAATAGCTAGACGGATTAATAAAGCTTTATATTTATCTACATGAGTGAGTGCCCATATTAAAAGATATATCGAGTGGTACATTTGTATTGTTGTATTTTAAATACATTAATTGATAAACATTGGTATTAGAAATAAATGATGGACTACTTACATATTAGCAAGAAAATTAAATTTTATTTGTCTCTCAATCTCCAGTTTATTGTTAGTTATATCCAACTCATTATCATGAATGCTTTTAAGAATAGCTTCAGGAAACTGCCGCTATTTTGAATAATCACTACACACAAGATTCTACTTAATTTTAAAGAATAACTAGTTTATCTTTTCTTTAATTTAAAATTTTGCGAGCAAGCCTCTATCTATGAAAGTAGCACATTGCTTGCTCGCACCTCTTTATTCTAATTTTTTCCGAGAAAATTATGTACAAGAGTACCGCTGAAATCCGTCAAGCGTTCCTCAATTTTTTTCATAGTAAAAGTCATAAGATCATAGCCAGTCAATCTTTAGTACCTAATAATGATATGACATTGCTATTTACCAATGCTGGCATGAATCAGTTCAAAAATATTTTCCTAGGTCTTGAAAACCACACTTATTCACGGGTGACCACCTCACAACGCTGCCTGCGTGTCGGAGGTAAACATAATGATCTTGAGAATGTAGGCTATACTGAACGGCATCACACTTTCTTTGAAATGTTAGGAAACTTTAGCTTTGGTGACTATTTTAAGCAGGAAGCGATCGCGTATGCGTGGGAGCTACTAACCGGAGCAGACTGGTTTCATATACCAAAAGAAAAACTATGGATCACCGTCTATGAGACTGACGATGAAGCTTTTGATATTTGGAAGAAAAATATTTGTGTGCCAACCGAGCGCATTATCCGAATTGGAGACAATAAAGGAGCCACTTTTTCCTCTGATAATTTTTGGCAAATGGGCGATACAGGCCCCTGCGGTCCATGCACCGAAATCTTCTATGATCATGGTGAGCATATCTTCGGAAGCCCTCCAGGCCGAGCCGAAATAGACGGTGATCGTTACATCGAGATCTGGAATATCGTCTTTATACAATTTAATCGTCAATCTGATGGTTCAATGCTACCATTACAGAAAACGGCGGTAGATACAGGTATGGGGCTTGAGCGCATCTCGGCAGTACTACAACATGTGAGCTCCAACTATAGAATCGATTTATTTCGTAACCTAATCGCCGCAGTTTCAGAGGTCACTGGTTCTAGCGATTTGGACAACAAGTCTATACGTGTTATTGCCGACCATATTCGGGCATCCGCCTTTTTAATTGCAGACGGCGTGATGCCATCAAATGAGAATCGGGGCTATGTACTGCGTCGCATCATTCGTCGGGCTATTCGCCATGGTAGTATATTAGGCGCTCAACATACCTTTTTTTACAAGCTAGTCGCCCCCTTAATTAAAGTGATGGGATCAACTGCTAAGGCACTAAAACGTCAACAGTCGCTAATAGAACAAATTCTGCAAACTGAAGAAGAACAGTTCGCCCGCACACTAGAGCGCGGTTTGAAACTATTAGATCACGAGTTAAGTGCGTTACAAGGCAATATTCTAGAAGGCACTGCCGCTTTTCGTTTATATGATACTTTTGGTCTTCCGATCGACCTGACCGCGGATGTTTGTCGCGAGCGGGGTCTAAAAATTGATAGAATTGGCTTTGAGAAGGCTCTGGAAGCACAACGACACCGTGCACGCGCGTTGGGAAACTTTAGAACGGATTATAGTGCTATAATGCACGTGAATGGTGGAAGTTGGTTTAGAGGCTACGATTATGAGGAGTGTCAAGCTATCGTGATCGCTCTATTTCAAGATGGTCAATCGGTCGAAAAAATCCATTTCGGTAAGGAAGCGATAGTAGTTTTGAATGAGACGCCATTTTATGCTGAATCAGGAGGTCAGATAGGCGACAAAGGCTGGATAAAAAAAGACGGAATAGATTTTTTAGTAAACGACACTCAAAAATGTGGCCAATGTATTGGTCATACAGGTACACTTTCCCAGGGTTCGCTGAAAGTAAAAGATCGTGTTCATGCGAAGATTAATACCGAATTCCGTAATCAAATTCGTTTGAATCACTCAGCAACTCATCTGCTCCACGCTGCTCTCCGCCAAACGCTTGGCGATCATGTCATACAAAAAGGCTCGTTGATTAACGAAAAATACCTACGTTTCGATTTCTCACACTTTGAGGTGACGAAACCGGGGCAGATTCGCAGAGTAGAAGATCTAGTCAATTATCAAATACGGAGGAATCTTCTAGTGCAGACTGAAGTATTATCTCTGAAAGATGCTAAGAAGAAAGGAGCGCTAGCTTTGTTCGGTGAGAAGTATGATGATAGCGTACGCATGTTGACCATGGGTAACTTCTCCACTGAATTATGCGGCGGTACTCATGTAAATCGTACTGGCGATATTGGATTGTTTCGGATCTTAACTGAGTGCGGTACGGGGGCGGGTGTTCGGCGTGTTGAAGCAACGACAGGCGAAGCTGCTATTGCTAAGCTACATCAACAAAGCGATCTGCTCCAATCCGTTGCGAACTTGATAAAAAGCGATACTAATAACTTAGTTGATAAGCTCCATACAACGCTCGAGCACACCCGTATGTTGGAAAAAGAACTGCAAAAGTTAAAGAATCATCGGGTAGCGCAAGAAAGTCTATTCTTATCCAGACAAGCAAAAACGATTGGTGAAACTAAACTTCTAATTAGTCAGCTAGGCACTATTGAAGAAAAAATGCTAAAGATCATGGTAAATCATCTAAAAAATCAGTTGGGTTCGTCTATTATCATACTTACTACGACAATTAGAGATAAGGCCATCCTGATTGCTGGTGTGACTCAGGATCTGACGGATCGAATAAACGCTAAGGAGTTAATAGTTAATGTCTTGGAGCAGACAGGTGGGAAGGGTGGCGGACGTTTAGATATGGCGCAACTTATAGTAACGAACAGTCATATTTTTTCCAAAGTGCTAAGTGGCCTTGAAGCATGGGTGACGTCAAGATTGCTACTATCAAAATAGTACGCAAAATAAAGATAATATATTTGTTGATAGTTTTGTGAAGTGCGCACTAAGTGATGAAATAATTTCGGAAAAATTTTACTTTAGATGACAGATTTCTATGTATAGTCAAAGCCAGTCAGCTTACAATTGAGTATTTTATATTTTCATGATATGAAACATTATTAATGATAGTTATAAAAGAGACAAAGTTAAAGTTTTTAATCTCTCAAGGAGCAAAGAATGTTAATTCTGACTCGTCGCGTTGGCGAGACCCTTATCATTGGTGACGAAGTTATCGTGACAGTCCTGGGCGTAAAAGGCAACCAGGTCCGCATTGGTGTCAATGCCCCCAAAGAAGTGTCAGTACATCGTGAAGAAATATATCACCGTATTCATAAAGAGAAATCTCTGAATAAAACTTACTAAACTTTCATTCAAGGAGCACCCGCATAATCGACATGCCACGGAGTCTAGATCACACATATTCTCGCATATTTTGTGCCACTTACTGAACGACTCTCTTCTATAAATATTTTACCTTAATAAAAATAATTCAAATTAGAACTACTTATTTCGAGCTCGAACTATGGCAATCTATATGATATGAGAAAAACTATTTGACTTATAATTCGGAGACAGTAATATGTCAGCTACGTACAGCAGGTAATCTTCTCTAAAATATCAAGCATAGCTCAAAGAGCAGAAAGGTGAGGTGGCCGAGAGGCTTAAGGCTCTCCCCTGCTAAGGGAGTATGCGGCTATAATCTGCATCCGGGGTTCGAATCCCCGCCTCACCGCCATTTGCATCCATAGCTCAGCTGGACAGAGTACTCGGCTACGAACCGAGCGGTCGGAGGTTCGAATCCTCCTGGATGCACCAAAATAAATCTCACGTCTAGCAAATCTCGCTTTCATATAAAAGCAGCATCTGAGCGCTCAGATATCTGAACGCTCAGATCACACAGAGAGATTAGAATCTAGAAACATAGCAACATATTAAAAGTAATAACCTTTTTCATAAAAATCGCTATAGCGAAGCATATAAACTCTGATCCAGAATATCATTGCCCGTAAAATTCCATCTCTCTTGACAGAAGAGATCTTTAAAGTCCTCGAAAGAACGCATACACTTTATTATTATTTGATCGGAAATCAGACTAGCGGGTTTAGATTAAAAGAATCTTTTTCTAAAATAAAAAGAAAATGCGATAAGAGCAGGAGGCTCGATTGAGATATTATTTTTCTATAAGCTCCGGAATTTTAGATACTAAAAATGAAATATTATTTATATTTATAGAGTGCATTCCGAGGTATATCTCTCTAGTACACAAAGGTCACTGAAGAATCCCCCTGCATTAATAAAAATAATGCAATGATTTTGATGCCATCCACAGAGCGGATGCTCTTTAGTACCATAAATAAAAATTTTTATCCCTACTGCATCCGTGCTAAATCGGTCGCCATACCTCTTAAAATATTTGTCATTTATAAAAGCGTCCGCTTTGCTATTTAGTCAGTCAATTATCTCAAAATAGATTCAATAGACCGCTCTATGTACTGCATCTTTTAGATCGAGCTAACACTTTAAGTACAATTAAGTTAGTCAGTACGATAATAGGCAATGCACTATGTAATCAGCTTCTAAATTTTTAAGAAGTCTTATTGACCTCTTTTGAATACATGGTACATATATTCTATCCTCTATTTTAGCCATAGTAATCCAGTCGTAAGTATCGTTTTAATGCATTAAACAGGTAACTATGTACAATGAAGAGCGTGGATTCATCATGAAAATAGATCATTACTTCATAAACGAGAGGCTCACTTGATCCCGGACGTATCACGCGCACTTTCTTCGCTAGAAGCCTATCCGTATGCGTTAAAAGGCTTACGGCGTGGGATTGAGCGCGAAGCGCTACGAGTCACTTCTAAAGGCACGCTGGCTTTAACTAGACATCCAAAAAATTTAGGGGCGGCGTTAACGCACTGCTGGATCACGATAGATTTTGCTGAGGCATTATTAGAGTTTATTACGCCAGTTCATGAAAACCTTAATCATCTTATGACATTCCTACGTGATATCCATCGCCATGTCGCGCGTAATTTAGGGGAAGAGCGGATGTGGCCTTTTAGTATGCCCTGCTTTATTGACGATAAGCAAGAAATCGAGTTAGCACAATTCGGTTCTTCGAATATTGGTCGAATGAAAACGCTGTATCGCGAAGGTCTAAAAAATCGTTATGGGGCATTAATGCAAACAATTTCTGGCGTACATTATAACTTCTCTCTACCTCTAACGTTTTGGAAAGCATTCTCGGGTATCGAAAATACAGAAAGTCGAAAAGCGCAGATCTCTGCAGGCTACTTCAGATTAATACGCAACTATTATCGATTTGGATGGGTAATTCCATATTTATTTGGCGCCTCGCCGTTCATTTCTTCTTTATTTTTTAAAAAAAGAGAAACTGGTCTACTGTTAGAAAAAATCGAAAAAGATATATTCTATCTACCTTATGCCACCTCACTGCGCCTGAGCGATCTTGGCTATATCAATAAGTTACAGGACAATCTAGGTATTACCTTTAATGATCTAAATAGCTACATAGCAAGTTTAAATCGAGCCCTAATGACACCCTCCCCCATCTTCAGTCAACTAGAGTTAAAAGATGGGGGTCGCTATCTACAACTAAACAGTAATCTATTACAGATGGAAAATGAACTCTATACACCAATACGTCCTAAGTGTTTAGTCAATAACGATGAAACACCATTAGATGCACTTTTGCGTGGCGGCGTTGAATATATTGAAGTGCGCTCACTAGATATTAATCCATTCTCCCCGACTGGAGTAGATTCCTCCCAAGTACGCTTTCTAGATCTGTTCTTGATATGGTGTGTATTAGGGGAGGCACCAGAGATGAGTAATTCCGAGCTACTATGCACTCGAAAAAACTGGAATCGAGTGATTCTTGAAGGGCGTAAACCAGGTCAGACTATTGATATTCACTGCAATGGAAGCTATGAACCGCTAAATAAAATTGGTAAGGCGCTTTTTTATGGACTTCGCCGCTTAGCAGAAGTATTAGATGAAGAAATCGGAGATCAGGAGTATCAGAAAGTTTGCGATGACCTGATTCCTGCATTTGATAATCCGGAGCTGACCCTCTCGGCACGGATTCTAAATGAAATTATGAAGGAAAGCACCAATCGAGTAGGCATGCGCTTAGCCGAACAATACCGTGAGATATTAATTTCAGAGCCATTAGAAATCATAAATGAAGAAAAATTTCTTAAGGAGAAAAAAGCTTCATGGAAACGTCAAGAGGATATAGAAAATAGCGATACCTTAAACTTTGAAACATTTATGAAACAAAATATCCGAAATTAAAAAAAAGAAAAATTCATATAAATATGATTAGATTATGTGGAGTTGACCGCTTAGATCAACCCCCATAAATACATGATATGTATCAGAGTAAATGTTATTCTATATAACACTAAAACACTAACTCTATAGCAAAGTTTTATATAGATAGCACTGAAATGATGGCTCGAATTTTTTATTTCATAAAATTATAAGCATTTTTATTAAGAGATAGTTCCTCTAACATCGATAACTTCTTGTGTCCGCATCCCATAAGAAATCATAGTATTAATTATTAAAATAATGTATATATAAAAAATATTAAAATTTATATAATGAAAAATTCAATTATTTACTATTAAGATGCATATAGAAGAATGTCGCCTAAAGTAGCCACCACCTCTCTTTATTATTAGATATAAAGAGTTAAAAAAATTTAAATTGGGGTGAGCTGCGATACAGAAAGCTCCCTATTATTCTAAATGAATTGGTTAAAGTTATACTCATAATATATATGTTTATAAAAATGCTATATATTTTATATTAAATAATATTTATGAATACAAATTAAAAGCATATAGTTTTATACAGCTAAGCATTAATACGCATTCGTCTACTATAAATTTTTTCGCTAATATAAGATTATTATCTTAATAATTTATTCATATAATGCATCCCATTTTCATATAACCATAATATAAGTAGGTTAGAGAAAAAAGAGAGGGTGTGCTTTAGACGAATGATACATAAACTAAATATTAAAATATTTTTTTGAAAAAATATAAAGATTACTTATTTATTTTATTATCGGGATTCAGTGGCTTATAGCAATGCGTACTAAAGATTTCTTGATTAATTTTAGGCACCGTCTTACTATAATTCGATACTAAACTCGTTAGATCTGCGTTCTACTATATTCAACTTATGCTTATAAGATAGTGCGTCGGAACTCATAATCGATCTATTTTTAAATCGCGTGATCATTTTGATGATACATAAGATGTTAGTTAATAGTCGGGCGTTAATTCGCTATTAACTACTTTACTTCAGTAGCATGCATAGTAGAGTCCGCTATTGATTAACAGCGATCTACTATTCGATTTACCATCCTCCCCACCCCCTTATTCAAAATTATTTTAGAATAAGGGGGTAAATTTTATCCCGAATTTCTATTACATCACCCTTATCATATTAATTGGTGAGAGGGCAAGAAAATAAAATCATAAAAGTGTGAGCTATTAGCCTAGCATCACACTTTAGATAAAGAATAAGATTTCTAGGCAAAATATGTGTCAATCTATTCAGTATTCTCTTAATCATTGCGAAACTGCAAAGTGTCGTAAATGGGAATCAGAAAAAATTTCGGAAAATGAAGCTGGTTTTATTGATCAAATAATTAATTTGATCAATAGCCGGCAATCCGATAAGGTGAAGTGTTACACGCACTGGTTAATGTTAGAGATTCGCGCTTTTCAGCACAAGCGCCGAAAAGCTATGCACTATAGATAATGTGAGCTAGATAATGTGACCTACAACTGATCGCATCTCTTGTTCGTATGCAACTAGATTATAATTTGTTCGTATGCAACTAGATTATAATAATGAGCAGGAAGCTAAACTAATAAGACATGAAATTCAAAATAAATAAGGGCCATCATAGGATTTAACGCTTTTATTTTATGATACGGGTTAACTTAATTATTAGTATCGCTTGATATTCTGGGTACTCTAAGCAATCTATAGAGCCCGTAAAAAGAGATCCTAAATGTTTCGTGCTATAATAGCTTCTATAATTAATGCGCTAGTTCATAAAGATTATTATTACACCTCGGGTACGAGATGATGTTTAAAAATTTAACTGATCGACTATCACGCACACTACGCAGTATTAGCGGACAGGGACGGCTTACCGAAGAAAATATCAAGAAAATTTTGCGCGAAGTACGTATGGCTTTACTAGAAGCAGACGTTGCATTACCGGTTATTCGTGATTTTATTAATCATGTTAAAGTAAAAGCGATAGGGAATAAAATCAACAGCAGTCTAACTCCGGGTCAAGAATTTATAAAAATCGTCAAATGCGAACTTATTGCAACAATGGGCGAAGCGAATACCGAATTGAATTTCGCGGTGCAGCCACCAGCGGTAATATTAATAGTAGGTCTACAAGGAACGGGTAAAACTACTAGCGTAGTCAAGCTTGGAAAGTTTTTAAAAGAAAAATATAAAAAGAAAGTGCTTCTAGTATCTGCAGATGTTTATCGCCCTGCGGCGATGAAGCAATTGGAAATACTGGCAAAAAGCGTTAGTATCGATTTTTTCTGTGCTAAGGTTACAGAAAAACCCCTTGATATCGTAAAATGCGCACTAAACCAGGCAAAGTTACAGTTTTACGACGAGCTTATCGTCGACACGGCGGGGCGCTCACATACTAACGAAGCAATGATGCACGAAATTAAGCGCATACATTCAGCCCTCAATCCGATAGAAACACTCCTTGTGCTTGACGCTATGACCGGTCAGGATGCCGTAAATACCTCGGTAGCCTTTAGTAAAGCGCTGCCTCTGACGGGAGTAATATTAACAAAAGTTGATAGCGACGCTCGCGGTGGTGCAGCGCTTTCTGTTCGTCATATCACTGGAAAACCAATCAAGTTCCTCGGAACTGGTGAAAAAAATAATGCATTTGAACCATTTAACCCGCATGGAATAGCAGCGCGAATCCTAGGAATGGACGACATGCTATCCTTGATCAAAGATATCGAGCGTAAATTTGATCATAAACAAGCAGAAAAACTAACTAGTAAGCTGAAAAAGGGGGATAGATTTGATTTGACAGACTTTTTGCAACAACTCAAGCAGATGCACAGTATAGGCGGAATAACTGGCATGATGAGTAAACTACCCTCTATGACTCAGCTACCGGGAAACATAAGGTTGCATGCGGACAACAAAGTTTTGGTGCGGATGGAAGCGATTATTAACTCAATGACATTAAAAGAGCGGGCTAATCCGGAAATTATCAAAGGTTCTCGAAAGCGCCGGATCGCAATGGGCTCCGGAATATCGGTACAGGATGTTAATCGCCTACTCAAGCAATTTGATGAAATGCAACGTATGATGAAAAAGATGAAAAAAATCGGATTTGAAAAGATGATGCGTACCATGAAAGGTATGACAATGCGGAGTTTTTCTATTGATAGATAGAGAAACTCCGATAACACCGAGTAACTTTAGCACCAATCGCTCGCTCTAAAAGCCGATAAAAATACAGATCCGTACAGTATTTTAATAGCTATTTAGTCTTTCAGTGGATTTTAGAGCAAAAATGATTGGACCTTTTCGGTTTTATATTTTAACCGGAATCTGCCCTTCAATAAAATCTACCTAATTTTTTTTAATTATAGGGGGACGTTATGGTAACTATACGTTTAGCGCGTGGGGGCACAAAAAATCGCCCATTCTATCAGGTAGTAGTAGTCGATAATCGCAATCCAAGGGATGGGCGCTTTATTGAACGCGTAGGGTTTTTTAATCCAATTGCCACCGGTCAAGCCAAAACCTTACATCTGGATATGAAACGTATTGAATATTGGATAAGGAACGGAGCAGCTGCCTCTAATCGTGTTCATAAACTAATCAAAGACGTTAGTAAAGCAGCGTAATTTATGAGATTTCTTTAATGAAAGAAAATGAAACGAAAAGTCCCTAAACGACCTATTGTAATGGGTAAAATAGGGTCTACCTACGGAACGCGTGGCTGGATTAGAGTGTTTTCATCTACAGAAATTCCTGAAAGCATTTTCAACTATCAGCCCTGGCTGATCCAAACAAAATCAGGGCAGCGACAGCTGATTAACACAGAACACTGGAAGCCTCACAGTAAGTATTTGATTGCTAAAATCAAAGGTGTTGATGATAAAAACGCAGCACATTTTCTGACTCATTGTGAGATCATTATTGATTCAGATAAATTACCCCTTCTAGAAGAAGACAATTATTACTGGAAAGATCTTCTGGGATCTCAAGTAGTTACTATTATTGGCTATAAACTAGGTGAAGTTATCGATATAATGGAAACTGGATCTAACGACGTCATAGTCGTTAGATCTAATCTTAAAGACGCTTTCGGTATTAAAGAGCGGCTTATTCCATTTATTCTCGGTCAAGTGATCACAGGAATCGATCTCACGGCGCGAGCAATTACGGTAAATTGGGACCCCAGCTTTTGACGGCAAGATCACAAGGTCAACACAAGTAAAATAACAGCATGGGGGCGATCACTTAGTGTTTATTGGCATTGTCAGTCTTTTTCCAGAAATGTTCCGAGCAATCACCGATTATGGAGTGACCGGACGAGCAGTAAAGCGAGGTCTCATGAGATTACAGTTCTGGAATCCACGTGACTTTACTTATAATAGGCACCATACTGTTGACGATCGTCCTTATGGTGGCGGTCCCGGAATGGTGATGATGATGCAACCTTTATGGGAAGCTATTGATGCAGCAAAAATAGTGACTGGAAGGAATGTAAAAACGATTTATCTATCCCCTCAAGGGCAAACTTTAGATCACAAAAGTGTGCGTGAATTGACTGCTAATAAGCAAATTATTCTGGTTTGTGGTCGTTATGAGGGGATAGATGAACGCCTTATCCAAACTAAAATTGATGAAGAATGGTCAATCGGTGACTACGTGCTCAGTGGGGGCGAGCTACCAGCAATGGCCCTACTCGATTCAATTGTCCGCTTCATACCGGGTGCGCTCGGACGTGAGGAGTCGGCAAGGGAAGACTCTTTCTCTTACGGATTGCTAGAGTGCCCGCACTACACTCGCCCAAAAGTTCTAGCGGGCATGCAAGTTCCATCAGTTCTACTTTCTGGGAACCATGCCAATATACGTCGCTGGAGATTAAAACAGTCCCTGGGCCGCACTTGGATTAGACGACCCGAGCTTCTAAAAGATCTAGCTCTGACTAATGAGCAAGAAGCGTTACTGGCTGAGTTTCAAGTAGAACATTCAGACAGGCAATAAAATATGCAATAGGTGTCTGGCATTAGGCGCAAAACGATATATCAGTTATCTAGGGTAAGGGATACATTATGAGCAATATTATTCAGCAACTTGAACAAGAGCAAATGAAACAAGACACACCCTCGTTCCGGCCCGGAGATTCCGTAGAAGTTAAAGCATGGGTCGTCGAAGGTAGTAAAAAACGGCTACAGGCATTCGAGGGTGTAGTTATTGCTATGTGCAACCGCGGTCTAAATTCCGCATTTACTGTTCGTAAGATTTCTAATGGAGAAGGTGTTGAGCGGGTATTTCAAGCTCATTCTCCAATAATCGATAGCATTACTGTTAAGCGGCGAGGCGCTGTGCGGAAAGCAAAACTATACTACCTACGCAAACGCTACGGTAAGGCAGCTCGCATCAAGGAGCGCCTTAATTAAGGTATTCCCTACTAAAGTGGTACATAAAGAAATAAAAATGACCTTTGGCCTAACTTTTATTAAACCACCCCACTTCATCGCATTTTAAAGAAAACCAGATAAGTGCCATTTCCTCCCTCTCACACCATTGCTTATCTCTTTCCACACATAAAAATTAAGGAAAATCCTGATATAGCATCCCGTATCGCAGCATCTGATACGGGATGCTATATCAGGATAAATATTTACTATAAAATACACCCCAGTCATGAGAGACTGGCTCGTACTTTTTAGAATAAATACGATTAAATAAAAATTTGCATCTCCCCAGATAAATATCTGATGTTAATACACCATATAAAAAGCATCCTTACCTAAAATGTAAAGATAATGAGCAATGGGTGTAATCTTTAGACCACTATAACTTAGTATCATGAGATCACTATTATTAGGCAAAAGCACTGATTATTTTCCATTGTATTTTACTGTATAAGCCATGGGGAGGATGTTAATAGGACATTAATTGATCACTAAGCTCAGAATATATGATCTTCTTGCTAGATAAAATTTTATTGAAAGATAATGAATACTTCATTTGAATCCCTTAAACTTACAATAAAAATCTTGGGACATTATATTGCACAGTAGTAGTATTTATTTAGATCAATAGTAACACTTTTTAAAATTTTATAGAAGGCATGAATAATATAATTTGTTAACCCCTGAAAAATCAATTGATTTAAAACATATAAATAAGTAATTATTGAATAATAATGTGGCACCATGAGATTAAGTGACAAAGCCGACCATAAAATCTTTCTTTAGCTTAGCCGACTTACTTAGGGTAAAGACTTATCTTGATATAAAACTATCATGAACGTTATTAATGCGGTTATTCTAGAAAAAACTTTGACTTATCTTTCATCGATCTCGATCCATCATAGGTTGCCTTTATAATGAAAACGATCCTATCGTACGCTGAATTCATAGGTGGTGCTCTAGTTCTGATAGCGTATATTTTCTAAGTAACTAAATCATTCATAAAATTTATTAACTAATAGTTAAATATCAAAATAATACGACAAAAATTTTTTATAATACATTCTGTATATAGATTACTAATAATATGACTATGATAATTATTACTCATAATATCAACTCACTTTAGTAATAAAAAGGATAGGCGAATTCAGTCGAATAAAATTATTTGTTAAATATTCTTATAATTAACTTACCTTCGATAATAAATAATGAATTACGAATTTTTCGTGAACACTACGTTCAATTTTTACTGATAATTACAATTAAGCATATCTAAATTAGAATTTTTCTTCTACATATTTTTATATTTTAAATAATTATCTTCGATTCAGAAAAATTTTATGATTAATTAATGCTTTATAAATATTTCAGTATTTTTAGATATTAATATTTTAATTATATTAATAAGGAGTATTTCTTTATATATTTTATATTTAAATATTAATAAAGAATCGTAAGCTAAAATACAATAATACTCAATTTTTCATTTTCACAAAAAATGAAAAACAGAAGAATATAGGAATAAAATAATGAAAAAAGATGGGCTTAATCATATACATATTTGCCGGGAACAGGTGTTGATTACCCCAAAAGCACTGAAGAAAAAATTTCCACTTAGTAACAATGATGGAAATAAAGTTGCTAGCGCACGAAAAGTCATCGCTAATATTTTACAGAAGCGCGATCATCGGCTACTGGTGGTATGCGGTCCTTGCTCTATACACGATCCCGATTCGGCGCTAGATTATGCCCGCCATTTAAAGGCTCTAGCATCTGAATTAAATAACCATCTCTTTATCGTTATGCGTGTATATTTTGAGAAACCACGAACTACTCTTGGTTGGAAGGGGTTAATTAATGATCCGCATATGGACGGTTCATTTGATGTTGAAGGTGGTTTGCATTTAGCAAGGAAATTGTTATTAGCTTTAGTAGAGATCGGGCTACCGCTAGCGACCGAAGCCCTAGATCCGAACAGTCCACGCTACCTTGGAGATTTATTCAGCTGGTCAGCGATTGGTGCTCGAACCACCGAGTCACAGACGCATCGTGAAATGGCTTCAGGTCTCTTAATGCCAGTCGGATTCAAAAATGGAACTGACGGCAATCTAAATGCTGCAATCAATGCTATACGGGTTGCTGCTATGCCACACCGATTTGTAGGGATTAACCAATCGGGAAAAGTATGTTTATTAAAAACCCATGGTAATCCGGATGGACATGTGATCTTGCGTGGTGGAAGAACACCAAACTACAGTGCTAAAGACGTCGCTTCTAGTGAAAAACAGATGCAAAATGCAGGAATTTATCCATCTTTAATGATAGATTGCAATCATGGTAACTCAAATAAAAATTTTCGTCGTCAATGGACGGTGGCTGAATCGGCAGTCCAGCAGATCAAGGTAGGCAACCGATCAATTACTGGAATTATGCTAGAAAGCCACCTAAATGAAGGTAATCAGTCTTCAGAACAACCGCGTGGACGCATGCGCTATGGTATTTCAGTCACCGACGCCTGTATTAGCTGGGAAAGCACTGAAGCCCTACTCCGTCACATGCATAAGGAACTGAGTACCGTGCTAACCACTCGAATTGGAGAATAAAGAGCTATGTTATCTGAATTAACCGATTTGCGTGATCAAATTGACGAGGTAGATAAATTTTTATTGAAGATTTTAGCTAAACGCCTGAATCTAGTAACGAAAATCGGTAAACTAAAAAATATTCATGGACTACCAATATATATTGCTAAGCGAGAGGCAAAGATATTAAAAGCGAGACGAAAAGAGGCGAAAATGCTTGGTGTGTCACCGGATCTAATCGATGATTTATTACGTCGGATAATGCGTGAGTCACTTTTTACTGAACATAAAAAAGGCTTTAAAACTCTATGTCCTGAGCTTCATTCCATCGTTATTATCGGTGGAAATGGTAAGATGGGACAATTATTTAAGCACTTGCTGACTTTATCAGGCTATCAAGTAAAGGTTCTAGATATAGAGGATTGGTCGCGAGCAGAGCAGCTGTTAAAAAATGTCGGCTTGGTAATCGTTAGTGTACCACCTTATAGTACTGACCAGGTGATTACTCAGATACCTCCTTTACCGGACGATTGTATTTTGATGGATCTTACGTCGATAAAAAATCGACCTCTGAAATCCATGCTAGCGATACATAGAGGCCCAGTTCTTGGGCTACATCCAATGTTCGAACCAAACATACACTGTATCTCTAAGCAAGTCATAGCATATTGCGATGGACGTTATCCGGAGGATTATCAGTGGTTATTAGAGCAGATAAAACTATGGGGCGTACGATTGCGTCGTGTCAATGCGGATGAGCATGATCAGAACATAGTATTTATTCAAGTATTGCATCACTTTATCACTTTTGCCCACGGTTTGCATTTGGTAGAAGAAGATGCAAAATTAGACCAAATTCTTTCACTTACTTCACCGATGCATCGACTACAGTTCATGATGATAGCCCAATTCTTCGCCGGCGATCCACGGCTCTGTTCCGACATCATTGTGTCCTTAAAAGAATACCTTGTGCCTATTAAAAGCTATTACCACCACTTTGGTGAAGTGATAAAGTTTTTGGAAAATAGCGACAAGAAAATTTTTATTAAAACTTTTAAAAAAGTATCGCATTGGTTTGGCGCGCATAAACGGCGTCTCTTGATAGAGGGCGACAGACTACTAAGACATGCCAATGATAGTTATAAGTAGCACTCAATCATCAGGAAATACGCTAATCTTCTGTACTTCATTTCCGTACTATCCTTTAAATATTGAGCTAGCCTAATCCGCGTTCCTCATACCGCGTCCACTCGCCATGATACGGGAAATCGGGACCATAGAATCACGAATTTTATGGTCCTAAGTCGGAAAGGAGCGGAGGCTTTCTAGTAAGTAGTTTAAAAAGTTCAAATATCTTGATTCTCACTTAGTAATCCGTCATCTGATTCATTAATCAAAGTACTCGCATATTATTTTATTCCCTATCCCTATCCTTATCATTATAAGCTAGCACCCTGTGTAATTAATAGTCATTCGCGGAGGAATGCGCCATTTTATGTATATAGGATGTCCATCAAGCTTTGAGTAAAATTCATAGATCTTAAGTTTTAATCCTACATCTTGTTTTCTTTCTTGATCTATACCTGAGGATTTTTTAAAAAATACATAATGCGATGCACTTTCTTTATGTATAAAGTTTAGGTAAGAAAACGATTAATAGATGCCTTATAATAGTATTGTAATAAAATCGCAAACGTCATGTATTCAATTCAATCTAGTATCTTCTATAAAAAAGCAGCCTCAATCTAGTCTGCCCCAACTTCTTGTTGACTAATACGTCCTAAAATTTTATATATTCGTACTTGATCAGTTGATCAAAATAGTGCGGAGTATTTGTAAAAGATATCAAATGCAAGTCAAATTTTTTTGAGGGATACGGATAATATTAGTTATACAAATAAGATTAATGTCGCGAATCCGATTTTAAAATAACGCTAAATGGTTAAGTCTAAGTCTTAGATTATTAATTCGTACAGTACAGTAATAATAAATACTACTGCACCCTTAGATCTGACTATCACTAATCAAGATACTTCACATATCAGAGTCCGACCCCCACGTACCGTAGACAATTTAGTGTATGTCAAATTTATCAGACTGCTACTTAATTCTAGAGTTAAATGGAGGCTCTCTACCTATAAGATTAATGTAGCTTTCATTCTTATTTTTGTTTCTATATATTTCGAATAGTGAAAAGAGCCCTATTTTAACGAGACTTATCATGTTCCTCGTGCTACTTATGCACACGATATAGCTACCTTATTCAGAAAGTACTTAAAGCATATTGTGCAAAAAAGTATCAGGCCATTTTTTACTGTATAAGCGTAGTACACATGGTGCAAAGTAATTACTTATATTTATTTAAGAAAATAAAGGTTCCTATTCAAAAAATTTAAAAGGCATCTCTGACTTATCTATTATGGATTAGAAGCGATTATCTTAAGTACTTTTTTACTCTCATCATGAAGTTTTAGCTGATTATATGCATGCCCCATCAGTATTAGTGCACAACGAGTTGCTTTAGTATCGGGGTATTCATATAACATCTGTTCGACACGATTAATAACAGCTACGTAAGCACCCCGCTTAGCGTAGTATCGCGCCACTGAAAGTTCATACTTACTTAGACGCTCCTTTAGATAAATTAGACGCTTATTAGCATCACTGATATATTGACTTTTAGGGAAATCCTCAATTAGTTTTTTGAAGTCACGAAATGCAGAACGAGCGTGATCGGGATCCCGATCTGAACGATCTATCCTGAATCCGAAAATACTGTGTGATGCACTTTCCTCTATAGCCATATCGGAAAGACCGCGCATATATATTACGTAGTCAATGCTAGGATGCGTGGGATTCAGACGCATAAATTGATCGATCGATGCTCGAGCTAGAGGTAAATCTTTAGAATTATAGTAGGTATAGATTAAGTCTAGCTGAACTCTCTGTGAATTCAGACCACAAAGATGGCTGCTATTTAGCGATTCAAGTTGTTTAATAGCAACTCTGAAATTACCGTCTTGCATATTTTTCTGAGCCATAGAATAAATTGTAGAGGGTGCACGATCTAGAGCTGTATACTTAGGGGTCGAGCAACCTGTAAACAATAAGCTCAATGTGGCTACTATTAATAGATATTCCATACGTATCATGAGGTTTTCATACCCATTTCAGCGTGTACCATGAAAGAGTCTCAATTCGGATCTTAAAAAACTATTTGTTATAACGGATCATGTTAATTAGCATTAATTAAAAACCAAAGTTTAACTAAGAATCTAATATATGTTAAAACAAATAGAACTCATAAAAACAGTGCATCGGTCTCAATTCGGACAACGTCTAGATCAAGCCATCACTAAATTGCTCCGTCAATATTCGCGATCTCAGATTAAGAATTGGATTTTAAAAAATCAGGTTCAAGTCAATGGTAAAATAGCAAATAAGCCGAAAACACAAGTATTAGGCGGAGAACTTATTACTATTTGCGTTCAAATAGAAGAGCCTTTCCTATGGAAGCCTCAAGATATCGCTCTGAATGTCATCTATGAGGATAGCGATATTCTAGTAATCAATAAGCCACGTGATCAGGCTGTGCACCCTGGCGCCGGAAACCCGGACGGAACTACACTCAATGCATTGCTATACTATCTTCATCCAAAAATTATTGATGTACCCCGAGCGGGCATCGTACATCGTCTAGATAAAAATACCACTGGATTGATGGTGGTAGCAAAAACTATACAGGCACACAATCTATTAACAAAAGCACTGAAGTCGCGTGAAATTACTCGAGAATATGAGGCGGTAGTGATAGGGGCTATGACTTCCGGAGGTACAGTAGATGAGCCCATCGGGCGTCATTCCGTTAAACGAATCCATATGGCTGTCCGCCCGACGGGTAAAGAATCGGTGACCCATTATCGTATTATGGAACATTTTCGCGCTCATACTCGTCTAAGACTCCGTTTAGAGACCGGTCGAACCCACCAGATTCGGGTACATATGTCTCACATTAATCATCCCTTAGTGGGAGATCCATTGTATGGGGGACGCCCACGACCGCCAAAGGGTTCATCAGAAATCCTTATCAGAACGCTATGTAATTTTACTCGCCAAGCGCTACACTCCTCTATGCTGAGCCTGTATCATCCGATTAGCGGTATTAAGATGGAATGGCATGCGTTGTTAGCTGAAGATATGACTAAATTAATCAATGCATTAAAAGCAGACACCAAGGAATTCCAAAATAAAAAAGATTGGTAGTAGCGACTGACCACAGTTTTCCTGATTAGATGCCACTACTACCCCTTCGAACCCACTCTGCTATTTTACATCGCAGTAAAATTGCCGTTCTCTGATATCTAGAATCCCCGAACACATAAAGGTGCAAATTCCTCTGGGCGATCTAAGAGCGATACAGAGGTTTTCTATAGTTATACATGGAGCTATTTTCAGAATAATCTAACTAACAGGCCATCATGCATAGAAGTCAATATAACTTTTCTCTGTAGTCAATTAATCTGAGCTCTCATTTTGAGGATGTCGATCGATACTGAGAGTGACATCTTTTTAGAAATTAGCCACTAGTCCTATCAAAGATAGATAAGTGCCGAAGTACTTACTTCTTTTTCGTATCATAAAATTTATGAAAAATATTTATTTGTTATCAGATGAATACTTACTACACGAAATGTATATTCTGCGCATAGTATCTAAAAATAATATATTTTAACGAAATAAGTCGTTTTTCAAGATAGAATAGCAGAGCGTTTATTAACTTAGATTGTATAATATAGTATTAAAATATTGACTCAAAATAACCTTGATAACTTAACGCATGCTCTTACTTCTATCTTTGATACTAGTTAAACCTATCTTGGAGATACTATGCGTCCGGATCGTCTTACCAAACAATTTCAACTTGCTCTCTCTGATGCTCAATCCTTAGCCCTTAAACACAATAATCAATTTATTGAACCGATGCATCTGATGAGCGCGTTGCTTGCTCAAGAAGGAAGCACGGTTCGTCATATACTAACCTTTTCTGGTATTGATACTGATAAGTTATGTGTGGAGACTAAACGTGCACTATTCCGCTTACCTCAAATTCAAGGCGTAGGTGGCGATATTCAGCCCTCTAAAGAATTAATACGTATTATGAATTTGTGCGACAAGTTAGCTCAGAATCGCTCAGATTTATGCATCTCCTCTGAACTATTCATTCTTGCAGCACTTAGGGATCCTGGAAACCTTTCCGATTTCTTAAAAAAGGCAGGTGTAACAGAAGATAAAATTAAAAAATCTATTAATAAAATAAATACTAGTTACAGAGAAGAAGATCAGAATCTTGAAGATCAGAGACAGGTATTAAAGAAATACTCGATCGATTTAACCCAGTGTGCTGAGCAAGGTAAACTTGATCCAGTTATTGGGCGCGATGAAGAAATTCGTCGCGCCCTCCAAGTACTACAACGTCGTACTAAAAATAATCCGGTGCTAATCGGAGAGCCCGGCGTGGGTAAAACTGCGATTGTTGAAGGTTTAGCACAGCGTATTATTAACGGCGAAGTGCCAGATGGATTAAAGCATAAGCGCGTGCTATCCCTTGATATAGGATCGATAATTTCTGGCGCTAAATATCGTGGTGAATTTGAGGAACGTCTGAGAGGAATACTCAGCGACTTAGCTAAACAAGAAGGCCGCGTGATCCTATTTATTGATGAGCTACACATTATAGTTGGAGCAGGGAAAGCCGAAGGGGCAATAGATGCCGGAAATATGTTAAAACCAGCCTTGGCGCGCGGGGAATTACACTGCGTTGGCGCGACTACTTTAAATGAGTACCGACAATATATAGAGAAAGATGCAGCGCTCGAGCGTCGCTTTCAGAAGGTTTATATTGCGGAGCCGTCTGCCGAAGACGCTATTGCCATTCTGCGCGGTTTGAAAGAACGTTATGAGCTACATCACCATGTTCAGATCACTGACCCCGCAATAGTGGCCGCTGTAAAATTGTCTCAGCGCTACATTTCTGATCGCTATCTTCCTGATAAAGCTATTGACCTAATCGATGAAGCCGCTTCAAGTATTCGAATGCAGATGGACTCTAAACCAGAAGTACTTGATCGGCTAGAGCGTCGCATTATTCAATTAAAGCTAGAACAGCAAGCCTTGAATAAAGAATCCGATGATAGTAGCAAGCAACGACTCGATCTTCTAAGTAACAAATTAGAAAAAAAAGAATACGCATATTCTAATCTGGAAAAAGAGTGGAAAGCAGAGAAAGCCTGTCTCTGTAATACGCAGAATATTAAAACAGAACTAGAACGAGCCAAGATTAGCTTAGAGCAGGCTCGACGTTCTGGAGATTTGGGGCGCATGTCTGAATTACAATATGGTAAGTTACCCGAACTAGAAAAGCGACTCACCGTGGCGACAAAGTCTGAAACTAACACCATCAAGCTAATGCGTAATCGAGTGACTGATACAGAAATTGCCGAGGTTGTGATGCGCACCACCGGTATTCCAATTACCAAAATATTGGAAGGTGAACAGGAAAAATTGCTCCGTCTGGAGCAGATACTTCATTCACGGATAATTGGACAGGATGAAGCAGTTAATGCAGTGTCTAACGTCATTCGACGTAGCCGTTCCGGACTATCTGATCCGCATCGTCCAATCGGCTCATTTTTGTTTCTCGGACCAACTGGGGTTGGTAAAACTGAGCTATGCAAAGCGCTGACTGAATTCTTGTTTGATAGCGAAGAGGCAATGATACGCATTGACATGTCTGAGTTTATGGAGAAACACGCTGTATCTCGTCTAGTTGGAGCACCTCCGGGCTATATTGGTTACGAAGAGGGTGGCTACCTAACTGAATCAGTACGCCGTAGACCCTATTCAGTTATTCTTCTAGATGAAATAGAGAAGGCGCATCCAGATGTTTTCAATATTCTTTTACAAGTATTAGATGATGGACGCTTAACTGACGGTCAGGGCCGCACCGTTAATTTATGCAATACAGCTGTGATTATGACCTCTAACTTGAACTCTCATTTGATTCGGGAGCATGCTGCTCAAATGAACTACAAACAAATTCGAGACTCTTTAATCGAGACGGTGATCCAGAATTTCCGACCAGAATTTATTAACCGAATAGACGAATTAGTTGTATTTCACCCGCTCACTAAACAACATATTTCTAAAATAGCTAATATTCAGTTGACACGACTTTACAAGCGCTTAGAAGAGCGTGGTTATGCAGTCACCATTAGTGCAGCAGCTCTAGAATTTTTAGGTGAAATGGGCTTTGATTCAGAGTATGGGGCGCGACCACTAAAGCGCGCGATCCAAAAAGAAATCGCAAATCCGTTAGCGCAGACAATTCTTTCTGGCGTCTTAGTACCAGGTAAGACAGTGATTTTAGACGTAGAAAATCGGCATATCGTTGTTCGTCAGTGACGAATATAGGAGTCTACTGGGCAAACTATGAGGAACGCATAAAGTGGTACCCTATTTATTTATAGTCTTTTAGTATTTACTACGACATCCCGAATGCTTATTCGGACTTAACCTTGAAGACTAAAGCTTACTCTGTACTCTGCAGCTTTCTTATCCTGATAAAGGAGCATATCCTCAAGTAGAGTATTCGTCTAAAAATAAAACTAAACTAACAGTTGTAACCCCTGGATAAAGTTGCGATCCCTGATAAAAAGGAAATAAAAATTTCGCCATGGGCATTCGGACACATCTAATTAGACTGGTGAATCCTTAATAATTTATTAGATAAACCATGGCAGCTTCTTTAGATAAAGAAGCTGCCATGGTATCAAGAATCAAAAGAAGGGGACGCTATATCCTAAATTAGCTCAGTTAATCATCAATCGAATGAAGTATTAATTAGTTGCAGAAGAATAGGAAACCAAGAAGTCTATCGGTCACCGTTAATTCTCTGAAAAGAGCCAGAATCTTACAAGCAATAAGTAGTTAAAAGACTTTATAATTTCTAGTATCAGAAAAATTACTATCCGTAAGATACATTAAATCATTCGATAAAAAGACATAGTCGAGGCGTAATCTAATCTAAATCGCTAATTTTTAATGTTAAAAATCATTAGCTCATAGATCCCTTAGATAAAAAATCAATCAAGATAAGTCATTTTTAATATTCCCTTACTTTAGTAGATATAGTCAGGAGCAGGTATAAATTTTCTGATAATCTTGCTGTATCAAAGACTATAATATACGACTAATTAGCTTATCAATACGAATACGACGCAGGCGGCAGATCAACTTTCGTACACTACTGGGGTATTGCTCAATACTCTGGAGCTCTCTGTGGCTTCTTATTATAGAAGTGTGAGTTCGTATGTACTTCAGTTCCTTTCGCCTTTGTGCGCACATCTCTTTTTTCGGGTCATGGATTAAGATAGCATTCTCAAGATCTAGACGCCAAGCGCGTGGATTCAGATTGCTTCCCGTAATTAATTGCCACTCGTCGTCTATCCATACGCCTTTCAGGTGATAACTGTTTCCGGCGTCCTTCCATAGTCGGGCAATTAATTGTCCAGTATCAATATAACACTGTAGGGGACTCAAGAAGTGTCGTAGATTGATTTCATATAAATAAGGTAGTGCTCCAATCATCCTAAAAGGCTGATCTTCTGAAATAAAAAAGTCGCTAGCAGTTTTATCGCCAACGATAATCTCTACCTGCTTGCCTCGACGTAGCAGACAAATAATATTGCGCATTATCCTCGCTGGCAAATTAAAGTAGGGTGTACATAACGTCAGCTTCTGATCAGCAGAGGACGTTAGATGGTGAATTGTAGTATTCAGTACGCTTTGCTTTCCGAGCCCTACTAAAGGCGTAACTGCTAGTTCATCATTACTTGCATTATCACGGAGGCTATAACTAGCGTGCTTTAAGTTAAGACGAAATTGACGGGTATCATTTTTAAATTCTGGGTTTTTAAAGCGATCGTTAGAGTCTAAGCGCCGTACGGCATCGGCGCTTAGTAGATGTTCTCTAATATAGCTGATCATAGTTTCCGCAAGAATAGGATTAGTGATTAACTGGTAGCGATCATAGCGATATTTATCGTGCTGATGCAGATAAACATTATTAATACTAGCGCCGCTATAAATCACGGTATCGTCAAAAACAAATCCTTTGAGATGAAGTACGCCCAATGCTTCTCGGGTATTAACTGGTACTCCGTATATTGGAACTGACGCATTTTTTAGGTTCTGAT
The DNA here is from genome assembly GCA_964059975.1 of Serratia symbiotica. Lineage (GTDB taxonomy): Bacteria > Pseudomonadota > Gammaproteobacteria > Enterobacterales > Enterobacteriaceae > CAXKXX01. The sequence continues at coordinate 99,975 of CAXKXX010000004.1, forward strand.
TTGCCATTGCACGGTACCAATTGGCATTAGTATCAGAATGAGTAGTACCTATGCGTCCACGCCGCGCACGGTGCCAATCTACTAGAAGGTAGACTTCCAAATCAGGCCGGTTCTGCTTGGCGCGATAGAGAGCGTCGAGAATCTCGTATCCGGCTTCATCATGATCTAGATAAAGAGCAACTAGATAGATTCGTCGCATAGACTTCGCAATTGATGCAAACAACGCGGAGCGGAACTCTGATGGCGTGTATAAAGTCCGAATTTCGTCCAACTTTTGAGGAGTTTTAGGTAATTGAGCGAGATGTTGTTGGTGCTTGCTGCGCTTAAATTTTGACAACATCAGAGTGTGGTTCTTCTTTTATAAAAATAGTTAAAAGGGTATGGGAATAGAGATGTTAAATTGATTAGTCTAGCGATAATAGCACTAGTTGTTCGAGTTGTACGTATGTTTTGGTATTAAGTACTGAATTTGTGCTACAGCACAGTAATCTCATTGCATGTGACTATCTATAACCTGTGGTTTGTAAAGCCATTTAATTCGGATTCTCTTTTTCCTTCTTAGATTTTTTAATACTTTCAGACAAATCTGTATATAGAGAAGCTGTGATGTAGCATCATGAGTCAGATCCATCAGCCCGCATATTAAATCTGATTAAATATCATATTCAATTAACTAATCCTCAGACAGCACAAAATCAAATTAAGTAGATGTGCTAGAAGTGTTGCTATTTTTTAACGGAAAAAATATAAAGTCTATAGAGCAATTTAAATTTAGATGTTCCTTTATTTGAGTGACTCCAATACTAAGCATAAGTACAGGAGCATAGTTTTAATTGTGCTCTACAGAGCAGTATAAATTTCCTATATCGCTATCGATCTTGCCTTTTTATTTATTCATATCCCTACTAATTTTTAGAACTAATCGACATGTATTAAATAACTTGAACTATGCTCCCGTAATTATATGTATTTTCAGAACAACTTTGGAAGAGGTGTACGGACTAGTATCTTTTAGTCCAAAGGATTACGCTAAACCGTGCATCTATAATTAGAGCAGCATTTTTATCAGTTAAAGCATCTATACGAATAGTTTCTTACATGCTATATAGAATCATCATTATGATCACTAAAAAATGCGAGATAAGGAAATGACTATCCCGCATAGCTAAAATCCTCTAGATTTTGGTCATAGTTGAGATGAACGAGTAAAATTAAAATACTACAATGCGATCATTGGCTGATTTAAAAATAAATAAAGAATAGAAAAGAGTTATTCTATAATAAAGCCGCTACATTACTTTAATAAATGATTAAAAAATACAAATTAGAGTAAAAAGTATTCAAAATAGGTACCTCTTTTTAATTTTAGATAAAAATATGAAGAGGTCACTTTTGTGAAATTACTTGTATCACATCCCAAAGTAAATAAAATAAAAAAAATATCTTACTAGCACTAATGAGATGCTTTTATTGAATCTAAAATCTGAATAGAATTCATATTATTTATTCTTATGTTCAGAATGACTATCGATTTTGACTTTATTGATTAATACGGAAAAAGTGAAGGGATTACTCTCCTATCAAATTCATTCCTGAAAATAAAATTACTAACCTTGCTTATGATTCGAATATTATAATAAATACTATTTTACATGGCTTCCTTGGAATATATCTCGTCATCGATATGCGAGGAAAGTCAGACTATAAATCTCATTTAGATACAAAATATATCTGTATATGAGCTCTTAAGATCATGTCATTAAAAGAGAGCATTAATATAATTAATTATTGAATAAAACTTTTCACTACTGATCTATTTATCTATTACAAGCATATAAAACATTAGTAGAAATTAAAGCACTAACTGCATAGGTAAATACTTTTAAAAAATAGTTTAATATAGAAGTCGTTACTAAAGAGCTATCTATTAATTTAAAGATCTTCGCAGTAAAATACGCATTTTTGAAATGATTTAGTCCAGAGCTCTCCTCTTAGTTATTTTATGAACGCATCTTGATGTGTATTCGTTAGATTTTTTTAAAAAGTAAAACTTTATATTAATTTAAATAAATTTTAAGTAATTTTATATAAATATAGATGACGATGGTAGATAAATCTTTCTAGGAAAAATGTCATAGAAAGTTCGTAATAGCGTGGATTTCTGGATGAATAGGCTCGCACAGGTTATTATCTACGATAGAATTATAGATTAATTATCATTCATAACGTTATGATGATATGATCCGAACCTCATAAAATATAATATATAATATTAGTACGCATGAGTAAATATTAAATAAAATTTTGTATAGATAATAGGTTCGTAAAATAAGTAATAAATATTTTTAATTTGTATGAGATAGATTCAAGTTTTTTCTTTTTTATGTATTCTTATTCAGTATTTATTCTTTATTAAGGAACTTACTGTCACGTATTATTTCTAGTAAGTTTTTATGTTTTTATTTAATTAAATAGTACGCTTATTAATAATTAATATATGTGTTACTAAATGACATTAGTGAATTTAATTCTAAGTTAATATTATTTTCTGTGATTCTTAAATCTACTCGAGTATAAATATTTTTATAAAAGTATTTTGACGAACTATAAACTAACAAAATCGATTAGAATTATATCTACCGATAGTTCTATATATTGAGTAGATATAGAAATTTATAGATAAATTTAAGTACTAATAAATTTCATTATAGCAATTTTAAAATATGATATTTAAATCACTTATTTTAGATCAGGCTTATCTCTTGTATTAAATTTTTTCTAAATGATTGATACCTATATGCTGATATACTCTTAATATTCTTTTATATAATATATAAAAGTCATAATATAAGCATATTAAGAGAGAAAGCAATGTCTGCGATAAATCGTAAAGTTAGAAAAGCAGTAATCCCGGTTGCAGGATTGGGGACACGAATGTTGCCGGCAACTAAAGCTATCCCAAAAGAAATGCTACCTCTAGTAGATAAACCGTTAATTCAATACGTGGTTAATGAATGCATTGCAGCAGGAATTATCGAGATTATTTTAGTGACTCGTTCCTCTAAAAACTCAATTGAAAATCATTTCGATACCAGTTTTGAATTAGAAGCAATACTAGAAAAACGCGTTAAGCGTCAGTTGTTAGACGAAGTGCAATCTATCTGCCCCAAAGGCGTTACTGTTATGCAGGTACGTCAAGGTGTCGCTAAAGGACTGGGACATGCAATTATGTGTGCGTATCCAATGGTAGGCGATGAGCCCATCACAGTGGTATTGCCGGATGTAATCCTTGATGAATATATTGTTGATTTAAAAAAAGATAATTTATACGAAATGCTTCGACGTTTCGACGTTAGTGGTATTAGCCAGATTATGGTTAAGCCAGTACCAAATCATGATGTCGGGAATTACGGAATAGCAGATTGTCAAGGCTATGCGTTAAAACCAGGGGAGAGTTCTCCGATGGTCAGTGTAATTGAGAAGCCGACTTCAGATAAAGCACCCTCTAATCTTGCCATTGTCGGCCGCTATGTCTTATCCGCTAATATTTGGCCCATACTAGCGAAAACACCTCCAGGCTCAAATGATGAAATTCAGCTCACCGATAGTATTGAGATGCTCATACAACAGGAAATAGTAGAAGCTTATCACCTTAAAGGTGTCAGTCATGACTGCGGTAATAAGCTAGGTTATATGCAGGCTTTTGTACGGTATGGCATGCGCCACGCTAGTTTAGGAAAAGATTTTTCTCAGTGGTTACTTGAAATAGTTAATAATGACTAAAAAGAAATAATTTATTAATAGTTTAAAGAACTAGGATTTCCTCATGAAAGTTACAGTTTTTGGTATTGGCTATGTTGGCCTTGTGCAAGCAGCCGTGCTGGCCGAGGTTGGTCATGATGTTATGTGTATAGACGTTGATCAGCATAAAATCGAAAATTTAAAAAAAGGAAATATTCCTACTTTTGAACCTGGATTGGCACCTTTAGTGCAGAAAAATTACAAGGCTGGACGCCTAAATTTCACTACTGATGCAAAGGTGGGTATTGCACACAGCACTATTCAATTTATCGCTGTTGGTACACCTCCAGACGCAGATGGTTCTGCCGACTTACAGTATGTAACTTCCGTAGCACGCACTATCGCTGAGTATATGACAGATCGTAAAGTTGTAGTCGACAAGTCTACTGTTCCGGTTGGCACTGCAGATAAGGTCCGGAAGGAGATCGCCGCAATGTTACAAAAGCGTAGTAATAGCCTTCCTTTTGATGTAGTTTCTAATCCAGAATTCCTCACAGAAGGAGCTGCAGTTACCGACTGTATGCGTCCCGATCGTATTGTAATTGGAAGCGATAGCGACAGCAAGGAAGTGATTGAACCTATCCGTGAACTTTATAAGCCATTCAATCGCAATCATGATTGCATTATTATGATGGATATCCGAAGTGCTGAATTGACTAAGTATGCAGCTAATTGCATGTTAGCGACAAAAATTAGTTTTATGAATGAAATGTCGAACTTAGCGGAAATATTAGGTGCAGATATCGAAAAAGTACGACAGGGTATCGGTTCTGATTCACGTATTGGCTATCATTTTATTTATCCCGGTTGCGGTTATGGAGGTTCTTGTTTTCCGAAAGACCTTCAAGCATTAATCCATGCCGCAGAGGATATTGGTTATCAACCGAAACTTTTAAAGGCAGTAGAGCAAGTTAACTTGCAACAAAAATACAAGCTATATAGCCTTATTAACGATTACTTCAGCGCTCACTTAAAGGATAAAACTTTCGCATTATGGGGTTTATCGTTTAAACCAAATACGGACGATATGCGCGAAGCTTCTAGCCGCATATTGATGGAACACCTATGGCAAGCCGGAGCTACGGTACACGCTTATGATCCGGGGGCGATGCACGAAGTTCGGCGTATTTATGGTCAGCGGGATGATCTTAAAGTGATGGATACTAAAGAAGCTGCGCTGCAAGACGCAGATGCGCTAGTGATATGCACTGAATGGCAGAGCTTCCGTACACCGGACTTCGATATTATAAAAAAAATGCTAAAGCGGCCTCTGATCTTTGATGGTCGTAATTTATTTGATCCAGAAAGTTTAAAAAAACGTGGCTTTACTTACTATGCAATTGGTCGCGGCTCCTCTATTAAACCAGTCATTTAAAGGATAAGAAAATATGAAGCTTTTGGTTACAGGCGCCGCAGGATTTATTGGTTATCATTTAGCAAAGCGTTTACTGTCTAACGGTCATCAAGTTATTGGCATCGATAATCTGAATGATTACTATGATGTCGCACTGAAGATGGCTCGACTTGATTTATTACGTAATGAATCACAGTTTAATTTTATTAAATTAGATTTAGCTGACCGTACAGGGATGGCTGCAATTTTTTCTAAACATAACTTCCAGCAAGTAATTCATTTAGCGGCTCAGGCTGGCGTACGTTATTCACTTAAAAATCCACTAGCTTATGCTGACAGCAATCTTATTGGTTATTTAAATGTACTAGAAGGATGTCGTCGTAATAAGATTGAACATTTATTATACGCTTCTTCTAGTTCAGTATATGGCCTGAATCGTAAGCTACCATTTTCTACAGATCACTCTACTGATCACCCCGCGTCACTTTATGCAGCTACGAAAAAAGCTAATGAGCTGATGTCGCATAGCTATTCACATTTATACGGTATTCCGACTACGGGACTACGACTTTTTACCGTATACGGACCCTGGGGAAGACCAGATATGGCATTATTTAAATTTACTAAAGCTATAGTAGAAGGAAAGACTATCGATGTGTACAACGGCGGTGAAATGTACCGAGATTTTACTTATATTGATGACATTATTGAGGTCATAATTCGATTGCAACCGATTATACCCCAACCAGATCCTGATTGGGCGGCCGAGCAAAGATCACTGACTAACAGTTCTGCTTCTTATCATATTCATAATATCGGTAATAATGCTCCGGTAAAACTGATAGAATATATCACTACAATTGAGCTAACCTTAGGGATAACTGCGCACAAAAATATGCTTGCAATGCAATCCGGTGATATGATGCATACACATGCAAGTAATTCTAGACTTTATGATACTATCGGTTTTAAACCGGCAGTAAGTATCCAAGAGGGAGTAAAACGCTTCGTAGAATGGTATCTAGAATTTTATGAAATTTCTATGACTGATAAGCCCAGCCGATAATGACCACGCTCGCCATGATAGATAGGGCTTAGATTGTTTAAAAATCTAATGAGTCATCGCAAGATAATTATTAAAGAAAAAAGTAATTATTAGTTCTATGTATAATATTATAAAGCATGAGATATTAAAAGGACTCTCATGAAGAGGGCCCTTTCACAAATAGATAGCTCTTCTTAAATAGAGAGCATTTTATATTATATCAGGAAGTCGTTCAGAGACTTATTCCGCCCTTCTAGCGCTTTCTTAATCACCGCCGGAGTGCGGCCCTGTCCCGTCCAGGTTTTAAGTATTCCGCACTCATCTTTATATTGGTACTTAGCAGGACGCACTGCCCGTTTTGTTTTAGCCGCGGCTTTAGCCGCTGTTTTAGTCGCCATAGTTTGTAGCAACTCATTTGGATCAATACCATCAGCAATTAGCATATCGCGATATTGTTGCAACTTTCGAGCGCGTTCTTCAATTTCTGCTTGAGCTTGACTATTTTCTTCACGACGTTCGTTAACAATAACTTCTAATTTCTCAAGCATCTCTTCCAATGTTTCTAGGCTACATTCTCTTGATTGAGTGCGTAGAGTACGGATGTTGTTTAAAATTTTTAACGTTTCGCTCATGGTTTTAGTCTCAAATTATATTTGTTTTGGTATGGGTATGTATAATAATAGAGTGCTCTTTTCTTTTCTGCAATACCTAAAGTGCTTCTGATACTCTGGCTTTACATTTTAAAAAGCATAAGTCAGATCTACATAACTAATACAGTTAGAATAATTCTATATTATTCATGTAATTTTAAGTGCTATCTCTGATAGTTAAGCTATGTTAATCGTTAAAAATATTTAACGGATAAATAGCAAAAGCAATGTGTACTATTTTTAAAAAAAAATTACAGGAAAAGTAACCTAAAATTTTAATAAAAAATCATTAATACTAGGTAGATCATTAACCTACATTTTTGAAGGATGTAAGCATTAATTTAGATGCTTTCATTATAAATAACTAGGAGCACTGATTAGATATTGATCAAACTATAAATAAAAATATATAATTTATATATTTATTTTGAGGTATAATGCTATCATAGCATTTTTAAAGTAAATATTTTATTATTTTTTCTATATTTAATTCTATATAGGGCATCTTCCTACACACCATTGCAGTGGTTTATTTATTTTCGGAATTACATTTCACTCGGTATGTCAATTTTTAGGAAAATCTATTTTTATACTTAATACTCCTATTATATTAAGCATTTAACTTTATATACATGAAAAATATTGCGTTCTTCATTATTGTAAATGGTAACTACTATCGTATAGATGAGAATTAATATTCTTTATTTCCTAAACGAATTTTATAATGATTTAATAATAGAAATAAGATATGCGCATCAATTTTAATATAATAAATTATATAAATTAAGATCTGAAACTTTTGAGATAAGCTATGAGCAACTTTAGTACAAAGAACTATTTTATTAAATAAACATGTTAATACGAGAAAAACTTTATATTTAATAATTATTCTAAAAAGATTCTATTTAATTATTTAAAAAGTTAGCTATCAAGCTAGCTTCATATATTAGTTATTAACTAATACAATATGTTGTAATCTACAGTCTATACAAAAAGGAATAAAAAAGTAAAAATTTTTATAAATTTTATTAGTAATATATTTTAATTCTTCTATTTTTTATAACTTATGTAGTAATTTTTATATTAAAAATATAAGTTACTATTTTTTCTAGATTCATTAAAAATTTATAATCAGAAAAAGACTTGTCTATATAAAATAAAAATTTTATATTGTTAGTCTCTTATATTTTAATAACTTAATTATTAGTCGGACCATCGGTCTATTTCAAAATCCTCAATAAATTTAATCTAATATGTCTATCTAATAGATAGAATATAATATATAATGTTAGTATATTAATAGTTTTAATAAATTTAATGAGTCAAGATAAAAATCTTGATACTATAGTGAATATAGTTCTAGTATCGAAATCATATTAGATCCTCAATATTTTCCATGTAGAAAATTTTATAGATCTTCACGATTCATTTAGAGTTAAGTATTCCTTCTTTTTATATATTAAGATTGCTCTATATCATTCGTCTAATAAATAAAGAACATTTTTCATTAATTAATTTTATTACATTGTGATCAGTGGTTCTATTAAAATATATAACCCAAATTAAAAAGAGTCAGAAAGTCAGATATAGTTTAGTGTAGTAGCAGGATGCGCTAAACAAAATATGTAGAGAATTTTGATTTTGTATCTCGATTCACTACACAAGATAAATGTTATAGAAATGGGCTAAAAAAGTAAAATAGTCGCTCGAGTAAACGATACCAGAATGGTCGTTTTTGCCAATCCTTAGCGTTTAGCAGTTTAGAGCGTTCGATATATTCTTCTTGTACGCAAGCTAAGTCTTTCCCAAATCCATCATCGTCAATAACTAAAGTGATTTCAAAGTTCAACCACAGGCTTCGAGCATCGAGATTCACGGTGCCGATTAAGCTGAGTTGACCGTCTACCAGCACGCTCTTAGTGTGTAGAAGCCCGTCGGTAAATTGGTAAATATTTACTCCAGCTTCTAGCAGCTCGGAAAAAAATGCGCGGCTAGCCCAGCGAACCATCGTAGAATCATTATCAAGAGGAACAATGATACTAACTTTAACCCCTCGAAGGGCGGCAGTGCAGATTGCATGTAACAAATCATCGCTTGGCACAAAATACGGCGTAGTCATGATCAGCTGCTCACGTGCCACATAGACTGCTGTTAGTAGAGCCTGATGGATTAACTCTTCCGGAAATCCAGGACCAGATGCAATTACTTGAATAGTGTGGCCGCTTTCCTGTTCACACGGCATACTATTAACATCTGGAGGGGGCGGGAAAATGCGTTTACCGGTTTCAATTTCCCAGTCACAGGAGTACACGATACCCATAGTAGTTGCTACTGGACCCTCCATCCGTGCCATTAAGTCAATCCATTGCCCTACTCCAGCATCTTGCTTGAAGTAAAGAGGATCGACCATATTCATGCTTCCTGCATAAGCAATATAGTTGTCGATCAGCACCACCTTTCTGTGTTGGCGGAGATCCATTCGACGCAAGAAAACGCGCAACAGATTAACTTTTAGAGCCTCAACAACTTTTATGCCGGCTTCGCGCATGAACTTTGGATAGGGACCACGAAAAAATTGTACACTTCCGGCGGAATCTAGTAGTAGACGACAGAGAACGCCTCGGCGTGCTGCCTCCATTAATGCTTCGGCTACCTGATCAACTAAACCGCCAGGTTGCCAGATATAAAACACTACTTCAATATTGTTCTGAGCTAACTCAATATCACGGATTAAGGCTTTTAGCATAGCATCAGTGCTAGTGAATAATTCAATCCGATTACCTTTAACACCATCGATACCCTGGCGTCGATCGCAAAGTTGAAACAGCGGTCGGGCAACCGTGCTATAAGCGGTAGCGAAAATCCTGCCATTATCTTTTAGTTCGTTCAGCTTACTAGCTGTGGAAGGCCACATAGCCTTAGCGCGTTCGGCACGGTCCCTCCCCAGATATAGCTCACCAAAAGATAAATAAGCAATAATACCAACAAGAGGTAAAATATAAATAACTAGTAGCCAAGTTATTGACGAAGGTACTGCCCGGCGTTTCATCAAAATACGTAGGGTTACTCCGGCGATAAGGAGCCAATACCCGAATAGTAAAAGCCAGTTAATTACAGTATAAAATGTTGTCATGAGGCTAAAAATTCTTTTTATAAATCATATATAAAGAGTGCGAGCATAAATTTGTAAAGAGACCTTTTCTCGAAACAGTTTATCATTATGATGAGTCCAAGCATCTACGCTAAAACTCGTTCTATACTGTCCGTTCCTAAAATAGTATTAAAAATTCGTGAGGGTTCTCACCCAAGCCTTCATCTTCAGTTTATTTCAAATTCTATCAATAAATTTGATAAGAATTATAGTAAGTACGATGACTCACTAATAATAGCTATAGGAATATTTTAAATGCTTAAAAGATATCACAAACACTATTATTTTAGAGGTGCTATCAACTATTTAATTGAGAATCTTATATCATCAACTCCCGTATTCTTTAGAATTAGTATCTAAAACACCTAGTTCTAGCATATTTGATCCTAATATCATTCCTAAATAAGATTTAAAAGAGGATTGCCGTCTATAAAACACAGAGTATTTAAAAGATTATTTAAGCATTCTTTTACTAGTTTTATTTTAACTAAAATCCCTATTTAAATAAACTTTCTATTATCTAGGAACAACATCATTGTGTAATATAAGTAGTAATATAAACTAAGATTTAGCAGATTTTAATGTGGATAAAAACCACAATTACTATTAATCCACAATCTCTACGTTGCTAAAACTACTACTATAAGTAGTCGGATCTGATAAGTAGTCGGATCTAGCAGTTAGTTTGGTTTCTAATCCCATCGAGCAATTGTTATACTAGAAAGTTTTTTAAAATCACTAAATACTGCCACATATGCAGATCGAAGGGCGACACCCTGAAAAGCGTGCAAATGGATTAACAAAAATAAAATATCGGGCTATAAAAATGATTAAAAGTATTGGGATAGGAGAATTATACTAAGATAAGATATTGGGTCTAATGAGAGAAAAATTCATGTGCCCTCTCAGGAGAGGAAACCTTTCTTCCATATTTTTAATAGAATTTTTACTCTAGTAAGGTTTTAGTATCTATCTAAACTTTTGATACTAAGTCTGCCACTTTTCTATAACGTACACATCTTTATAAAATATTCACTCTGTGAAAAGACGAAAATTATGTCAATTCTATAAAGAACAAAATCCTTCTAATTTCTAAATATTTCGTTTATGACAACTATTCTACTGAGAATAAACATATAAAGTTACAAAATGTAATATAATCCATCTTGATTTATAAATTTCTATATACGCTATCTATTTTATAGATAGCGTCTTATGAGCATAGAAAAATTCTATAATTCGCTTCTTTCTCCCTATTACCCTAAGAATTTTATTCTTGAAGGTGTTCAATAAAACAGAACGCGTGGATATTCAGCATCACTGAACTAAAAGGAAATCTAATTTTTAGGATTAAATGTCATTCAAAATAACGAATTAAAATATATAACTAAAATTAGGATGGGAAAGTATTTTATAAAATTGACATTATGGATATAAGTGCCATTTAAAAAGATACTAGTTCAGTATGAACAAAACATAAATACAGATCTTAGAAAGCTTATCATCCCTAGATAGTCTCGATCAAATTAGAAATTTAACATTATGATGAATATAATTTTTAGCATCTGTTAATATATGCACCAACAGATGATCTGAATTACTTAATGTGAAAATTCGCTTATCTTTCATTCAGTCCGACCCCTCATTTAAGGTAATTATTTTATTGATAAATAATTCTCTTCCTCGTTTTAAACTTATAAATCAAGATAAAAAATATTGTTTCTAATAATTAGAAATCAAAGAGTGATCTTTAATTATTTGTTATCAATTCTGACTCTCCTACCTGTTCAGGAGGATATTTTATTTTGATAAAGAGGCTAAGACGACCGCATATCTATTAGAGGTCGATCGGATTCCTAAAATTTAAGAATATGGAAATCAACTAATTTATAGGGTAAACATTTTCTTTATAAGAAATATTTATTTATATATAACAAATCTATACTACTTCCAAGATAGCACCTAAACATAAATTGAACTATTAATAAAATCTCCCAAAAAAAGAGAGATTAGATATTATAAAAGTAAAATTAAGAATCCTAGTCCAAACAAAAATATTAACGTTCTAAAGTAAAACAACTACTACCTTCATAGAACTTGTATATTTTGATATCATGTACATGATAAGAATTTAAAATTAACTAGTACCGCTTTAATATTATCTAAATATTTTATTAAATAATAAGTCAATATAAGTATCGTGTGAGTATTTCTATATAGAAATAGCGTTAAATCAACGCTTAGTAAGCGTGCTTTATCCGATGAATGACATGATTTTACTAAACGCGAGGTAAAAATTTATACAAATAATGTTATGAAGTGAAGATCTTAAAATATTATGTTATTAAAAATCATTTATTTCCCTCTACTTTTATTTTATTCGAAACATAGATAGAGAAAATTTTATATATTTATCGTACTTTAAATATGTTTCGTATTGAATATTTTTTCTTACTCATTAATATATAATATTAATCATAAATAATATCTGGTTTATAAAATTAACCGGTTACTAAATATCTTTAGTTTCTATATAACTTAATTTATTCATATTTTATTACTACGAAAAAAATTATTGACTTGTTTTGCTATTGAAAATAGATATTTTCTTGTGAATGAAATAAATATATATGCTACTAATAAAGGTGAGGAGTAATGTTAAAGCCGTGAGGATAAACACTTTAAAGTTTACCCATGTACTCTGAGGTAGCCAGAAAGCAACATAGATATTTGTCAAACCGCACATTAAAAAGAATACTGACCAGGAAAGGTTGAGGTTATTCCATGTTTTTTTCGGTAGTACAATCTCTTTATCTAATATGATCTGCACTAGAGGTTTTTTTAATATAAATTGAGTGATCAGAAGAATAAATGAAAGTAGAGTATAAATTATTGTCACTTTCCACTTTATAAATAAATCGTTGTGTAATACGAGCGTTAAAGTGCTGAATATTAAGACTATAGTAAAATTGATTATTTCTATTATCCTGTATTTTTTGTATGTCACGTACGTGAATATTAGTACCAGTGCTGAAGCAGCAATCATGGCACCGGAAGCAAGATAAATATCGTATTGCTTATAAAAAATAAAAAAGATAATAATGGGAAAAAAATTAAGAAGTTGTTTCATGGTCAATCTGTCATCCCTTCATTAGCCGGCAATACTGGTTAATACGCTACTTGTATTACCGGAATCGACTAATTTTAAACTGTAATTAGAATAATATTATATTCTAACTGACTAGTCATTATAAGATGAGAGAATGGATAGAAAAATAAGGCTAAATTCTATCTGTTTTGTCATCCATATTAAATTGGAAGCGTGATAACATATACAATCGGAATAGATAAATCAATAAAAGAGCAGAAATTAAGTTATTTAGCACAGTAATCATAAGGTTAATAGCGCCAGGAGCTAGCGAGGGTATGTGGCTAAATAGAAAAAAAAGTAAAAGTTTAGCTGCCAACCAGAATGTCATCGCTGGTAGGATTGCTCGCACATTAGAAAGTGCTATTCTACAGCTTAACTTAATCGAAAAAAAAATGCCTTTTTTATCGGTAGTCGCGATTATAGATGCCAGAGAGAAGGCAACTGCCATAATTATGCCGGGCACTACTAGCAATCTCAATCCGAGTTGAATCATTAGGCTACAAATAAATAGTAGCAATGTCAGACGTGGTAATACTAGAGCGGAGCTGCCGATAGCACGTAATGCAGTAGCGCGCTTTCCCTGAGACGCTAAGCGCAACAGAGTCAGCACTCCTCCAATCAAGAACGCATTACCCACTAATGCGAGGAATGTTGCTGATGCTGATGCCTTTAGCAAAATTATCTGTTGTTCTGGCGTCATTTGATGAATAAATGCCTCGATATCTACAATATTTGATGTATTGAGACCACCTTTTGTAGTAGTCAGAATCCGGAATATTTCGGTTTCATCGCCAAGCATATGGTTGAATAACACGGAGATAGACGCAGTCAATACCACTAGCATTAAAATGCTAGTCATCTGGTTTCGAAAAAAATTAAAACTGTCACGGTACAAAATATTGGCCGTGATAGACATAGATGCTCCTTGAAATTAAGAAAATATAAGAAAATTAGTATTTATTATACTGTATTCAACTCCTATTTTGCATCAGATGAATCACGGTATCGTTCGATTAATCTTTTCATTGGCGACTAGATCTAGAGTGATCTTCTGAGTGATGCGCGAGACAGATCTTGCTTACATATTATCGAGACAGATCTTGCTTACATATCATATAGTGGTGGTCCACATGGGGCGATAAATGCCACTTGAATAATCTATTTTACAAGGTATTGTACCTTGGTACACCACTACAATATTTGTAGGAAATACTTTTACGAAGAACGATGTAAGAAGGTCACAGAAAAGTAATTTTTAATATCGCTATCGCGCAATTTTGTAATAAATCGCGTCATATTTAATGGGGCTGGCGACTATAATGCGCTCCCCCGTTAGGTTTCGATCTCTATAGATTTAAGATACCACAAAGATTGGGATGTATCACATTCAGACTATCGGAGGATCGTATGTCAGACTACCCTTATCAATAAACATAACTTAATTAATTTAGAATGAAATATAGGAATGATTTAATCTGATACGATAGGCTTATTTATTAAAACTCAAAATTTCTTCCTACGTACTATTAAAGCAGAAATGTATGATCATCTTCTTGGTGTCGCAAGGACAGCGGTACTGTTTGTCACTGGAAGTGAATTTGCCAATCAATGAAGAGTAATATATTGATCAATTCTAAATGCTGCTTTTAGTTTTTAGAGTATATATAATTCTGATATTAATCCCGAGATACTGCGCTTACCGCATCTAAGAAGATGAGTTAGTATATTTTTGATTTATGAGAGCGGACTTACTAAACGACTAAGAGGGATAAAGCGTTCTATCGCTAAGTTTCAGTAGACATGGGTTTAGCCGTCCCCCGAAGCTTTAGCCACTTTTCAGCACACTAAGTTTAAAAGTTTTAAAAACCGGTGATATACACACTAAATCAAGATTACATTAGAGCATGGATCTTATTTACTTACATTGCTTTTTGCTTATCGAAACCTCTCTTGTTTTATCAGAATTACTCCATATTTTTTTGAATTATTCATACATCTTAAAAGAATAAATGCAATAAATTTAGAAATAGATACTGTCTTAGCTAATGCTTAGATATCTTATGACAGTGTGACCACATTTTTTATTGTTATAATTTCTACTTTTGAGGGGTCTAACAACATGCTTGGGGGCTTTAGTACGGATAAGATCTTACTAATATGGAGAAGATCTTGATGCCTCTAGCACTTAGCCTAAAAGTTTGCTCGCTAGCGCAGTATGTTTATCGTATCCACAGATACGTCCACGTTTGGAGCTAGTTAGTAATGTATCATTACTAACTCTTTTTTATAATACGCCACTCATCGCATAAATTTTAGTAAACATTAGGATAGTATTCGTGCGCTGAGTACACTGTACTGACACATCAGTATCTACGTTTCTTTTTTTGAAAAAGTTTTTAGATTCGGTAAATCGTATAACGCCTCCCGGGGAACTTTTAGAAGATGCAGATTTATTTATTACATCGGCGGCATTCTTTTGTATTTTCTACCTATAATTTCTTCAGTCATATGAGTACAGATGTTACGTATCGAATGGAGATAAGTGCGTTCTTTTAAGATAAGTGTGCTCTTTTATAGAAGGTCTAAGATAGTGCGGTAGACATATTGAGCGTCTCTCATAAAATTTTACAAGAGGCGTCTATTTAGCCAGATAAACTGCCTTTTTTAATACGGATTAAATTAAGCGCTTCGACTCCTACTGAGAAAAGCATGGCGAAATAAATATAAGCTTTTGGCACATGGATCTGAAGGCTTTCTAGCATTAAAGTAAATCCTATCAGTATTAAAAATGCCAGCGAAAGTACTTTTACGGATAGATGGCGGTTAACAAAATCTCCGAGTGCCTCTGCTGCATACATCATCGCACCAACAGCTGATACTACTGCTGTTGTCATAATAAAGAGATGATCGGACAGACACACTGCAGTAATCACTGAATCCAAGCTAAAAATAATATCTAGCAGCATAATTTGTATGAGCGAACCTAAAAAGCTATACGCTTGACTCTGCCGATTACCTCTCGGGCTATCAGTGATTTCGAGAATCTCTTTGCTTGCCTTCCAAATTAAAAAAATTCCGCCTAAAAGAAATATTAGATCACGTACAGAAATGCTATGAGCTACTATTTTAAATAATGGCTTAGTTAGTTGAATCACCCAGGTGATTGATGCAAGCAGTCCCATGCGCATAAGCATAGCGGCCCCGAGGCCTAGTCGCCGCGCCTTACTCTGCTGAGCTTTTGGTAGCCTGGAGACTACCATAGAAAGAAAAATAATATTATCAACGCCTAGTATGATCTCAAGAATGATCAGCGTACCCAAAGCTAACCAAGCATTGGGATCCATAATCCATTCAAACATCGCTTCATACCCTTAATAAAACATAAAAAATAATTATACGCATTTATCTTAGTATCAACACGGAACTACTAATATTTTCCTAAATAAAAATATTTTATTCTAACCTAGCGAAGTTACACCCAAACACACCCCTAGTATCCTACACCGAGTAGCTACTCGGTGTAGGATACTAGGGTTAGCATCTATCTTTCTTTAGGTTTTTGGAGATTCAAATACTTGAATAATTTCTATTGGTTATTTAATGAAAGCAACAATAAGGATAAAAGTATTTTATATAAACTCTATGTGCTTTTTAAAACCTTCATGTGTTTACTTTTAGTTCTGACCTTCTTGGCTTTACATAGCCTTAAATAGCTGTGTGATTTTTAAATAGTTTTTAATTTTTCTAGGCGATCAAGCTATTTTATATGCTAATTATTCGCGCAAAAATCAGTTGATAGTCGCTAAAATTTTACTTTTTGATAGATTAAGGGATAAACCAAAAATTGCTCAATAACTAGTTCGATTGACAGATTTAATTCTTATGATGCTTGAAAATTTATTGAATTTTTAGGTTTTGCGCAGAGTTACTTATGAAGATCAGTCACTCTATTTAGAATTTATTCATAAGATCTTTAATCTAACCAACTCCATACTCTTAGCTTATTCATAGACCGTATGATCATATTATTTTTTATTTTTTATATACTTAATATTAAATTTATTTAAATAAAACTTTTACACACATGAAAACTTTTATGACTTCTCGTTAAGATTCTTACGTCTCTATTTATAAATAAATTCAATAAGATGGTTTACAGTACCCATCTGTCTTTATAATAACCACAACTTTATGCTTACTCATAAGCTGCATTCAATTTGTTTACTGTATAGGGTATTTTAAATCAGCAGTTTACCACTTATAACTTGTGTGAAAGAATTAAAACATTTATTAAGTATACTCAATTAGGACTGTCGAGGTAATACGGTGATCGATAATGATGGCTACCGACCGAATGTTGGCATCGTAATCTGTAATCGTAGGGGTCAGGTTTTATGGGCCCGACGTCATGGTCAGAACTCCTGGCAATTTCCTCAAGGTGGCATTAAATGTGGAGAAGCTCCAGAACAGGCAATGTATCGTGAGCTATTCGAAGAAGTAGGTTTAAGAAAAAAAGATGTACATATCTTGACTTCAACTCGAAATTGGTTGCGTTATAAGTTGCCAAAACGCTTGATACGACGGGAAACTAAGCCGATTTGCATCGGACAAAAACAGAGATGGTTTTTATTAGAATTGATTTGTAGCGACACCGATATCAATATACAGCGTAGTTCATTGCCTGAATTCGATAGCTGGTGCTGGGTGAGCTTTTGGTATCCGATACGTCAGGTAGTACCGTTTAAACGGGACGTCTATCGTTGGATGATGAAGGAGTTCGCCGCGACCCTAATGTCTTTAGACGTACCGTAAGAATAAATATTTTTACGATAAAAAAGTCAATTTAAATAAGCGATACACTTAACTCAACCACATCTAGATTCCTGCTATAACTAATAAAAAAGATGCGCTAGATATCTTAGTTAATAAAGCTTGTGTCGCACAATGGGTAAGGAGATTCACATTTCGTCGTCTGACGGGCCGATCATGACCCCGAAAAGCTGCGTAATTAGGCTAATTTTTTAGTTTTGATTATATACTCAGCGAGGTTTACAGGTGGGGGTCGATAAATTCGACTAATATGAAAAATTATTCTAATCTTACATGCGTTATTGAAATAACACATGTAAGATTAGAATAAAAGTATCCTCCATCTAGCTATCAATTTCGATCTGCAGATGTGAGACGCTAGGCGCTCTCACATCTGCCATTTCATAATCGGAAAAATAACAGAAATATTATGGTGATAGATGATTACTAACTATCTAGAATTTCCTAAATTTGATCCAATTATTTTTTCTATCTACTCGATTTCTCTACACTGGTACGGCCTAATGTACCTATGCGGATTTATTTTTGCAATATGGCTCGCACGTCGGCGAGCACGCTCTCCTCATAGTAGCTGGGATCAGGGTGAAGTGGAAAATCTTCTGTATTACGGATTCCTGGGGGCTTTTATTGGTGGTCGAGTGGGCTACGTGCTATTTTATAATTTTCGGCTATTCTTGGATGAACCCTCATACTTGTTCAAAGTATGGGAGGGAGGTATGTCTTTCCATGGTGGACTAATTGGAGTGATCCTAGTAATTGCCCGAACTGCATATCATACTCAGCGTCATTTCTGTCAAATATCTGATTTTATTGCTCCTTTAATCCCATTTGGCCTCGGAGCTGGTCGCTTCAGTAATTTTATTAACGGCGAATTGTGGGGACGTGTAACTACTGTCCCCTGGGCAATTTTATTTCCAGGATCACGTGGCGAAGATATACTGCTTTCTGCAACCGATGCGACAATGCTTTCATTATTGAATCAGTATGGCGCACTTCCACGTCATCCATCTCAGTTATATGAGCTTTTTTTAGAAGGAATAGTGCTATTTATTATACTAAATATCTTTATTCGTAAAAAAAGACCTCAGGGGGCTGTATCTGCTTTATTTCTAGTCAGCTACGGAGCTTTTCGTATTTTTGCTGAAATATTCCGTCAACCAGACGCGCAGATCGGTCTCTTTAGCAATACAATTAGTATGGGGCAAATCCTATCTATCCCTATGGTGATAGTCGGTATCATGATGATGGCTTTAGCATACCGGCGCATACAGAAGTAAGCATTACTATGAGGAATCAATGAAGCAGTACTTAGACCTAATGCATAAGGTATCTACTGAAGGTACTTTTAAATCTGATCGAACCGGAACTGGCACTCTTTCAATTTTTGGCCATCAGATGCGTTTTAATTTACAGGAAGGCTTTCCTCTAGTTACTACTAAAAAGTGTCACCTACGCTCTATTATTCATGAGTTATTGTGGTTTTTACATGGTGATACAAATATCGCTTACTTACGTGAAAATAACGTGAGTATCTGGGATGCGTGGGCAGATGAAAAAGGCGATCTTGGTCCGATCTATGGGAAGCAGTGGTGTGCTTGGAGTGCCGATAATGGTCTTCAGATTAATCAACTAAATAACGTAATTCAACAGTTAAAAGAGGAGCCAGACTCACGGCGTATTATAATATCCGCATGGAATGTCGGCGATTTAAATAAAATGGCGCTAGCACCTTGCCACGCACTCTTTCAGTTCTATGTAGTCAAAGGCACATTGTCCTGCCAGCTATATCAGCGCTCATGTGACGTGTTCCTTGGGCTGCCATTCAATATCGCCAGTTATGCAATATTAACGCATATGCTAGCACAGCAGTGCGATCTGGAGGCGGGTCATTTTATTTGGACCGGAGGAGATACTCATTTATACTGTAATCACATAGAGCAGACGCAACTACAGTTAACGCGGAAACCAAAGCCGCTACCGAGGCTAGTTATCAAGCGTAAACCAGCTTCCTTATTTGATTATTGCTTCGAAGACGTTGTTATTGAAAATTACGAACCACACCCAGAAATCAAGGCACCGATAGCAATTTGAAGGAAGGGAATACACTTCCGCATGCAATAATGTAAAATCGTCAGCACATGATTTCATTACCGTACGCAAGCATTCAAGTCTATACCGAGACAACTAGCGCCCATCGTTTTCTTATAAAGGCACTAGCAGCGATGCTGAGAGGCTCTAAGCTATCAGGCTATTCAGTAATACTTTTATTATCATACATTGTGGATCGAACACATAAACGAATAGCCACCGCGATTTGTAGTTAGAAGAGACAATAATCTCCGTTAGCCTGATACTTTCGATGTCTCCAGTAGGAAGCGCCGTATTAATAGGCCTTTTGAGATACTACTTATAATTACTAACCTACATTTTTATCGTCTATATCTATAAATAAATAATTTTATGAAATGCTTCAAATCTTAAGTCTACCATATTGTTTCTAGAAACATTTTTATTTCTAGGTAATACGTGGTGCTGCTTTTCATAATAATTTTGACGATATGTAGAGAACAGGAAGCGCGTATTTATCGACAATATCAATCATTCTACGCCCCGTAGTCCGATAAAACTAACTATCATTAATCGTTAAGCACCTAAATACTAGAAGTCATCCCGTATCTTCAGGGACCATCTAAGCCAGAGTGGCACTTAGAACAGAAGCACAGTTTAGATATTTTTATTGCACATACGCCTGTGGAATACTCATGTATTGCTATCAATAGATATAAACAATACAGAAAAGCCTTGGATTGACTACGGGTGCCCCATAGATCTACCACGTCCGATTGCTTAATAATAAGATGCTCGATTAAATATAAATAATGAATATAAATACAAGGCGATAAGCTTATTTTAAATGCTCTCTCTGGCACCCTAATAGTAACTTAAGCTAATTACTCAGAATCGTTCGTATTATAGGGTGAATCAGAAGAAGAAAATGCATTAATGTTTTCTGAGAGATCATTAAATCGGCCAGAGATCAGCTCCTTTAATGGGGCAACCCTAGATAATCAAATAAATCACCTTCTCTCCGAGAGAGAAGAACGTGCGATACATTGCACAAAAGATATGTAGCAATCTAACTCTATAGATTTCCCAACCATACAGCATTCTAAGCTTAGAACAGGATTAAAAGACGAGGTCGCACTCTAACCTCAATCCTAGTAACATTAGAAATGAATTCTAACCTAATTAAATTTTTCATTTTCGTAATCATTAGATAGAACAATAGCGAGTTATAATAAATCTATTTTAAGTAATTATAAATAACAGTAGTATTAAAATAAGTAGGATAGAAGGTTTGAGAAGAATTGAAAACGATTCTTATGACAGGATCAGTAATACTATTTAGATTTATTTTAAAGGGAACTTCAGTGTTCACTGTATATCATTCTAATCAACTAGATTTATTAAAAATATTGATTAGCAATCTAATGATCAGATATCCTCTGACCAATATTTTTCAACAGGAAGTAGTGCTAGTACAAAGCCTTGGTATGGCACAGTGGCTACAAGTGCAACTAGCGGAGCATTGTGGAATCGCTGCTAATATCACCTTTCCTTTACCAGCAAGCTTTATCTGGGAGATGTTTACTCAAGTATTTCCTGATGTTCCTAAAGAGAGCGCCTTTACTAAAGAGGCCATAACCTGGAAGCTGATGGTAACACTCCCAGATATGCTGACTTTATCGTCCTTTGCGCCCCTGCGTCACTGCCTTATCGATGTACACAACAAGCGTAAAATGTATCAGCTATCTAGCCGTATAGCTGATCTGTTTGACCAATACCTTGTGTATCGCCCAGAGTGGCTAGAGATTTGGCAGAGAGGGGGGCGTATTCATGGTCTGTCTGAGGCTCAGAATTGGCAGGCCCTTATCTGGGCGCGATTAATTGAAATGACACATGCATTAGGAGAATCGGAATGGCATCGCGCTAATTTATACAGACGATTTATTAATGTGCTTAATAAAACTAAAAATTGTCCGTTCGATCTTCCACCTCGGGTATTTATCTGTGGAATTTCGGCTCTACCTCCAATATATTTAGAGGCGTTGCAAGCACTCAGTCGTCATATAGACATCCATTTGATGATTACTAATCCCTGTCGATATTATTGGGGCGATATTCAGGACCATATATTTTTAGGTCGGCCGCAAAGTCCAGGAGAAAATCATGACTACCATACAGAAGAAGAAATTTCGCTTCATGAGAAAAAATTAAAAGAATACTATCTTCATCACACGAATAAACAACAGCTTAGTAATCCTCTATTAGCTTCTTGGGGAAAGTCGGGCAGGGATTATCTATTTCTTATCGATCAGTTAGAAGAAGTGGAAGAGGTTGACGCTTTTATAGATATTCCTACTGATAGTATGTTGCACACAATCCAGAACGACATTTTAGATTTAGAAGATCACGCCGTGATTGGTACTGTACAAGAAGCATTAGAAAGCAGAATTACTAAACGGTGTCTGGATCCTGAGGATCGATCCTTGAGCCTGAACCTATGCTGCAGCCCGCAACGCGAAGTCGAAGTACTGCATGATCAATTGCTAGGTATGCTCGAGGAAGATTTAGAATTGATGCCTCGAGATATTATCGTAATGGTAGCGGACATCGATAGCTATGCGCCTCATATTCAAGCAGTATTCGGTAATGCTTCTAACAAATATTACCTGCCATTTTCTATCTCCGATCGT
Source organism: Serratia symbiotica (assembly GCA_964059975.1). Lineage (GTDB taxonomy): Bacteria > Pseudomonadota > Gammaproteobacteria > Enterobacterales > Enterobacteriaceae > CAXKXX01. The sequence continues at coordinate 122,714 of CAXKXX010000004.1, forward strand.
AAGATACGCCAAGCACACCCAGACCTACAAGCATTTCTTTCACTACTAGATTTACCACACAGCCGATTTACTTCTGAAGAGATACTAGCTTTATTAGAAGTGCCGGCACTAGCATCACGTTTTTCCATAAGTAATGAGGGCCTATCTCTTTTGAGGCGTTGGGTTGCCGAATCTGGGGTGCGCTGGGGATTGAATGATGATAAAGTGCGAGAACTAGATCTACCAGCTACTGGCCAAAATACCTGGAACTTTGGTCTTAAGCGTATGCTGCTCGGATATTCTATGGATAGCAATACTGGAGATTGGAAGGGCATTCTTCCGTATGATGAGTCGAGTGGGTTGGCTGCCGAATTAGCTGGAAATCTAGCAGATTTTATAACCAAGCTCGGCCTTTGGCAACAGCGGCTTAGTGAAATACGCTATCTAGAAGCGTGGTTGCCTTTGTGCAAAGAACTCTTAGATACCTTTTTTGTAAAAAATAATCATAACGAATTAATCCTGGAAATAATTGAAAAGCATTGGCAGAAAGCTATCAATTTTGGATTATCGGTACGTTATTCAGATCCAGTACCTTTGAGCATTCTTCGAGACGAACTAGCGACATATTTCGATCAAGCACGAATCAGCCAAAGATTTTTAGCAGGTAAAATTAATTTTTGTACGCTAATGCCTATGCGTTCGATTCCGTTTAAGATAGTTTGCCTTCTAGGCATGAATGATGGTGTCTACCCCCGTGCTACTTCATTCCCTGGCTTTGACCTGATGGCACAGAAACCTAAATGTGGTGACCGAAGTCGGCGTGAAGATGACCGTTACTTATTTCTTGAGGCCATTCTATCAGCGCAACTTCGGTTATATATTAGTCTTATCGGCCGTTCTATTGAGAATAATCGTAAACGTTATCCTTCAATTTTAGTCAGTGAACTACTGGAATATTTAGAGCAAAGCTATTTCTTACCTGGTGATGAGCACTTAGATGCCGAGGGAAGTGCACATCGGGTTCGTCAGCATTTGATGCAGTGGCATCCGCGTATGCCGTTCGCTGAAGAAAATTTTCTTTCTGGTTCTCAAAAACAAAGCTACGCTGCCGAATGGTTACCAGCCGCCTCTAGAAATGGCATTCCATCTCTAAATTTTAATCAGCCACTACCTCTCTTGGAGGAACAGACAATTTCACTAGATGCTCTTCAAAGCTTTTACCGCCATCCCATCCGTGCTTTCTTTCAGCGCCGCCTTCGTGTCAACTTTAATCGGGAAGAGAAAAAACTGCCTAATGAAGAACCCTTTGCTCTGGATAAGCTTAGTCGCTATGACTTAAACACCCGCTTATTGAATGCTCTTATCGAAGGTGAGAGTTCAGTTCGTCTATTCCAGAAAATATATGCTTCTGGTGAGCTACCGTTTGGGGCTTTTGGTGAAATTTTTTGGCAAAAACAAAAGGAAGACATGATTAAGTTAGCAAAAAAAGTGCGTTCGGAGCGTGATATCAATCACAGTTTAGAAGTAGATATTGAGATTGACGGTGTGCGAATCACTGGTTGGTTACATCACGTGCAAAACGATGGCCTGCTACGATGGCGTGCCTCTAAACTATCAGTGGTAAACGGTATTCTTATGTGGTTAGAACACCTAATATACTGTTCTTCTGGCGGTAAAGGAGTAAGCCGCCTATATGAACGAAAAAATTATTCCTGGCGTTTTGAAGCGCTTCCGCCGGACTGCGCCCAAAAATATCTAACGGAATTGGTGACCGGGTATCGGCACGGCCAAGCCCAGCCACTTTTGTTGCTAAATAAAAGTGGCTGGGCTTGGCTTAATGAATGTTTTCATACGAAAACAAAGAGGATCGATTGGACGGAGGAGACGCAAATTAGAGCGAGGGAAAAACTACTAAAAGCCTTTAATGGAGATCAAGATATACTAGGCGAGGTAAAAGATCCTTATGTAAGGAGAGTGCTCCGACAATTAACCGTAGATGATGATAATTTTATGAAGATCTTAGTCGCAATAGAACGCTACTTACTTCCAGTAGCGCGCCACAATACGGCTTAGTCTCGTGGCCTGGTCGAAGTTAAAAGGTGCTCTAATAACATATCGGAGTAGCATGCAGATGAGGGTGCGCACCCAAAAGTTTTACGCAACTAACGACACACTTTTCTTGTTTTGGAAATAAATAAAAATTAACATTTATAGATATCTTGGGCTTTTTTAAAAATATAAAAAACGCAAAACTATGTAGATTCTGATCCTGAGTACCAAAATATTTAATAAAACCGATATTTTGTCAATATACTGAAAATATGCAAAGCTAATTAGGGACAATCGAAGCCAACTGAAACCAATCAAAGAAAAAATGATAATTAAGGTGCCCGCTCACTCGATCGCTCTAGAAAATCCTTTACTTTATATGATATTTCACCTTTACTGTATTACTCATAGAGTAGAGGTAAGGCGTCTTGATCTCGAGTTAAGCCATGAGGTTACTGCATGAAATTTAGTCAAAATATGAAAGGATCATTAAACTCACTAATCTCCCGTTTTGAGCAACCTCAATCTACTAATATTCGGTATTTTTATAGCATTAACGCCATTTTTTATAGATTAATCTCTTTCTATCACAACTACAGCTGAGTCTTTATTTTTTAGGACCGCTCCCTTCAAGGAAGTAATTGTTCGGGACATAGCCCCTAGCCCCGTAGACGATAGCCAATTGGCAAGCCCCGAATATGCTGTAAGTATGAGAAACATGACCATATATGAAGCAGATAGTAAACGGGTTATCACAATACGAACATAATCGACGCGCTATTCTTATCAGAATAGCGCGTGCCCCTCTAGGTTTTATCACAATTTTAGAGTCGCTAATTAAATGCTACCTTAAGTTACCCCTCGGATAAAAACAGATGACGCAACTTAAGTTTTAGTAGCAAAAGTAGTTCAATTCTAGCGAACGAGCAACCCTTAAATTTTTTAAGACCGTATCGACACGGACAAGTTCTCTCACATAATGTATACGGCGCCCATAAAGCATTAAATCATGACCACTTCAAATATCTTACATGACTGACACGGTTTTCTGTCAGTCCCTAAACTCAAAATTTTGAAGGAGGTAACAAGAGCGAGATTTAAGATCTTATGCTAGAAATTCTAGAAGCTAGATATTATCTAGATAACTGGCGTTTTAAATAAAAGGTCAACGCTTTTTATTAAATGCAGGTAAAGGGGGCTAGAATCCTCGTATCAATATTGTCAGAATAACTTTAGATGAGGAAAGCGAGATAAAGGTCTAAAGGTACCAGAAAATACTGAATAATTCTCTGATAAAGTAAACGGAATCTTTTTCCGAATAAAAAAGTAAGTATTCTGCTGAACAGTGAACTCAGTGATTGTTCGATACCCTTATCGTATGATTGAATAATTTGTCTAACTGCCTGTTCTCCATATAATAATATATTTTTATCAAAGTCACGATATCTAAGGAATAACCCTTTCCGTTATCATTGAAGACTTAGAAGAAGTACGGATATAAGAGTTCTTCTTAAGAAGAGGGGTGACACAATTTCCTCAATACCCCTGTATTCATAAAGGATCGAGCGGTTAGAGGGGGATTCTATGACTGAGAAGGTTCTAAACAATCTTGATCCGTTGACACTGCCACTGTTTGGTGAGCGCTTGATCGAAGCATCAGCGGGAACAGGAAAAACTTTTACCATTGGGGTGATTTACCTAAGGCTTTTACTAGGCCTCGGTCGGGAGGCAGCATTCTTTCGCCCATTATCAGTAACAGAAATCTTGGTTGTTACCTTTACTGAATCGGCTACCGAGGAACTTCGTGGGCGTATTCGTAGCAATATTCGAAGTATGCGTCTCGCGTGCATACGAAAAAAAAGTGAAGAAACTTTATTCTCTACTCTTCTAGATGAAATAAAAGATCTGTCTAGTGCCGCCATGTATTTACTCTCAGCTGAGCGTCAGATGGACGAAGCGGCCATCTATACTATACACGGATTTTGTCAGAGAATGCTCACCTATAATGCTTTTGAATCCGGAACTATATTTGAATACAGCTTAGTACACGACGAATTACCAATACGCCGACAGGCGTGCTCTGATTTCTGGCGCCGATACTGCTATCCACTTCCTCTAAATATTGCACGTATGGTAATTCAAGAGTGGAGTGGTCCAGAGGCTCTGCTCTCTGATCTTTCCAGGTATTTACATGGCGAAGAACCAAAACTGCGGTTTCCTCCTCATGACAAAGAAACAATACTAACACGCCATGAAAAAATCATTAAGCGCATAAATGCTATTAAAGCACATTGGAAAAAAGATTTAGGTGATCTTGAGCAACTTATCTATCAGTCAGATGCCAATAAACGCATCTACAATAGAAAAAATTTGGTAAATTGGTTAGGAAAAGTCAATGAGTGGGCCATGAAGTACACGCTAGATTATCAAATACCAAAAGAACTTTATAAATTTCGCCAATCGATACTAATTAGAAACACTAAGCAAGGCCAAGCTCCGCACCATGCACTATTTATTGCTATTGATAAATTATTTAGTGCTCCATCGAGTCTACGCGATTTGATTATCGCCCGTGCTCTTAAAGAAATACGCGGATCTATTAATAACGAGAAGCAACAAAGAGGGATCCTAGGATTTGATGATCTGCTGACGCAGATGGATGCTGCTCTACACAAGGTAGGTGAAGAGCAATTAGCAACGGCGATCCGTCATCGCTATCCGATAGCGATTATCGACGAATTTCAGGATACTGACCCGCAACAATATCGTATATTTAGAAAACTCTATGCTAATCAGCCTGGCCTTGGATTTCTGTTAATTGGCGATCCAAAGCAGGCGATTTACGCTTTTCGCGGTGCTAATATTTTCACTTATATGCACGCCCGTTCTGACATCAGCGCACGCTATACCCTAAAAATTAATTGGCGTTCTTCTCCTGCAATGGTATCTAGCGTTAATGCGCTATTTTGCCAATTAAAAAACCCTTTTTTATTTGATCAAATCCCCTTTTTGAGAGTCAGCACAGCGAAAAAAAATAAAAGATTGATGTTTGAACTACATAATCAATCGCAGCCAGCAATACAGTTCTGGTTGCAGAAAGGTGAGGGTGTAGGTGTAACTGATTACCAGAAGCTGATGGCTAGGTTATGCGCGACACAAATCTGTTCCTGGCTTAATGCTGCGCAGAAAGGACTGGCTTGGCTAGATAATGGCAAGGATCGCAAACCAGTTCAGGCGTCAAATATCGCCGTTTTAGTACGTAGTCATAACGAAGCAACTCTAATCCGTGATGCACTTAGTGTGTTATCGATCCCTTCAATGTGTCTTTCTAATCAAGACAGTATATTCGAAACACAGGAAGCTATAGATTTACGATATCTTTTGCAAGCGGTTCTAGTACCAGAGCAGGAAGATACGTTGCGTAATGCTATGGCTACCGAGCTGATGGGGCTCAATGCACTAACATTTGAGGCCCTGAGTAGCGATGAGCTCGCCTGGGATGCATTAGTGGATGAGTTTGATAAATACCGTACAGTTTGGATGCATCGCGGCGTACTTCCAATGTTGCGTGAAGTAATGAAAAATCGCCATATAGCCGAAAATTTTCTGGCTAGCCCTAAGGGAGAACGCCGCTTGATCAACTTATTACACTTAGGAGAACTGTTACAAAAAAACTCCGTGCATCTTGATAGTACGCACGCATTAGTACGCTGGTTAACACGGCAAATTACCCACCCTAACCGTCAAATTGATAACGAAAAACTCAGAATGGAAAGCGATTGTAACTTAGTACAGATAAGCACTATTCACAAATCTAAGGGGCTAGAGTTTGATCTAGTATGGCTACCATTTATTGGTAGTTTTCAGAATTATAATCAAGGATTATATCACGATCGCGAAAGCTTCCATGCAGTGTTAGATCTCAAGGTTAATGAAGACAGTTTAAATTGGGTGGAAGAAGAGCGCTTATCGGAAGATCTGCGCTTACTGTACGTAGCACTGACTCGCGCAGTATATCATAGTAGCATTGGTATTGCGCCTTTGATGCGGGGTGCACGCAAGAGACGGGGTTGTACAGATGTCCATCGCAGTGCATTAGGCTATCTCGTGCAATCTGGGAAAGTGGGTAATGCGGATTATTTATATAAATGCTTGAAAAAATTTTCCAGTGAGACGGTTAAGGTATCATGGGTACCGGAGTTAAATGAGCAAACGTGGAAGCCTGATACAGTCATATCGATGAAGTTATCAGCAAAAAATTTTACCCGTCAGCTCCAAGATTACTGGCGGGTTACTAGCTATACCGGCCTGCGTGAGCATACTGAGAATCTCACACATACACCATTAGCAGATCTCAATATTAAATCTGATCGAGATCAGCTGGAGATAAAAGAAACATCGCTTACTCCACACACCTTTCCTAGAGGCATAGTCGCTGGAACGTTTCTACATAGTGTGTTGGAAAAATTAGATTTTAGTCGACCTTTAAGTGAAGATTGGCTACTGAAACATTTAAATAAATATGGCTTTTCCGATCACTGGAAGCCTATTTTACTAGGATGGATAAATACACTCCTTAGTACTCCTTTAAATGAAAATGGCTTGATTTTGTCAGCATTGACACCACGGTATAAGCAAGCCGAACTAGAGTTTTATCTTCCTATTAATCGATTACTACACGCACACGAACTTGATCAATTGGTAAAATTTTACGATCCCCTCTCAGCCCGTTGCCCACCCCTCAACTTCCAGTGCGTTCAAGGTATGCTTAAGGGACTTATCGATTTAGTATTCTACTGGAAAGGTAAGTACTATCTTCTAGACTATAAATCTAATTGGTTAGGAGAGAGCAGTAATTTCTACACCCGCTCAGCAATAGAGGGGGCGATGATAGAACATAGATATGACTTACAATATCAGTTCTACACGCTAGCTATACATCGCTATCTTTACACTAGGCTAGTAAACTACGATTACGAGCTCCATTTTGGAGGAGTAATCTATCTATTCTTACGTGGCATTAAAGCATTTCAGCCAGGTCATGGGGTCTTTTTCTGCCGCCCAGAAAGACAATTGATCGAAGAGATGAATATTTTATTCAATAATCATAGTGCTTCGGAGGAGTATGTACAATGATTAGATTACTCGATCAGGCCGTAACGTTAGGCGTATTAAGACCACTAGATTTTCAGTTCGCTAGTGTAGTAGCAGCTATAGATGAGCCAGATATTATGCTGGCGGCAGCCAGCCTGAGCGCAGAGTCAGGATTCGGCCACGTGTGCCTAACACTAGATCAGTTACAGATACCGAAATTGTTTTCAGGTCGTCATCCAGAATTAGCCCACGCCGTCTGGATGGCTGCAGGCAAGCCAGATATTGGGCTATGGGAGAAGCGGCTTATGGCTTCTGACGCAGTTAGTGATGGCAGCAGCCCCACTCCGATGGTACTGCAAGGACAGCGCCTATACCTACATCGTATGTGGAAAAATGAGGGCGAAGTTGCGGTATTTATTGGTAGCGACTATGAATATAAAAAAATAGACGAAGCTCAGTTACGCGTTATTCTTGATCGTCTATTTGGTACAACTACGAACGAATTGAATTGGCAAAAAATTGCAGTTGCAGTAGCCATAACCCGGAGAATTGCGGTGATTTCAGGAAGCCCAGGCACCGGAAAAACTACAACCGTAGCTAAATTATTAACTGCATTCCTGCAGCTCTACGAATACGATCGTCCGCGCATTCAATTAGCAGCACCAACGGGGAAAGCAGCAGCCCGCCTGACTGAATCACTCGGAAGTTCCAGGCATAGTCTAACACTAACAACAACGCAGAAAGTTTTGTTTCCAACTGAAGCAATAACGTTACATCGCCTGCTAGGCTGTACGTCTAACACCCTACGTACGCGCTATCATCGCCATAATCCGCTACATGTAGATCTACTAGTAGTAGACGAGGCATCAATGGTTGACTTGCCGATGATGGCGCGTTTAATTTCAGCATTACCAGAAAATGCTCGCTTAATCCTCCTTGGAGATCGCGATCAATTGTCTTCAGTAGAATCAGGCGCAGTATTAGGCGACATTTGTCGTTTTATTGAACAGGGATATAGCGATATGCGTGCTGCGGAGCTCAGTCGCTTGACAGGTTGTCCTTTGCGGGGGCAATTTGCATCAAAAGAAACAATAGTATGCGACCGGCTATGTTTATTGCGTAAGAATTATCGATTTGAGTCTAAGTCCGGAATCGGTCAACTGGCGATAGCGGTCAATACCGGAGATATTGTACGAGCAAGATCAGTGATTAATGGTGGTTTTAGAGATGTCGAGGGTTGTGCGCTAGAAACGACTACAGAATATCATTCATTGCTATCGATGTGTGTGGCAGGCTATCGCAATTTCTTAACGAAGGCAAATAATGGAGACGATGTCACAACTGTACTAGCGGAGTTTAGCTGCTTTCAGGTACTGTGTGCGCTGCGCATAGGGTTATTTGGAGTTACTTGGCTGAATCACAAAATCGAGTCTGCATTACAGGATCTTGGACTGATTCACCGCTTATATGGGCCCTGGTATACAGGGCGACCAATAATTATTGAACGTAATGACAATGTCTTAGGCTTGTATAACGGCGATCTCGGTATTGCTTTAAAAAATAGCCAGGGGGATTTACGGATTCACTTCCTGCTGCCCTGCGGTAGCGTAAAATCAGTGCATCCAAGCCGTTTGCCTGCGCATGAAACTGCCTATGCAATGACTGTACATAAAGCGCAAGGTTCTGAGTTTGATCACGTTGTACTTGTGCTTCTAAACTGTTTCTTACCGATACTCACTCGTGAACTAGTTTATACCGGCATTACTCGTGCGCGTACTCGGCTTTCGCTGTACGCTACAGATTCAGTCTTGAAAAAGGCTATCTCCACGCCAACATGTCGCCGAAGTGGATTGGTCGAACGATTACGAAAAGGATAGCAATAGTGTAGAGAGATCAATAAATCTTCAGAAAATAACCCTCCTTATATCATAAATAAAGTGAAACACTAAAATCACCCTTTTTTATGAGCTAAATTACGCCTTAATAAAAATATATTGAGCATCTTTTTGCACCTTAATTTAAGTCCCCACTCTCTAGAGTGTGACCCTCATCCCAAGCTAAAGCGTTTAATGCATCGGTACAGATCAAAGTCAGTACTATAGCAGCAAATCAGCTCGTCATTATAGTAGATGGGGTATCTTGAATTGAGAATAATTCACTTTTGATGGCCTATCGAATAATTAATAATAGTCAAATAGTTAATCTAACTAGTGGCACACTAATATTTTCAGCCCACTAAAATTCTTACTGTTTAGGTTAATGAAAATGTCTATACGCATACACACATTATTTATTTTTATTTTTTAAAATCCTAGCTAGAACCTGATTCTATGAGGTTTGATTTATTTTACTTTTATATGTGATATTATATAGCATAATAATGCTATACGTTGTAGCATATCTATATTTATATTAAAGATATGATTTACATACAAATTAGTATTATACTTTATAATATTTTTTAGATAATTTCACGCCATTGATGCTTGACTTTTCAGATTAAACTACTAATTACTTTAGTTAAAGTATATGCATCAATCTTGAAATATATTATAATTTTTGATAAATATTTTATTAGATATATTATGAGATGATTTCCATTCATAGTTTTTATATAAAGAAAGTGCTCTATATATTGATCTAGGGATACCAAGAATAAAAGATGTTAATTTAATTATGAGAAACATTAGCGCTGGACATAAAAAATATATATGATTAATAGATTTACTAAAGATCGTACAAGCTGTATTGTACAGATAACTAATAACTTATATTTTTAATATAAAAAGAAATAAGCATAATAAAAGTACTGATATTATAAAAAATAATATAGACTAAAGCTAGAATGAATATAATTAATTAGCATAGCCAATAGTAGAACACATAGGGTAATTTTTGAAAATAAAAAAATATTTTATTATAATTGCATAACAAAATTTAAAAATAAGGATTTAATTTAAAATTTTATATAAAAATCTTAAATATAATTTTTATATAAAATTTAATAGAATAAATTAATTATTATGAATAGATAGAGTTTTTCTGAAAAAGAGATCAGTGAATAAAGCTAGATAAAAATAAAGTTATACAATAAGAAAATTTCAGAATTAATTATAAGATAAATAATTATACATAAGATAAGCGCATATGATAAATACATATGATAAGATTAATAATATTTAATTCTACTTTTATATAAAATATGTACATAAAATAATTAAAGAAAATTATGCTATTTTTATTTATGCTATTTTTATTTTTTATAAATATGAAAAATTGTGTAGTACGCCACTACTATTTTAGTAAATCAATAGAGAATTTTCTATCAATTAGATCTATCAAAAGATTGAGTTAACTAATATTTTATTTATTTAATTAAATTCTATAGATATTATAAATAATAGTTATTTAAAACTACTTAATCCTTATAGAGTATTTTACTAGCAAATACTGCATTACTTGATTGTTTTATTTATTCTATGACTCCTATTCTTTTTTAAGGACAACTAAATTATATTTTATATAAATAGAATTACTGAGTAGATTACTTTATGTTAAAAGTAAGAACATTTTAATATAAAGTAACTTTATACTTAATTATTAATTAATAAACAATATATATTGTCTTATATAAAATTTTAGTAAAATTACCAAGTAAATATGCAATGCAAATAGTGCTATTATCTATTTTTATAAAAATTTTAGAATTATATTAGTATAAGCATCTTTTTAAATAGAAAAGTTTAATAAAATTAATACTGAATTATTAAATTAGGACATCTAAGTTTTATAGTGTATATCTAACTTCAAATAAATAAAAATTTTCATACTCATAGAACACATTAATGATTTAAGCTTATAATATAAAAAATAAAGAAAATAGAAAAATATACCTTTAAATAAACTTTTATATAAAAACTACTGTCTAACTTCATTGTAAAGATAAGAACAATAAGTTCAAAGAAAAAAGTTTGATACTCTATAGCTATTTGTTAAATAAGCTATATTTTACTATAATTATATTATAGTAAAATATAGCTGTTGCTAACATTATTAACAATAAATTAACTAGTATTAATAATTACGCGAAAATCTATGCTATTAGTAACAGTTTTATCATAGTATCTAGATTAATTACTAAATGTTAAATGTTAGAAGCATAAAAATCCGTATCTCTATTTAAAATGATGATGGTAACTACGGTTCAGGTTAGCGTTTGTTTTAGGAATAGTTAATTGATTTAGTGGTATCATTAGATACGATTAGCATCGCTCCGTTTTATAGAGACGAATACGGAGTTAGGGGCTTTAACTTTTTAGGAATACTTCAAATCTAGATCAATCTACTTTCTTATCTTGAAGAGGATCGACTATATGTGCGATTAATTTGATATTGGATATAGAATGACAGAATGACGTGGGATTTAAAAAATAGTAAAAGGCACCTTACTTTATTGAGGGTGCGTGGGGGGGGTTGCTAGCCACATCCCGGCACGCACATTACTTGCTACGGCTGCTTCCTTCCAGATCTGACCGATTTCACAGGTAAGTGCTACAGGAGAACTAGCAAATCCCCAGATAGGGTATTTATTTTTTGAGTGTCGTACTAGTATCTTTGATAGTTTATTAAATAGCAAGAAAAAACGAGCTGATGCTTAATTTTTTATTATTTTAGATTATTTAGTTACACTATTTCCAATTATTATGTAGTTACACTATTTCCAATTCCAATAATGTTTTGAGTGTGTCATTGTCGTCATCTCTGTTTTTAACTCCCCATTTTAATGAAATCTACTGCGTTCAAGGCCGTCCTCTCGTGCTCGCTACTCGCTATATGCAGAGAATTGACTTAATCGCCAGAATCGATTCCTGCTATTTTCTAAGCTTATTAGTAAATTAAACATCCCTATAAGAAAGCGCCGTATCCTAGATATTGAATCATAATTCAATGAACTAAAAGATCTCGGGTCAAGACTACAGCATAGAATAGAGAGGCTATCAGATATCGAGAAAAAGATCATTTTTATACTGTTTAATACTTCTATTTTTAGGTGTAAATCCAGTAAGCTTACTATAAAAATTATTTATTGAAATTTAAAGATCACTAATAATAGACTTTTTAATTAGAGTTAAAGATGTTTGCTAGAAAAGAATAATGTTTAATAGAGCGAGTTATATCGCATATCATATAAATTAAATTAGGTATAAATAGCATATTTCGATCATACTATCTTTATGACTATAAATAATTAGAGGAATATATGCTCACAAAATTATTATACTAATTAAAAATAAAATAGATAGTAATTTAGAAAATTAAGAATTCAAAATAATTCTATAATCGCACAGATTTTATCTGTTTTAAATTTTGGAAAAAATAATATTAACATCGATACGGCATTAGTGCAGTCATTCTTTGCTCCACCACCATTTAAATTATAGGACCTCTTCTTATTTTATCTAGTCTTTCATGAAAAAGCTAGTAAGCAATGCGTCTTATTTAATCTAAGAGGTTTGCTTACTTCCTTCTTGTAAAACTATTTTAGTTATTGATATTTATCATTTTGATACCCTTATAAAGGTATCAAAATGATAATCTAAAGCAATACAGAGTACATACCTTAGAGATTTAGATAGAGTCAAATACGCTAAGATTTTATATTACTAACTGCTCTTTCTTTAAATTTTTACTACTAAAATCTTATGAGACCGAATTCTATATTAGTGATTTAAATAATACTATTTAATGACGGATTAATTCTAATTTCTAAAATGGTTTTAGATATATACTAGGATCAAATATAGTTTAAATTAAACGATTCTTTAGAAACATGTAGAAACTAACTAAAATATTACTACAAGATAAATGATAAAATAAGATCTATTTATCTAATATATTAAAACAATATTCTATTTAAAAAAGTTAGATAGAAATATGTCTCAGATATTGCCATATTATCAACACCTTGTTATGATAATTTTCTAAAAAATAAATAAGAAAATTTCAGGAACCGATAAAGAAAATTATTATTTTATTCACGTGAAATGTTCTTTTAGAGGAGTGAAGTAGAAAGAAAAATATTTGCTCTTTTCTATCTTATAAATTTTATTTATAAAGTAGATAAATAATAAAAATTTATATTTTATCGTCTATTTTTTTATTTTCTATCTTTCTAATATTCATTATCTATAATCCACGCCATTTCAATTTTAAATTAGGATTAATCATTATGTATAATATGCTTATTGATATATTATTGACATCTAATATTTAGTTAAAATTAATCGAAAAATACACTAAAATTACTTAAATTAATTTTAATATTAACAGATATTTTAATATTCTGTAGTTAAAGCTAATTCAAATAAAAACACTATTCGGATCATACATACTAATTGAATTATTAACATTATTTATTCGTGCTATTATATAATATTTTATTTAATAGCTTGACTAAAATTTGTATATTGACGCATAGTATCTTGGATTATATCTATGAAATTTTTACTATTTTTTAAATTTTTGATAAAATTTTTCAATTTCTATCTAAGCTAATTATCTTTTTTGATAAAAATTAGTAATATTAAGTATAATCGCTGTGTATAATTTATTGTTATATTCTTTAGCCTAAATAAAGTATCAATAAATCTTAAGACTTATTAGTATTTGTAAATTTTTTATAAATATAAAAATAAATAATAGTTGAAACTATTACTACATTAATACTTTAATGCATCTTACTCATATTTTCTAAAGAATTTCGTTAAAATTTTTTCTTAAACTATATCTTATATTTTGACAAATTCATAATTCTATACCTGTAAACTTTTCTTCGAAATTTAATAAACATCATAATTAACTTCTAAAATTTATTTCCTTTATAGATATAGCAATGAGTGAGGCATATAAACATAGTTTTGAACTCTTTATGCGATATTAATATACATTTAATATTTAATATAAATATTAATAGTGATATTCTAGATATAATGTCCAGTATCTGGAATAAGAGTTTTAAAAAGCGAGTGACAGAAAATATTTAAAATATACGCATCTTATTTCTACATAATAATTATAAAATAATAGATTATAAAAATATAAATCATTTGAATTATTTCGTTAACAGAAATGGTTTTGGGTAACTATCTTTATAGTAAGATATAAAGCAGGCGGCACTCTGAAAAATGACATCAAGTCAAGTCAAGAGAAAACGATATCTTTCAGTATAAGTTTAATCTAAATAGTTTTAGACTAAATCATGAATAATTGCAGAGTTTTAGAGCTGTACTTATTCGGATGTATATCATCTAAATAGATCGCTCTGGAATGCATAGCTCCATACTACCCTCGATTAAAACTAGCTGTAAGACTTGTGGTCACCTAGCACTAAACATTAGTGTCTACATATACATTGACGGGACGGCCCCAACTCTAATAGCCTATTTCTGATGCTAGGTGACCGTAAAGCCCATTTAGATAATATTAAAAAGTAACTCTGCGTGAATGTAGAGCTTATCTTGTGATTTACTCTATAATCAGCTTTACAATATACTTTTTTCGCACTATCAATGTAGCAGGTATTTTTGTAGCAGGTATATTTTATTAAAAAATACGAGTTTTAGAAGAGTGTTTCAGGTCTAGTAAATCGCTTAGTCACTAGGTTGCTTAGATGCACACCCTAATTCTCAAGACCAACTTCTTATTAATTAATCTATCTGATTACAACGTGTAAGTTGTGAGCGCAAGGATTAAAATCTAGATAATCTAAAGCGTACCCAAAATAGGGCACACACGTCGGAAAGTGACAAATCTAAACATAAGGTGATTATATGAAGCGCGCAGTTGTCGTTTTTAGTGGAGGGCAAGACTCTACGACCTGCTTAATTCAAGCATTACAACAATATCACGAGGTTTACTGTGTTACATTTGATTATGGTCAGAGGCATCGCGAAGAAATTTCCGTCGCACAAGAGCTATCTTTAGCATTGCGCCCTAAAGCGCATAAGATACTCGATCTACATGTTCTAAAAGAATTAGCGACTAGCAGCTTAACATGCGATAGCATGCCAGTCTCCACCTGTGCTTCCAAGCAAAAAAATATGTTGCCAAGCACTTTTGTTCCGGGTCGCAATATTTTATTCTTGACCCTAGCAGCAATTTACGCCTATCAAATAGATGCAGACACAGTGATCACTGGCGTCTGTGAAACAGACTTCTTGGATTACCCAGATTGTCGAGATGAATTTATAAAAACATTAAATCGAGCGATTACGCTAGGTATATCACGCAATATTCGCTTTAAAACACCGCTAATGTTACTCAGTAAAGCAGAAACCTGGGCTCTAGCAGACTATTACCGTCAATTGGATCTTGTTCGTCAAGATACACTAACTTGCTATAATGGCATTAAAGGAAATGGCTGTAGTAACTGCGCATCGTGTCACCTCAGGGCTAACGGTCTCATGCAATATCAACTTAATAGAGCGCTAGTAATAGAAGGCCTTAAGAAGAAAACTGGTCTATTATAAAAAATAATAGCAAGGCGCAGCAGTAGTTATTTGGCTACTTGACGCCTCTTCTGTGCCTAATACGGACCGTCAGGGCGCAAATAATAGGCATATAGTCTATGATAGCTGATTTCCAAAAATGATTAATAAAACCATTAACACTTCCTACTAGAGTCAACTAT
>CAXKXX010000005.1:0-136510 GCA_964059975.1 Serratia symbiotica
AAAATTATCTTTCAATACCGAGTTGCCTTAATTTATCTTAGATATATTAAAACACTATCACAACGAAGTATTGCATTCAAGCGATTTTAGAAGAAGCTCTCACCCAGTAAAACGGTTTGCATACCTGGCTTACTTGATCGTGAGAAACCTAGCTTTTACTTTCAGGGGCTTATTTAGATCCTATCATAAAAACTTAGATGGTAAACCGAATACGAAAATAGGCGTCAGTCATTTTGACTTATGATGCTTCATCTAATTATTAAAATATTTTCGATTATTCTTTCAGTGCCGTGATAAAAAATAAAAATAAAATTATCAAAAATTGAAAATCTATCCCCATATTTTATATAATCGAATTATATAGATTATTTGGTAAATAAAGGAGTAAGGTTACTGTTTTAATTAATGATGTATAGTGAATTTAATATATCTATGAAATAAAATAATAAATAATCGATAATAATGCATAGCTGCAATTGATATAAATTCATTTATCAGACATTATTACGAAGAATTGAAATTTTTTTAATACTTTTGTATAGCGCTACACATCATTATAATCCTAGTAATTAAAAAATATGTTATATCCTATTCTCCATAAAATGGAGCAACTTATATAAGCGCTGCATCTTTAAATAAAAAATCGTCTCAGATGAGTTCTTTAAAAAAGACAATTTTGATAGATTTAAAATTTTTTATTTAGGTATGTCATCATTCGTTATAAATTAAAGACCCCTGATATATTTGTATAATGTACTTAAATCGGAGTTCGGATAAGTTAATTAATTTTAAATAAAAATAAATTAAACATCCTTATTTAGTCATAACAATTATTATAAAGAATATTAAATGTATAAAAAGAAAAAATTATTGATAAAATCAAATATTATTTTCTTTTTACTAAAATTGAAAATACTAAAGATGTCGTAAACAGAGTATATTTATAAATAAAAAATTTTTTGTTATTTTTTAATATAGTCTTAGTCAGTAATATGCTCTCATTATATAAGAATATATTACTGACTAACAAATTAGTTAGGATTAACACTTTATCTACTAAACACGTTATCATTATTAATAATTCATGCTTATAAGTGTTTCCCTCTAATCTCAGGAGAATATCATTTTGGATGCTAGTACTATTAACAGTCTATTTATCATCGGCTCCGTCTTGGTAGGCTCAAGTATTCTTCTGAGTTCATTTTCTTCTCGTCTAGGTATTCCCATCTTAGTCATATTCCTAGCAATCGGTATGTTAGCTGGTGTTGATGGTCCAGGAGGTATTGTTTTTAACAATTATCCTCTAGCTTATCTAGTCAGCAATCTTGCTTTAGCGGTGATCCTCCTTGACGGAGGTATGCGCACTCGAATTACTTCCTTTCGCGTTGCTTTTTGGCCAGCACTTTCTCTGGCTACTGTAGGTGTTCTAATCACTGCTGGGCTCACTGGGATAGCAGCGGCCTGGTTATTTGACCTTGATCTCCTTCAAGGACTTCTGATTGGTGCTATCATTAGTTCTACCGATGCCGCTGCAGTATTCTCAATGCTGTCCGGAAAAGGGCTTAACGAACGGGTTAGCGCTACCCTAGAAATTGAATCTGGCAGCAATGATCCTATGGCGGCATTTCTTACTATTACTCTAATCGCAATGATTAGCGCCGGTGCATCTACCCTGAGCTGGATATTCCCATTACATCTCATGCAGCAATTTGGTCTGGGAATCGTTTTTGGTCTAGGTGGAGGATGGTTTCTGTTGACCTTAATAAATCACATAAAGCTCGCCGAGGGTCTGTATCCGCTTCTGGCTGTCAGCGGCGGCATACTTATCTTTTCTTTAACTACGGCTTTAGACGGGAGTGGTATTCTCGCAGTTTATTTATGTGGACTACTATTGGGTAATCAGCCGATACAAAACCGTCATGGTATTTTACAAACTTTTGACGGCATGGCTTGGTTGAGCCAAATCGGGATGTTTTTAGTGCTAGGCTTGTTGCTCAATCCACATGAACTTCTCCCCATTGCTATTCCAGCTCTTCTTCTTTCAGTATGGATGACTCTATTTGTCCGTCCAATTTCGGTACTTATTGGCTTATTGCCATTTCGAGGATTTAGTATGCGTGAGCGTGGTTTTATCGCCTGGGTTGGTCTGCGCGGTGCTGTTCCGGTAATCCTTGCAGTGTTTCCTATGATGGCCGGATTATCGCACGCACAGCTGTTTTTTAATCTAGCTTTCTTTGTAGTTCTAGCTTCATTGCTATTTCAAGGTTCAGCACTATCGTTTGCAGCCAGGAAGGCTAAAGTAATTCTTCCTTTAAACCTAGCCCCGATCACTCAAGTGGGAGCAGATGTGCATGCAGAGAATCAATAAAAGTCGTTTGTTTCTTAAGCAATAGATTTATCCCACCAGTGGTTTTACGCTTAATAATAGACAAGATTCAGCCTTCTAGACGTATTGATACAGTGACGTTATCTAATAATGAAGATCTAAACAAGATCTTAAGAACCCACCCCCTTTTCGGGAGAAAAGGGGGTGGGTTCTGATAAATCAATAAGGGAAGGAGCGCACGACTTTTTAATTGCTCAGAAGCCGACCCGTGAAATTAACTTCATCTCTTAATGCAGATAAATCTAATCATTACATAGGCTAGTAATACGAAGAAGGATAAATCAGCCAGCATCGCGATTTCGATGCATACCGAAGTCATTTTGATTTCTATGAAGCAATGTAGCGATGCTTGAAAGGACTAAAATGGTAAGTATTAAGTTATTGGATAAAAATTTTTTTAGATTACAGCATATATAATCTAATTTTTATAAAGTAGATTATATAGATAAATAGTAATATACTAAATAGCATTTTACTAAAAATGCTTCGTGGAAAAATAGTAGATGACAATTTTTACGTGATAAAAAGCGTAAATTACGGTACCGCCGTAAGGATAGGTAACAGTATGTATTAGAAAATATTAAAGCCCTCGTAGTTAAATGGATATAACAGTCTCCTCCTAAGAGACAGTTGCTGGTTCGAATCCAGCCGAGGACGCCCCTAGTATCTATGAGGTATGCATCAACGCATTAAGTCCTCCAGACAAGTGTTTCAGGCTCCCAATTTAATTTATTTATTTTATAAATAAAAAGCTTTGTCCTGGCATCCACAAGGACAAATTTATTGAATTTATTGAATGAATATTAATTATGACTATACTGTTACTCTATCAATAATGCGACTCCTTTAGTTAATTAATATTCTAAAATTAATTAATATTCTAAAATGATACTATAAATAAATGAATCGCATTACTAAAAACCGGGAAAAGACTTAATTTTCCCAACTCCTGAATCATGTTTGCGTTACTTAAATTGAATAAAATTTTTAAAATATTATATTTAAAATAATTATTTTAAATATATCCACCGAATGCGTATCGTTAAAACGATACGACTACTAGAGTAACAGATATACGATACAGTGTGTCATTTTAAGTGAACAGCGTCATATCAAAGTTGGCGTTAGTTTTCACTATACAAAAACACTGTACAAAAAGTCATTTTTTCTCTATTATTTTTTGAACAAGTGCACCATCTTATACTTACCACATTTTGATTACAAAATAAGAATACCTCGAAGAGGTAGCCCGCATAGGTGGGCTAATAACTAAAAATAGATAGATCGCCTTAAAATGTTTTAACCTACTCCAAAGCGAGCAATCTTACAAATAAAGCATCCTATTCTTGTAAAGTCCAAAAGCTTACGAAAGAGGTATAAAAAGATAAAGAGCAAGTGCCAACTCAATATGTCTACTATCAATTTTACTTAATTCTTCCTTAAAATAAGAAAGCTCAGAAAGCTTTATGGAAAACTCTTTAAACCTGTGTGTTCTTACTATAATATTTGTTGATGAAGCAAAATGCTAGAGTTTGAAAATCAAACTATTGAAACTGATGCAGAGGGTTATCTTAAAAATAGTGCAGACTGGAGCGAAGGTCTAGCGCTGCTACTAGCAGATCAGGAAGCGGTCACATTAACCGACGTACACTGGGAAGTAATACGCCTTGTTCGTGATTTCTATCATCAATTTAATACTTCTCCGACAATCCGTATGTTAGTCAGAGCCATAGAGAAAAAGTATGGAAAGGAAAAAGGGAACAGCCGATACCTCTATCGTCTGTTCCCTCAGGGACCCGCAAAACAAGCAACTAAGATAGCCGGACTTCCAAAACCCGTTAAGTGTATTTAACATGCGGACCCTGGTGGAAGATGGGGTCACCACCCCAATCTTCTTATGATGTAGTCTGTCAATCTGAATCTATTTCACTACAGTGAAACCTCTTTATATATTTAGCTATAGATCTTGATAAAATAAAAAGAGATACGTACTTGTATCCTTACGAAGGAAGCAATCACATGGAGCTGCTTCTCATAAAAATACTCTATATCTATAACAAATAGGCATATTAAAATGCCTAGACAGTTTAGACAGTTAGGAAGATACCTTTCAAGAAATCTTGCCATTATAGCATACTTAATTATTAATTTTTTTCGAAATTTTATCGGACTCTTAAAATTTTTTGGTGGTAGCGAAGAGCACCGCACTTCTTGTAACGCCATGATTTAGGGAGGTGTTACTTAAAAATACGCGCGATATATGACAAGACCAATCTAGTCATGCGTCAATAAAAACCTTTTAGAGTAAAGCATAAAGCGATCAGTCGGGTATTTATATAGATAAAATATACGCAGATAACTTTTACCTCGATTAGAGCAAAAAAGAAATTTAATATAAGACAATGACGTCATTAGAAGTAAATAACCCAGTTAGATTTAAAAGTACTCTATGAATATTTTATGAAAATTATTTTCAATATATCTTCTATAAAGAATGATTCGAATAAGTCATAAGTAGAGTAAATTATTCACAAGCATTGATTTTTAAAAAAGTAGATATGAGTAATATGGAGTATATTTTTATAATGATAAAGCTTAAACTATTTTATTAAAGAATCACTCTTTAATTCACCTTAAAATTTTGTATACAACATAAAATATACGGTACATATACAGCTATCTTTCCTATTAATTCATCACAAGTAATCGAGTCAGGGTATATTTCCAGGTAAATGTAAATACGTTTTTCGTTTATCAGAGTCATTTTTTAATTTTTATAGAAAGTACACTATCTGTGTAAAAGATACGCAAAACGAGATTGGTGTCTCTACACTAATTCTCCTCATCTTACTTTGATTTTTTATTCATTTTATGCTCTATTAAATGAATTAGGAGCTTATAGGTAGATACTCTGTATCCAAGTATTTTAATTATATAGTTAGAGTTGACAATATCTCTGATTGAATCAAAAAATGCACTGATTGTCATAATGACATTTTTATCGAATAGTCTGATATGGGTATTAGAGAGGGATGGTAATATAAATATTTTTATCTGATTAAAACCCGGGCAATACTACTAGCAACTGTATGGCACACTAAGAGATACAGATAATGCTATTATTTATCTAATAAACATTCAATAGTCTTGGCGGACTACGCATGTGTTCTTTGATCGTTTACTCCTAAAATTTTTCTGATAATCTGGAAAATTAATTGACTGTCAGGCACTTAACGCTACACTGTTTAGTGTAGCGTTAAGATAATCCTCCCGCACATTAACTTTGTAGCCACTCAGTGGCTGTTATGGGAAAAAATTAGTTCTAATACATTTACCCAACCGCGCGTAAAGCCTAAGCTCCAGAGTAGTCTAGCGCCTCTCTTAAGTGGGCTTTTCGAAAATTTTGTAATATTCAAAATCTGATCGATTAAAATTAAAGTTATTAGACTTAGAGGATGCGATGGCCAAAGAAGATAATATTGAAATGCAGGGCACAGTTATTAATACATTGCCCAACGCCATGTTCCGCGTTGAATTAGAAAACGGGCACGTAGTAACTGCGCATATCTCCGGTAAAATGCGCAAAAACTATATTCGTATCCTAACCGGAGACAAGGTTACCCTAGAGATTACGCCATACGACTTAAGCAAAGGTCGCATTGTCTTTCGAAGTCGATAATTATAAGAAGGATACAGCCCCTAAAATACTAGACAATCTGAGAAAATTAGACACACCGGAGCTTCAATTAGCCTAGTAACCTCGACGAACCAAAGCGTAGAAGTAAGTGCAATAAAAGTCATGCTATTTATTTTATTTATAAATCTCTCCTAAAAAGCCGCTAAAAATTAGATTGCATACGGTTTTCGCGCATCTTTAATGGGGCTCTCTAGGCATGTAAATTAACTGCACGATTGGAAGAACAGTGTGCTCCCATAAGTCTTCCGTATTTATTAAAGTGATGATGTAACTAGATAGTTGCCTTTGAATAAAATATGTGCTCGTATCTCCACTTTAGGTTTTTCTAAATGATTACTTCAGAACAATCCGTAAAATAGCAGATATTTAATTATCAGATATTTCTAAAGTAGCCCAGTACTTTCGATAGTACTGGGCTACTGTCAACCTAAAACGCAAATCTTCTCTCTCCAGATTTTAAAAATTTTTACTTCTTATTATGGAAAAAACTTGTTAGAGGTCCGAAATAGATTAGTAAATCACTATCCATATGAGTATCGAAACTAGAATTATCTAAAATGATTACAAAATTTTGACATCAATACTTTTTGTAATTTCTGCTACCACATCTGTAATTTTTTGTTAGTAAATTAAGTGAGTGCATTGATATACAGATTAAGTACTTTAGAAGTATGCTACGTGTATAGAGGTGTTACTTCAAGGTTTCAAAAAAGATCGTATTATCTATATATCCTGAAAAATAAGCTCATATTTGTAATCCGTTCTTCTGAAGCAGTCCAACATCGTCATATAGATCAGATAGAGGCCACTAAGAAAATCTTAGAGGAAACTACTTAATTGCTGACTTGCTCTTATAACCTGTGATAGCTTTCTAGGTATTACAAACTGTAAGCTAGAAAAATTTACCCAATAACTTAATGTTTAGTACTACATAGACGGTTTTGGCGTTCTTTATAAAGAACGTGTCCCTTTTTCGATGTCTGCTGTTATCTTTTATAATAACGAACTGAAAAGTAGTATTCAAAAAGTTTATGTCGTAATGGAATAATGTTTCCTTAAAAATTATATTAGACTTTAACTTAAGAACACATTAAGTAAATATTTTTCTTTTATAAGATAATGATCTGTATTACTTTCTTATTAGCGCTATGCAATGACAGAACCATATTTCTTTAATGCATAGATACGAAATATCGGAGTACCTCTTAGAATTTTGTATTAAGCGATAATAGGGTAATTTATTCACTAAGACAAAAATTTTTAAAATCCGCTATGTTAAAAAACAGGGGCTCACTTTAATTATTGTATCGATAGAAAAAATCAATTTATACTTTGATCTCTATCACATCTGAAATTAAATTTTCATTTATATTTTTAAAATTTATAGGTATAGTAAAATAAATAAAAATATATACATCCCTGACAGTAAATCACTAATTGTTAGTGATAGGGAAGATTTTATGGGTAATAAATATCGTATTATTATCATACCAACTCTAGATATCGTATATGTTTGCATCTAATAATAATTTATATATTTATAATAGGATACTATTATAAATATATAAATTAGGAACTAAATTTTTAATAAATTAAACTTGTATCAGAATAAGTAATCTAAATCTAAATGAGATAAGTATCAAATTTAGATAATAATTAAGTTATAATTTACTAAGTGAAAAATTTTATGTGATCCCTGCTATTAGTTCTGATAAATAGAAAAAGGTAGTATATATATAAATATATATAATCTGATTAATCAGAGCTTTCTATATAGTACTCATAAGAAATAATAAGCAATCAAATCATCAATAAAAAATAGAATAATCTTAAATGATATAAGACATACCTTATAGGAAACACCGGATCTGAGACATATGAAAATAAAATTTAAAGAATTGCTCACATTCCCCTGCCCATTTACTTATAAAGTAATAGGACTGGCACATCCGAAATTAGTAGATCAGGTAGTTACGGTAGTCCAGCGTTACGCCCCGGATAATTATTATCCACAGATTAAATCAAGTATAAAAGGTAGCTACTACTCCGTGTCTATTACTATTAAAGCTAGACATATTAATCAAATTGAAAGCTTGTATGAAGCGCTTGGCCGTCTTGAATCTGTGCGCTTCGTACTATAAAATCTAAAAATATAATTTTATATATAAAGCTACAGTAAGTCTATTCACGTCCCTTAGATCATATATCTAACAAAGTTAAATATATGATCGTCATTTAATGTACTTTATATAAGTGCTTCATTTTTATGTAATTTGAGAGCAATTATTATGCAACCAGATGTGCTCATTGTACGTCAGTTGGGATTGCAACCTTATTCGGAAGTATCTCAAACAATGCGGGCCTTTACCGACTCCCGAACCGTAAACACGCCTGATGAGCTGTGGCTCGTTCAGCATCATCCTGTATTTACTCAAGGTCAATCAGGTAAAGCAGAGCATATATTAACTCCAGGCGATATTCCAGTTGTTCAAAGTGATCGCGGAGGCCAAGTAACTTATCACGGTCCGGGACAGCAAGTCATGTACGTTATGATTGATTTAAGACGCAGAAAGATTGGCGTGCACGAATTAATCACAGCTATAGAAGATACTGTCATCAATACCTTATCTTATTTTTACATCGAATCCCATGCTCATCCGGGTGCACCAGGTGTATATGTCGGTGCGCAAAAAATCTGTTCACTGGGCTTGCGAATTCGTAAAGGTACCTCGTTCCATGGTTTGGCTCTCAACGTAGCCATGGATCTTAATCCCTTCAAATGCATTAATCCCTGCGGTTATTTTGGCATGGAGATGACACAAGTTAGCGTACTTGCACCTCACGTGAGTATTGAAGATGTGCATCCAGTCTTAGTGCAAGAATTTGCTTATTTACTCAGTTATCAAGATTTTGAGTATCGTAGTTAGAATGTCTATCAATAGTTATACACTGTATATTTTATAATACTAAAAGCTATAACGATTAATCTATTACAGAAATTTTGATCTTAATCTAATAAATCTAAGTAGATTTATTACAGTGTAATATTAGATACATATATCTTGTTTTATAGAAGTCGACTTATTTTATATTATACTAGATAGATCTAGAAATTATAAATTATTAAATTTACTGAAGATACTCAACTCAGGATTATTCTTTTTAATAAAAAAGTAACAATACATAAATATTAAATCGTCTTAGTGTATTTATCTATGTTTTTATCTACAGTATTCTAATTTAATTTTCTTAAAATTAGTCTTAAGTCTCAGTACGAATATTTTATACTAAAAAAATATTTCATAAATAGAAAAAATAAATCGAAGAATAAAGCTAATTTAATTAATCCCAGAATGCGGTTTCTGACGTCAACTATATTATTAGAAATATATTTCTATTTAATTTTTAATTGACGCTATGTTCGATCAAACTTTAGTCTACTTTCTTAGATCATAGATTTATTTTTATTCAATTTTATTGATAAAATTAAATTTATGTTTTTCCAATTTTTTACTTTATTTAATAATATTCTAAACCCTAAGATACTATCTTTATAGATGATAGGTGATGACTGTGCGTATTTTACTTAGCGTTCTTTAATTTTTTAAAATTATTTATCTAAGCAACTAAAAACTTTCTTTATGAAAAGCACAATCGAACTCTCTTTTTTTATTTTGCAAATTTTTAGTGCTATCCTAAAAAATTTTTAATAAAGCAGTAAAATACTCTTTATAAAATAAATGATAACTAATTAAATGTTACTTTTGTTATATTTTAATAAAATATAAATGAGAATAAATAATATTACGATGTAGAGAGAGTATAACGAATAGATATTATAGTAATTAGTTCTGGTTACTATGTAATTTTACAGTAAACGATAATTTATATAATTAAGCTTCGATAAGATGTATAACTTTATTATATTATTTACATATCTCTTAAAGGTTTAGCGATTCTTGAAGTTATTACTAGTATAATAGATTGTGATGCTATTTTTCTTAGAAAAGAAAGATATGATGTTTTGTTATTATAAACGAGTGGGTTTTCGTATTTAAAGTGCCCCGGTCACCCTATATACTTTTGCTTATTATTTATTCTTAAATCAGTGAGATATGTTCTGATAGGGGTCTATTATTTTTTGGTGTCTCATTTTATTTAGAGCATTTTTTAAAAGATTGGGATTGCTATCCTAATGAACAGAAACTTTTATTTCTTACGCTCGTGGCATCAATTTAATACTTCCTTTTTAGTCTATCTTTCTTGAGACTAAAGTTTGTGGGTGTAGTTGTCAATTGACTGATGCATTAAAGATCAGTTATTAGACCTCAATATTTAACATATGAAAGCTTATGTTGGTGTCGCACGCCTAATCGAGATTGATAGACACATCTAACTGGAAGACTGAAGAGGTCGCTTTCTGATCATCGATTAGTATAATGCATACGAGATAGTATCGACCTTTTTTTATTTTTCTATATTCAATAAGCTTTATATTCTAACTACTCTTCTACTACTTCGGCTACTCGCTGCAATCCAACAACGCTCTCATTTTCTGAGGTTCGGATGAGGGTTACACCTTGAGTATTGCGACCCACTACACTGACTTCTGAGACTCTAGTACGTACTAGAGTGCCAGAGTCAGTGATCATCATAATCTGATCCGTCGCCTCTACTTGTATGGCACCGACCACTGGACCATTTCGCTCGCTTACTTTGATAGATATGACTCCTTGAGTAGCGCGCGATCTAGTCGGGTATTCAGTAATTTCGGTGCGTTTTCCAAATCCATTTCGGGTGACAGTCAGTATATTACCTCCGCTACGTGGCACAATTAGGGAGATTACACGATCGCGTAGACCCAGTCTGATTCCTCGGACGCCAAAAGTGGAGCGCCCCATGGGGCGCACTTGATCTTCAGGGAAACGCACTACTTTGCCTCTAACAGAAAATAGCATGACTTCGTTATTTCCGTCAGTCAGATCGGCGCCAATAAGTTCGTCGCCTTCATTAAGATTAATCGCGATAATACCAGCGCTGCGTGGACGGCTAAAGTCGGTGAGTGAAGTTTTTTTCACCATGCCAGTAGCGGTCGCCATAAAGACATGATGATCCTGTTCGTACTTTCGTACTGGCAAGATAGCTGTAATGCGCTCGCCGTATTCTAAAGGAAGTAGATTGACGATTGGTCGGCCGCGTGCTGTGCGGCTAGCTTCGGGAAGTTGATATATTTTCATCCAGTACAGACGCCCTCGGCTTGAGAAGCATAGGATGCTATCGTGAGTGTTAGCCACCAAGAGACGATCGATGAAGTCTGCTTCCTTAATACGTGTAGCTGAGCGTCCTTTGCCGCCACGTCTCTGTGCTTCGTAGTCAGAGAGGGGTTGATACTTTACGTAACCCTGATGAGATAGTGTTACTACTACTTCTTCTTGATTAATCAAGTCTTCGATATTGATGTCTGGCGTATTTTCGGTGATTTCAGTGTAGCGGCTATCGTGGTATTGTTCTTTAATCGCTACTAACTCTTGGCGTATTACTTCCATTAGGATGTCTGAACTTTCTAGAATAGAAGTTAATCTAGTAATAAGGTTTAAGAGCTCTTTGTATTCATCTATAAGTTTTGCATGCTCTAAGGTGGTGAGTTTTTGAAGCTTTAGATCTAAGATTGCTTGAGCCTGCTTCTCGGTTAGATGATACTGATCGGCATGGATACCAGATGTCAGTTTTAACCACTCTGGACACGTGATATTATCGCGTCCCGCTCCTAGAATAGTTTTCACTTTTTCTAGTTTCCAGGATTTAGCTAGGAGCGCAGCTTTGCTTTTCTCTGGGGTTGCCACACTCCGAATTAGGTCAATAATTGTATCAATATTACCTAGAGCGACAGCTAGCGCCTCTAGGACGTGAGCCCGCTCACGGGCTTTATTCAGTTCAAAAATAGTACGCCGTGTTACTACTTCCCTTCGATGTAACACGAACGCTTGAAGAATATCTTTCAGGGTTAATAGCTTTGGTTGCCCTTGATGTAGCGCCACCATATTAATGCCAAAAGTTATCTGTAATTGGGTTAATGCATACAGATTGTTTAGTACTACTTCGCCTGATGCTTCGCGTTTAACTTCAATTACAATTCTCATGCCTTCTTTGTCAGATTCGTCACGCACGGTACTAATACCTTCTATGCGTTTTTCTTTTACTAATCCGGCAATTCTTTCAATTAGGCGCGCCTTATTCACCTGATAAGGAATTTCGCGAACAATTATAGTGTCGCGTCCGGTTTTGGAATCAGATTTAACTTCTGCCCGGGCTCGTAGATAGATTTTACCTCGTCCAGTTCGGTAGGCTTCTTCAATACCGCGTCGACCATTTATAATCGCCGCAGTAGGGAAGTCTGGACCTGGTATATGTTTCATCAGGTCTTCTATGCTGATGCTTGCATCATTAATGTAAGCCAGACATCCATTGATAATTTCTGATAGGTTATGCGGTGGAATATTAGTGGCCATACCCACAGCAATTCCTGATGCGCCGTTAATCAAAAGATTTGGAATCTTTGCTGACATAACAGACGGAATTTGCTCTGTACCATCGTAATTAGAGACAAAGTTTACCGTTTCTTTTTCTAGATCTGCTAGAAGTTCGTGAGCAATTTTAGACATACGCACTTCGGTGTAGCGCATTGCTGCAGCGGAATCGCCATCAACAGAACCAAAGTTACCTTGACCGTCTATTAACATATAGCGCAGCGAGAATGACTGAGCCATACGAACAATGGTATCATAAACTGCGGTATCGCCGTGGGGGTGATATTTACCTATAACGTCGCCAACGATACGAGCGGATTTTTTGTATGGTTTATTCCAGTCATTTCCTAATACGCTCATCGCATAAAGGACGCGCCGATGAACTGGCTTTAGTCCATCGCGGACGTCCGGAAGTGCGCGGCCTACTATAACGGACATCGCGTAGCCTAGATAAGAATTTTTTAGCTCATCTTCGATATTTACCGGTGTGATTTCTCTAGCGCGGTCGCTCATAGAGCCGCCATTCCTCTACTAATAGTTTATCCGCCACTGGCATAGAAGTGGCAATAATTTATACTATAACATAAATCATGCTGAAGAGACAAATAACGCTAGTATTAAAAATACATTAGTGTTTCTCCAG
This sequence comes from Serratia symbiotica, assembly GCA_964059975.1. Classification (GTDB taxonomy): domain Bacteria; phylum Pseudomonadota; class Gammaproteobacteria; order Enterobacterales; family Enterobacteriaceae; genus CAXKXX01. The sequence goes on from CAXKXX010000005.1 coordinate 13,254, forward strand.
AACATGTATAATCCGTTTAACAAATATTAAGAACTAAATATGCTTATGAATACAGATTTATCCCGACACAAAGAAAAAAATGTCGATCATGAAGAGCTTGCTAAGTTTGAGCGCTCGGCCAATCACTGGTGGGATTTAGAAGGTGAATTTAAGTTATTACATCGAATCAATCCACTACGCTTAGATTATATTATGAAGCATGCCTCTGGAATTTTTGGAAAAAAGTCCTCGATGTTGGCTGTGGAGGTGGTATTTTAGCGGAAAGCATGGCTCGGGAGGGGGCGCGGGTTACAGGATTAGATATTGGAAAAGAGATAATCCAAGCTGCTCTTTTGCACGCACTAGAAAGCGGGCTAAGCCTGACTTATGTGCAAGAAACGGTAGAAAGGTACAGCCGCACTCGCATGAACCAGTACGATGTGATTACATGCATGGAGGTGTTGGAGCATGTACCTGATCCTATCTCTGTAATATATGCCTGTGCCCGTCTAGTAAAACCGAGAGGTCACCTCTTCTTGTCCACCATTAATCGTAGTGCCAAATCTTGGGTGCTAGCTATAGTCGGCGCCGAACATGTCTTAAAAATACTTCCGAAAGGTACCCACGACTACAAGAAATTTATTCGCCCTTCTGAATTAATTGGCTGGATAGATAATACACCATTACATGAAAAACACATGACTGGAGTCTCTTACAATCTGCTCACGGATCAGTTTAACTTTAGCCGAAATATTGATGTAAATTACATGGTACATATGCAGCATAAAGGTTAATTAGATCAAGTACTAATTGTATTTTGTTAGAAGTTAGTGCTCACTATAGATAAGGTGGCGTCTCGTCTAGCTCTTCACACTAGAAAACGCACGAATATTTAGTTTTTTAAGAAACGTTTCATCTCAATAATGATAAACTTATTACCTCATCCACAGTGTCATTGCATGATAAAGACCATATTATAATCTTAATATATCTATAATTTTCTTTATCCCGACTTCGCAATATCTTGTTATTTCATCGGTATACAACCACTGCATGCAGTGGTTGTATACCGATGAAATAACCAAATTTTTTATTAGGGACACTCCGAAAGAGGTAACACACTACATGATCCAAAGTCTGCGTGTCACTAAGCGTGATGGGCGTAAAGAGCGCTTAAATCTCGACAAAATTCACAGGGTTATTAACTGGGCCGCAAAAGGATTAAATAACATCTCGGTCTCTCAAGTAGAGCTACGTTCGCATATTCAATTTTATGATGGCATTAAAACTGCTGATATTCACGAGACTATTACCAAGGCCGCGGCCGATCTGATTTCCGGTGATGCACCAGACTATCAGTATCTAGCCGCTCGTCTAGCAATTTTTCATCTAAGGAAAAAAGCATATGGGCACTTTAAGCCACCTCTTTCATATACTCATGTAACCCGTATGGTAGCAATGGGTAAGTATGATAAGCTTCTTCTAGAGGAATATAGCGCTGAAGATTTTCATAAGATGGACACTTTTATCGATCACTGGCGTGATATGAACTTTTCCTATGCAGCGGTAAAACAGCTAGAGGGTAAGTATTTAGTTCAAAATCGTATCAGCGGTGAGATTTACGAGAGCGCCCAGTTCTTGTATGTTCTAGTAGCTGCTTGCTTATTTGCCAAGTATCCGAAAACGACTCGCCTGGACTATATTAAACGTTTCTACAACGCAACTTCTACCTTTAAGATTTCACTACCCACACCAATCATGTCAGGCGTTCGTACGCCCACTCGCCAGTTTAGCTCATGCGTCTTGATTGAATGTGGCGACAGTTTAGATTCGATCAATGCGACTTCCAGCGCTATTGTGAAATACGTTTCACAGCGCGCTGGAATCGGTATAAATGCTGGTCGCATCCGTGCGGTAGGAAGCTCAATTCGTAGCGGTGAGGCCTTTCATACTGGTTGTATACCTTTCTATAAGCACTTTCAAACTGCAGTAAAGTCGTGTTCGCAAGGAGGTGTACGCGGCGGTGCAGCAACGCTATTTTATCCGATATGGCATCTAGAAGTAGAAAGTTTATTAGTACTGAAAAACAATCGAGGCGTTGAAGATAATCGCGTGCGCCACATGGATTATGGTGTTCAGCTGAATCGCATGATGTACCAGCGCTTAATTAAAGGGCTAGACATCACTTTATTTAGCCCCTCTGACGTGCCAGGGCTATACACGGCATTTTTTTCTGATCAACGCGAATTTGAACGTTTGTATGTTCACTATGAACAAGATGATAGCATCCGACAAAAACGCGTAAAAGCAGTTGATTTATTTTCTCTGATGATGCAAGAGCGAGCCTCTACCGGTCGAATCTACATCCAGAACGTCGATCACTGTAACACTCATAGTTCATTCAATCCTCGAGTCGCTCCAGTACGTCAATCTAATCTATGTCTAGAAATCACTCTTCCAACCCAACCGATTAATGACGTTAACGATGAAAATGCCGAAATCGCTCTATGTACTTTGTCTGCCTTTAATCTTGGGACTATCGAAACTTTAGATGATTTGGAAGAACTAGCAACTCTGTCGGTGCGTGCACTTGATGCGCTTCTAGACTATCAAGATTACCCAATAAAAGCTGCATATCGAGGGGCGATAGAGCGCCGCACTTTAGGTATTGGCGTCATTAACTTTGCTTATTATCTGGCAAAAAATGGAGTACGCTACTCTGATGGAAGTGCCAATAACTTAACCCATAAAACCTTTGAAGCTGTTCAGTATTATCTTCTAAAAGCTTCTAATCTATTAGCAAAGGAACAGGGCGTTTGCCCACGATTCAACGAAACTAGTTATTCCCAGGGAATTCTACCCATTGATACTTATAAAAAAGATTTGGATATCATCTGCAATGAAGCATTACATTACGATTGGGAGGCTCTACGTCAAGAAATTCAGAAAAGTGGGCTGAGAAACTCAACCCTATCTGCACTGATGCCATCAGAAACTTCTTCACAAATTTCTAATGCTACCAACGGCATTGAGCCTCCTCGAGGTCACATAAGTATTAAAGCATCGAAAGATGGAATTTTACGCCAAGTAGTACCAGAGTATCAGCGCCTGAAAAATAACTACGAATTGCTTTGGGACATGCCAAATAACGAGGGGTATCTACAATTAGTCGGCCTAATGCAAAAATTTATTGACCAGTCGATCTCCGCTAATACTAATTATGACCCTAATCACTTCCCAAGTGGCAAGGTACCAATGAAACAACTATTGAAAGACCTAATCACGGCCTATAAATTCGGTCTTAAAACACTTTACTATCAGAACACACGCGACGGCTCCGAAAACATACAGGGAGATGCACAGCCCACTAGGCCTAGTGACTATGATTGCGGAAGCGGTGCTTGCAAAATCTAACTCTTACTATCCGAGAATGACGGCTAATAAGTATTATCAACATAAGCGGGATAGCGAGAAGTGAGTTGGATAGCATACAAAATTTGTAGAAAATTTCTTCTTATTCAATTTAAAATAGTAAGAAAAACATTAAGTTGAGGATACTACGTACTTTTGGCTCCTTATTTTAGCCGCGCTAAGATGGATTAAAAATTATGGCATATACTACTTTTTCTCAGAAAAAAAATAACCCGTTACTGGAACCGATGTTTTTCGGCCAGTCAGTCAATGTTGCCCGCTATGATCAACAAAAACATGAAATATTTGAGAAACTGATTGAGAAACAGCTGTCTTTCTTCTGGCGTCCAGAAGAGATTGATATCTCGCGTGATCGCATCGACTATCAGGCATTACCGGAGCACGAGAAGCACATATTTATTAGTAATCTAAAGTATCAAACTTTATTAGATTCTATTCAAGGTCGTAGTCCAAATGTAGCCCTTCTACCCCTTATCTCGATTCCAGAGCTTGAAACTTGGGTGGAAACTTGGTCGTTTTACGAGACTATTCATTCACGCTCTTACACCCATATCATCCGTAATATCGTCAACGATCCAGCGTTAGTATTCGATGATATTGTCTCCAACGAAGAAATCCTTAAGCGCGCGAAAGACATTTCCGGATACTATGATGACCTAGTCGAAATGACTAGCTACTATCATCTTTTGGGCGAAGGTCGTCATCCCGTGAATGGAAAAATTATTACAATTAGCCTACGTGCACTGAAAAAACAACTTTATCTGTGTCTAATGAGTGTCAACGCGTTAGAGGCAATCCGTTTCTACGTCAGTTTTGCTTGCTCGTTCGCTTTTGCGGAACGTGAACTCATGGAAGGTAATGCGAAGATTATTAAATTAATCGCCCGTGATGAGGCGCTTCATCTTACTGGCACGCAGCACATGCTTAATTTGATGCGCTACGGTGCTGACGACCGAGAGATGGCAGAAATCGCCGTAGAATGCCAGTCACAATGTTACGATCTATTTGTACTGGCAGCTCAGCAAGAAAAAGAGTGGGCGGAATACTTATTTCGCGACGGATCCATGATCGGATTGAACAGGGATATTTTATGTCAATATGTGGAGTGCATCAGCAATATCCGCATGCAAGCCGTAGGTCTTAATGCACCGTTTAAGACCCGATCTAACCCCATCCCCTGGATTAATAGTTGGTTGGTATCTGATAATGTACAGGTGGCTCCGCAGGAAGTGGAGGTCAGCTCTTACTTAGTGGGTCAGATCGACTCAGAAGTGCGTCCAGAGGATCTGAGAGGCTTTGAGCTATAAGGGGGGATGGCTTGTCTCTCCTCAGAGTTACAGGGGCATCGAATGCTTCCTTCACATGTATACCCCTCCTAAAGTCCTGGTGTATCGATCCCTAGACTTTATCAAGATCAGGAGGCACAAGGAGTGGTGTTGTGGTTGTGTCTTGGGTGGAGGCAAGGCGGCTAGGTAGAAAACTGGGTTCTCCAGTTTTCTCTGCGAGAAAATACGAGGACATTTACAGTATGGGTGGGGTAATTCACGTGTCTCTTTTTATTTAGTTTCTATTTTGATTTATATAAGAATCAGCGAAGATCTGTGTCTTCACAAATGTTTAGTCGGTATTTTTCTACACTTAAGTCTAGCGCGGAATAAATAAAAGCTATCGTGTTTATTCTGCTAAGTGAATTGTGCTTTAAGCAACGAACCTAGGTTTTATTATAATTTTTTATTTTTTGACCCCTGCTGGAATTGAACCAGCGACCGAGCGATTATGAGTCGCTTGCTCTAACCGCTGAGCTAAGGGGCCTCTGGTAACATTATACTTTAATGCTTGAAGGAAAGTCTACTATTCCTCGACTTTGAGGCGCTGTATCATGTAGTCTCTATCGTCATTATTCTAATAAGTAGTCTCCTGATTTACCGTTAAAATCGGAGATCCTAAAATAAACTATTTTTCGCAATAAATATAGTTTCTAGAGTAAGATTACATGGCGAAGCTATGTGCATAGTAAGAAAAAGATGCTCCGGTAAGATTTTATAAATAAAAACGATCTTGGTTGATGGGTATATTTAGTAATTGGTATATGGAGCAGCGCAATGTTGCTCCATATACCAATTCTATTTTTTAAAAACTAAGTTAGATTTTTTATCTCTTCTAACAGTGAGCTTTAGTCGTCGAGAAAGCTACGTAATAATTCGGAGCGACTTGGGTGACGCAGTTTACGCAATGCCTTAGCCTCGATCTGTCGAATGCGCTCACGCGTAACATCAAATTGTTTTCCCACCTCTTCCAAGGTGTGGTCAGTACTCATATCGATTCCGAATCGCATTCGCAATACTTTCGCTTCGCGAGCAGTTAATCCAGATAACACTTCATGTGTAGCAGAGCGCAGGCTTTCTGAAGTCGCAGAATCTAGTGGTAGCTCGAGGGTGGTATCTTCGATAAAGTCCCCAAGATGTGAGTCTTCATCGTCTCCGATCGGCGTTTCCATAGAAATAGGCTCTTTAGCGATTTTTAGCACTTTACGAATTTTATCTTCGGGCATTAACATACGCTCGGCGAGCTCTTCCGGCATAGGCTCACGACCCATCTCTTGAAGCATTTGGCGTGAAATACGATTGAGCTTGTTGATCGTCTCAATCATATGTACGGGAATTCGAATAGTCCGCGCCTGATCGGCGATAGAACGAGTGATAGCCTGACGTATCCACCATGTAGCATAGGTCGAAAACTTATAGCCGCGACGGTACTCAAATTTATCTACTGCTTTCATCAAGCCGATATTGCCTTCCTGAATCAAATCTAAAAACTGCAATCCTCGGTTGGTATATTTTTTAGCGATAGAGATCACTAGACGTAAGTTGGCTTCAACCATCTCCTTTTTCGCGCGCCGAGCTTTCGCTTCACCGATTGACATCCGGCGGTTGATATCTTTTACTTGTTCAATTGTTAAAGCTGTTTCTTTTTCAATTTGACGTAGTTTTTTTTGACTACGCTGTATATCTTCGGTGACCTCCTTCAGTTTTTCTGACCACGGACTATTAACCATTGCTTGTGCTTTTTGAAACCAGGAGTGGCTTGTCTCGTTACCAGAAAACAACGTGACAAAACTTTTTTTCGGCATTTTACACTGTTCTACGCATAGTTTCATGATAAAACGTTCTTGGGTTCGAACGCGATCCATCGTCGAACGTATGCTACTAACTAAGAAGTCAAATTGTTTCGGTACTAGGCGGAATTGTTTAAATATTTCGGATAATTTTAGGATTTCTTCTTCTGCGCTACTATGGTTTCGGCTATGCTTTCTTATAACGAGGCGAGTAGCTTCATATTGATGACGCAGATCGGCAAATTTCTGTCGGGCTAGATCCGGATCAATGCTATTGTCATCTTTCACATCATCTTCTGCCTCATCCTGTTCCTCAGACGATAGTTCGGAGCTGATATGTGGCGCGTTAGAGAGGATATCTTCTTCAGAATCTGGATCGAAAAACCCACTAATTAGGTCAGATAAACGAGCTTCACAGGTCTCGACGCGATCATACTGATCAAGTAGGTAGATAATAGCTTCTGGGTATTCAGCAACCGAACACTGGACTTGGTTAATTCCTTCTTCGATACGTTTTGCGATATCAATCTCTCCTTCGCGCGTTAGCAACTCGACAGTGCCCATTTCTCGCATGTACATGCGTACTGGATCGGTGGTGCGTCCAATTTCAGATTCAACGCTAGATAGTACTTGAGCGGCAGCTTCTGCTGCATCTTCATCAGCATCAGTAGTATTTTCAGCTAACATCAAATCATCAGAATCAGGTGCTTCCTCCATCACCTGGATGCCCATATCGTTAATCATCTGGATAATATCTTCGATCTGATCGGAGTCGATAATGTCTTCGGGTAAATGATCGTTGACCTCGGCGTAGGTCAGATAGCCCTGTTCCTTACCGCGAGTAACAAGAAGTTTTAACTGTGATTGCGGGTTTTGCTCCATAAGACGGTTCCACACTTCAGAGTATTTGGATTGGTGTTGGTCGGAAAAACCGTCAACAATAGTATTTTCGATGCTTTTCTTATTGCCTTGCCTAACTGCGGCTTCATGTTTTAACGCTACCATTTTTTGGTGTGTATCAGTATTTTAAGGCGCTATATTTAGTATTTCTTTGCTAAAACTTCGTTGAGGGAACGTACCTCTTCGCGTTCTTTTTGATTAAGATCATATTTTCTCGCTTGCGCAATAAGTGCTTCGAGACGATGCTTTAATAGTGAGTCATACAAGCTGGCTAGCGTATCTAAAAAAGTTTGCTCTAATCGATCCTCAACAATCATATGGTTCCATGTTACTAAGGTTTCAAGGTGCTGCCTTAATTTGTGATCACGATATAGTTCTAACAATTGTCCAGATGTTAATCCTGGTTGAGCCAGACAGATCTGTGCTAGTTTAACAAATAGAGGTAGTCCAGCTTTTTGGAGATGTTTAAAGCTTTCTAATGAAGGGATAAGTTTAGCAAGACGTGGATTTTGTACCAGAAGTGCTATTAGGATACGCATAGTTGTATATTTTAATTGAGGTGGGTGGTAGCGGTTTATATTTTTAGCTTGTTTGCTTAGTAGCTTGTCTAGTTGAAATTCGTCAGGTATACCTAGTTTTTGACCTAGCTGTTGCCTTAAGTATAAACGTAATGTTTCGCTGGGTACTTGACTTATCATGGGAATTGCTAAAGCACTTAGTTTAGTTCGCCCATCCGGATTACTAAAATCTATTTTTGGCATTAAGATGTCGAACAAAAAAGTAGAAAGCGGCTGCGCTAATTCTATCCGCTGTTCGAAAAATACTTTTCCCTCTTTGTGAATGAGAGAGTCCGGGTCTTCTCCGTCAGGTAAAAGCATAAACTGAAGTTGCTTACCATCTTTTAAATAAGGAAGGGCAGTATCCAGCGTGCGCCGGGCTGCTTCCCGACCGGCTCGATCACCATCATAACAGCAGATAATTTTATCAGTAGCTCGGAAAAGTAGTTGAATATGCTCGGATGTTGTGGAAGTTCCAAGCGAAGCGACGGCGTAATCAATGCCGTATTGTGCTAAAGCGAGGACATCCATATAGCCTTCTACTACTAGCACTCGTTTCAGAATAGGATATCTTTTCTGTGCTTGGTATAGGCCGTATAGTTGCCGACCTTTGTGAAATATTTCGGTTTCTGGCGAGTTCAAGTATTTCGGTGCCCCATCACCTATTACTCGTCCTCCAAATGCGACGACCCTTCCGCGTTTATCACAGATAGGGAACATGATTCGCTCACGAAAGCGATCGTAAGATCGACCCCGATCGTTAGTTACGAGCATGCCGGCTTGATTTAGATCACTACGAGCATCGCTGTGGAGACCAAATCGTTTAAGTGCAACATCCCATCCTGATGGGGAGAATCCGATTGAAAATTTTCGGATAATATCGTCATTTAATCCACGCTTTTGTAAGTAATTTCGCGCAAGTGTGCCAGAAGACTGATATAGTGATTGCTGATAGAAGTCACTGATTTGATCCATAACTTGATAGAGCACCTGGCGTTGATGGCGTTTAATTTGAGTCATCCCATTTCCTGACTCATAAGGAACCTCCAGGCTATGTATTGCCGCCAGTTCTTCGATACATTCAACAAATTCAAGTCGGTCGTAATTCATTAAAAAATCAACAGCGTTACCATGTGCGCCGCAGCCAAAGCAGTAGTAAAACTGCCTGTCACTATTAACAGTAAAAGAGGGTGTCTTCTCATAGTGAAATGGGCAGCGGGCATGATAGTTTTTACCTTGATTTCTTAATTTGAGACGCATAGCGATCAGATCGACGATGTCGGTTCGAGCCAGCAAGTCATTGATAAATACACGGGGGATTCGCCTAGACATAAGCACTACTGTATTAGCCTATAAACGAGAGCGGGCCGCACATTCTCTTGGGGATGCACGGCCTTTGTGTGCCATCGACTGCTTTTCGCGATATTGAAGTTTGGAGATCCATGCGACGGGATGAGTCGGGTCCCGGAAAGATCAGTACAGACGAGTTCGGCGTGCGTTTTCGCGAGTCATCTTCTTTGCGTGACGTTTCACGGCAGAGGCCTTGGCGCGCTTACGTTCGGTGGTGGGTTTCTCGTAGAATTCACGACGACGAACCTCGGCCAAGATTCCTGCTTTTTCGCAAGAGCGTTTAAATCTACGTAGGGCGACGTCAAATGGTTCGTTTTCACGTACTTTAATTACCGGCATGTGGTTTTTACCCTCCATACAATTTCATTTTCTGCTGACTGGGCGTTCTCTATATTAAAATGATACACCTATTAAAATAATACACAATGCTATTGTAGTGAATACTTATTTGTAAAGCACCATAAGAAAATTGAATATTGCGTCTATGTTAAGATATGTGTAATGTTAATATATGTGTAATTTTTTATATGACTTTCTTTTGAAATATAATTTCACTAGGAAGATATTTAGGTTAACTAGCTAGTATTTATCTCATCTTAAAAATTTTTAAGAAGCATATTTCATAAGCAATATGTGTTCCGCTAACGTTAAGTTCTAACGTTTGTGTTAGAATATCGATAACGTCTAGATTTGTATCACGGGAAATATAATGCGAGTGCTCGGTATAGAAACATCCTGCGACGACACAGGAATTGCAGTGTATGATCAAAAAGCTGGTTTGTTAGCGAATCAATTGTACAGTCAAGTAAAAATTCATGCAAACTACGGTGGCGTCGTGCCCGAGCTAGCTTCACGTGAACATATACGTAAAACTATTCCCCTGATCCAGGCTGCGCTCAGGGAGGCCAATCTGTCTGCATCTGATATTCATGGTGTTGCCTATACCGGTGGCCCGGGCCTGATGGGGGCACTACTAGTTGGTGCTACTATAGGTCGAGCATTAGCTTTCTCCTGGAATGTTCCGTCAGTAACAGTACATCATATGGAGGGGCATTTGTTAGCGCCCATGCTAGAAGATAAACGCCCAGCCTTTCCATTTGTTGCACTCTTAGTGTCAGGCGGCCATACTCAATTAATAAGTGTCACTGCTATAGGTAAATATGAATTGTTAGGTGAATCGATTGATGACGCTGCCGGAGAAGCATTTGATAAAATTGCTAAATTGCTAGGATTAGGCTATCCTGGCGGCCCTTTTCTATCAAATATGGCACGCGAGGGGATTCCAAATCGTTTTATTTTCCCTCGTCCAATGATAGATCGACCAGGCTTAGACTTTAGCTTCTCCGGTCTAAAAACTTTTGCTGCTAATACTATTCGATCCAACAATGACGACGCTCAGACGTACGCAGATATAGCGCGTGCTTTTGAGGAAGCTGTGACGGATACATTGGTGATTAAATGTAAGCGTGCACTAGAGCAGACTGGTTTTAAAAATTTAGTAGCAGGCGGTGGCGTTAGCGCTAATCGTACGTTACGCGCTAAGCTGTCAGCCGTGATGCATAAATTCGGTGCAAAAGTATTCTATGCCCGCCCGCAATTTTGTACTGATAATGGTGCCATGATTGCATATGTCGGCATGGTACGCCTGAACAGCGTTACTGATCAAGACCTGAAAGTGTTAGTGCGACCACGATGGCCTTTATCAGAATTGACCCCCGTTTAGAGGAGCTAATAGATTCAGCTAATCTTTTATTTATCTGAAATCTTTACTCCGGGTTTTGTATCTCCGATATGCGTATAGTTAGCACTTCACACCTCCTTTCTTGGCCTCCATAAACGCTTAATCCTATTATGATGAAGTAGTAATCTTAATAAACAGAGTTTACCTAGCGGTAAAGTGTAAAGTAAAGTGCGGTTTGAACCACAGTATGTATAGGGGTAAACTTACGTACTTACTAAAAATAGTGAGTAAAAGAGTAACTAATAAATAATATTATTAACATATAAGCACTAGTTATAAAATTTTCCAGATCCCAGCTAATCAGTGCGGTAGTACCGAGGCGTCGTCGCTACAATCGGAAGAGAATCGCATAGACACGCCGCTAGCAAGCATAAAGAGATAGCTTGTAGCCCGAAAAATGCTGTAAGAGTTTCGGGTGGACATCTTAGATATACCACTTACCCCGGATTTCTGAATTACACTGACGTGAATTCGTTGATTGAGAAATTCGGAAAATTAAAGTGGCGTGAGATGCCGAGCTATGTAGATAGAGAAATAAAATAATGGTAATTTCAACAGCACTCACAACGTCATTATATTTAACATTGGTCTTTTTAATTAAAAAAATATAAATAATACGCATATTTATTCTGGAATAAATATCTAGAAAATATAAAAACAGAGAAGAACGCCATGGATATGATTTTTATTGAAGAGCTCATAGTGATTACCAGCATTGGTATTTATGATTGGGAACAGAGCATCCGCCAGAAGCTGGCGTTCAATGTCGAAATAGGCTGGGACACCCGTAAAGCTGGATACAGCGATAACATTAAAGACTGTCTAAACTATACAGATATAACCGCAGCTATTATTCATCATGTCGAGAGTAGTCGCTTTGCATTAGTAGAGCGGGTGGCGGAAGAGGTGTCCCAACTCTTGCTTCAAAGGTTTAATGCGCCGTGGGTTCGAGTTAAGGTCAGCAAATTAGGGTCTGTGTTGCATGCGAATCGGGTTGGCGTCACTATCGAACGTAGTGGTATCCTCTCTTAATAACACCTGAAAATATGCCTTTTAGTCTAAGCACAATACGATTCCGAAACGGAGACGGGCATGAGTAATAAAAATTAAAAACTTCTTAAGATAGACGTCCAGTAATCTTTACCTTGAGATTTGCGATCATCTTTAGTGTCTGAAATGCATCCCGTAGACGCTATACGGTCTATCTCTTTATCGCAAGTAAAATTTTATTCTTTCATGATACTTTGATCAAGTTTCCAATCGGCTAGCATTTGCTCCTGTTGTCGTCTAAGCTTATGGCGGATTTCCGTCCCCCGTAATCCATAAGTTATAATCTCTTTAACTGATATAGAATTTGCTACCTGATACGCTTGACGTAGATATTCGCCTTGAGGATATATATTTTTCCTAAAACCAATTCGGGCTCGGACTGCTGCCTCACTGCTTAAGATCATTTGATCTAACCTCCACGGTCGCCTCCATACATCAATAGCGTCAAATAGCTTTATCAAATCTCGTGGTTGTAATGTATTTACCGTGTATATGACAGAATGGTATCTGGCTACTAGAGTGGCCAGTTCCCGCATTGCATTAGGTATTTTGAAGCGTCGGTAGAGGCTTTCTATTAGTTTTATGTGACTAGTTATACCAGGGTTATCGTGGTGCGACAAGAATTTATAAGAGGTGGGCCCTCCCCTCAGATCATGGCAAAGCGCAGAGAATCGCACCTCTGCGTCCTGGCTGAGTCGAGAAGCTACAGTTAATATTGTCATAGTGTGCGTGCCGGATTTGATCTCTGGGAAGAGGGCTATTAGCGCCTCGCAATCACGAAGAACTTTAAAATAGACCTCTGGGTTTTGGCTCTGAAGCGCTTTTAGGGTTTCCTTCCAAACTCGCTCGGTTCTTAGGGTCATCAGCTCACCGCTCTGCGATATGTGACGCATTAGTTCAAGAGTTTCATCCGCAATTTTGAACCCTAGGTGAGCAAAGCGGGCGGCAAATCCTGCGACACGTAACACGCGAAGCGGATCTTCAGAAAAAGCATCAGAGACATGACGTAGAGTGCGGGCTTGTAAGTCGGCAATACCTCGATAAGGGTCGATTAGAGTTCCTTCTGAAGAGCGTGCAATAGCGTTAATAGTTAAATCACGACGCAATAAATCATCCTCCAGAGTAACATTTGTTCCAGCGTAGCAAGTAAAACCGTTGTAACCATGTCCAGATTTACGTTCGGTACGCGCTAACGCGTATTCCTCACGCGTATTAGGATGAAGAAATACAGGGAAATCTTTACCGATCTTCTGATAGCCAATTGCCAGAAGTTCTTCTGGAGTCGCTCCTACTACCACCCAGTCATGATCAAGTGCTGGGATATTCAATAAACTATCCCGAACTGCTCCCCCAACTAAGTAAACCTTCATAGATAACCCCTAAATTTATTTTAGTTTTCTATAAAATTTTTTCAGAAAAAAGACTAGAAAAATCTAAAATAGTAAAAATTACTTGATTGAGAGGTCATTATTTTACGATAGAGGATAATTTAGAACGATGAAAAATCTATCGGTGTTTCCGCAGAATTGACGACTTGTATCAACTACCTGAGCGGTTTTGCTACCGCATATTCAATATGATGCACTAGTAGAAATTCTCGCTTCCGCATAAGACCGTGTCTATTACTTTTTTAGTGTGATTTCATCAGTTCTTTTGTCATTGAATATATGAAGTCGATGTATTATTCATATGATCGAAGATACCTAGATAATACAACTTTTAAAAGCGTGAGTCCGTCCGTATAGTGAGTGGTGTTTTTATTTATGTCACACTAAGGTGTATGATGAGTTTATTTATTTCTAAACGCAGAAGACTAGATGCTAGTCTTTATAAATTCATATTTTAAGTTATTAATAAGCAAAAAGCTTTTCTTGATAAGAAAAGGAAAATTTTAACATGTTTAGGCCTATTAGACATAACCTTTTACATAAGATTATCTTTTTTAAATTTATTTTTATAAGTTGATTAGATAATGGTAAGGTCTTTGATTTATAAGAACTAATATAAAAATTAGAGAATAGATATATGCTCTTATTATAACTTTGATTTTAAAAAGTTAGGCGATGCTAAATTTTTAATTGTATAAGACTTATAACTTTTAAAGTAAAAATAACACTTGTTACCGAATTAGTAATATCCAGAATCTTCCCGTAGTATCTACTGATTTAGGGGTAATTAATATCTTAAAAAATTAATTAATAGTTGCCTTAAAACCGTTAATAACTTTAAGTACAACTTATAAAAGCTATTACATTGACTGACTAAGAATTAAAATATTACCCTTAAAAAGAAACAAAGTTCTATAATTGATTAGATTACTAAATGGGGGATTCCGGTAAATCGCTATATTATAGATGGATTCCAAGGCTCTATGCCATGCTGAGTACAGTAGTTTTAGACGCCTTACGTGCGAAATTTAAAATTTATTAGGAACATAGAGTAGTGCGCTGAGAGGCTTAGGCGCACTCAACATTTAGTATAAAACATCATGTACAGGGTTCTATATCTGAAACAATCGCCTCATGTACTCATCTTTTAGCCCCGTACTTTATGAGAGACTAAGAGATTAATCTCTTATAAAATTATTATAAAATTTAAAAGAGTACGACGGATTTTAGATACCGAACAATTCATTTTATATGATACTGAAGGCATTACTCAATTTCTGCATATCTAAAAAATTAAAACGCTAAGCACTAATTAGCTCAAATGTATCAAGTCATACTCTGTGTACTTCTCGGGACACTTTACTTTTATTATAGAGGTCTATAATAGTATTTAATATCTGAAAATTTTTTAGAGCTACTAAAAATGACATCCAAATTACCTAATTTTCACGATGCTAGTGTGCTGGTAGCAGGCGACGTCATGTTAGATCGCTACTGGTATGGTCCGACTAACTGTATCTCACCGGAAGCCCCAGTTCCTGTAGTGAACATTGATGCTATTGATGAACGCCCTGGTGGCGCAGCCAATGTGGCAATGAACATTGCTTCTCTGGGCGTCAAAACGCACTTAGTGGGGCTGACCGGCATAGACGATGCCGCGCAAGTCCTCTGTAATAAGCTAAAAACTCTAAATGTGTATTGTAATTTTGTTTCAGTTCCGTCCTACCCGACGATAATTAAACTGAGGGTACTATCACATAATCAGCAATTAATCCGACTCGACTTTGAAGAGCGTTTCCCCGAAGTTAATGGAAGGTTACTCTTAACACACATTCAGAAAGCACTACCGAAGATTGACATCCTGCTTCTATCAGATTATGCAAAAGGTGCATTAAGCCAAGTACAACATATGATAAAAATGGCACGCACCATTAAAGTACCAGTATTAATTGATCCGAAAGGTTCTGACTTTGAACGTTATCGAGGCGCTACGTTGCTAACACCGAATTTGTCTGAATTTGAAGCAATAGTAGGCCATTGCAAGAATGAATCTGATCTAGAAAAACGTGGAAGACAATTAATGAATGATTTTGAATTATCCGCATTGCTAATAACTCGCTCCAATCAAGGAATGACGTTGCTACAACCAGGTATTGCGCCCCTTTATCTTCCAACCCAAACTCAGGAGGTATTCGACGTTACCGGAGCCGGCGATACGGTGATCGGCGTATTGGCCGCAGCTTTAGCAGCTGGTAATTCTCTAGAAGAATCATGCTTTCTAGCTAACTCTGCTGCAAGCGTCGTGGTGGGCAAGATTGGAACTGTCAGCGTTTCGTTAATTGAATTAGAAAATGCCGTTCGTGGCAACCAGACTAGAAGGGGTTTTGGCGTGATGACTCCCGTTCAGTTAAAGACGGCCGTATCACAAGCACGTCAGAGGGGTGAAAAAATAGTAATGACTAACGGTATTTTCGATATTTTACATGCTGGTCATGTTTCATATCTAACTAATGCTCGCAATTTGGGCGATCGGCTCATTGTAGCGGTGAATAACGATACTTCTACTAAGAATCTGAAGGGAAAAATGCGCCCAATTAACGCTTTAGAGAATCGTATGATCGTACTGAGTGCACTAGAATCAGTAGATTGGGTAGTACCATTTGAAGAAGACACTCCCCAGAATTTAATTAACGATATCTTGCCGGATATTCTAGTTAAAGGCGGCGATTATAAGAGAGAGGATATCGCGGGTGGTTGCGAGGTGCATGCTAATGGTGGGAATGTTAAAGTGTTAAACTTTGAGCATGGTTTTTCGACTTCTAAGATCATTAGAACGATTAAAGAAAGGCAGTCTAGAAATGATAGCCAGTAGCAGCCTTTCCTTAGCAGCCTTTCCTTACCGATATGACAAGGAGTATTGACATTTCGGTAAGTGTAGTTGGGCATCATTGTAATGCTTATCTAAAATATTATTCCTCTTTTTGTTTATCCAAAGAACCCGCATTACTACTACTTTCTAATCCGGCTATCCTTTGCTCCAGTAAATCCAAGTGCTCACGCGTACGCAGTAACGCTTGAGCCTGTAAGTCAAAGGTTGATCGATTGACTAAGCCCAAACGCGCTAGTTTTTTCTCTAGTATCTTCCGAAGTTTCTTATCAACTTCTTCCCCAAACTTACGAACGCTTTTAGGCATGTATTCATCGAACTGGCGTGCAATATGTTCAATTTTTTTTGAGTTAATCATAACGTCTCTCTCTTAGAGTGCTATAGCTGTCATCTAGTGTAATACGAGTTGTCTATCGAATAAACTGTAACTCCTCTCATATCTGAATGACTGTATAATATTTTGTTAATTGCCCCGATTAATTATTAGCGTTATAGTCCAATCGCTTATTCTCAGGGCGGGGTGGAAATCCTCATCGGCGGTAAATCATCTACTATAGTGAAAGCCCGCGAGCGCTCGGACAATCTATTTCATATGGTTCAGGAGTCAGCAGATCCAGTGTAATTCTGGGGCCGACGGTAATAGTCCGGATGGGAGAGATTAGCGATATCTGTTAGACTTTGTGACAGATTATATTATTTTAGCTATTGCTAGCTACTCCTTAAGATAGCCCTGATTCTGGTAATCCATAGTTTTAATGAGGTGTTCTTACCATGAATCAGAGATTATTTTTAGATTTCGGAACACAGACGGAGCGTGTTGAACGTGCCCTAGAGGCACTGCGCAGCGGACGCGGCGTCATGGTGCTTGATGACGAAAATCGTGAAAATGAGGGCGATATGATTTTCGCCGCTGAAACTATGACGGTTGAGCAAATGGCGATGACTATTCGCCACGGCAGTGGTATTGTGTGTTTATGCATTACTGAAGATCGGTGCCAGAAATTAGATCTACCAATGATGGTAACTAATAACTCCAGCCAATTCCAGACTGCTTTCACTGTGAGTATCGAAGCAGCGCAAGGTGTGAGTACTGGGGTTTCCGCGACAGATCGACTGAGAACTATCCGTGCGGCCATTTCTGATCAAACTAAACCGAGCGATCTACACCGTCCTGGGCATGTGTTCCCTCTGAAAGCACAAGCAGGGGGGGTGCTGAGCCGACGCGGCCACACTGAAGCTGCTATTGATCTAGTGGGGATAGCGGGTTTTAAACCCGCCGGTGTTCTATGTGAATTGACGAACGATGATGGGAGTATGGCACATACGCCAGAAGTGGTGGCATTCGCCAAGCGGAACGGAATGGTGGTATTGACTATCGAAGACTTAGTCGCTTATCGCCAAGTTCACGAGAAGAAAGCGAGCTAAGACGAAATATTAGGACCTTATTGAATATTAATTAATAAGTTTAAACTCTCGAAAAATATCGGAGATGTTCAAAATCAATATGTGCTAGTGATATTAGTTTAATTCTAGAAATTGGCTTTCTAGTGCTTATTTCACGCTTTAGTGACAATAACAATTGTGAGAGCAGGTCCCCGGCGATAGGGTCAATCGAGATCAGGGTTATGCTGTGAATAAAAATATTAGTACTTTTTAAAGAGTAAGTTCAATCGATTATTGCCCATCTAATTAGTACATGTAGTGCTACCATTAATAATGCGTCTTTTATTTTGCTTCAGAATATAATACTTTGAAATAGAATCCAAATTTATTGAATTTCTGGTTAGATTCAAATATAAATCGCGGTGCGAAATTTTATAAATCCTTAGTAGATACGATGAGACTTCGAGGTACCGATTTATCTAAGGTTTGAGTATTTTTATAGGTGCATGTATGCGTAGACATGGATGGCCAGTCAAAATCGACACTACGCAACCATATAACTGATCGGCTATTGGCTATGTCGGAAGAGTACTATTATTTTATTTTTTGAGATCTAGCCATATTTCGCACGGATTTTTCATCTGAGTGCGAGATCATAGTCAGGTTCGACCTCTCTACAAAGAGAGTACCTCAAAAAACGAATGTCCCCCCAAGATTTGAAGTGGTAGGGAGTGGTCCGGCTCACTTTTTATCTTTTAGTCACCACTGCCCCGCCACTTGTCTTCCGCTTAGATTATTTTTTATTTTTTCTAATATAATTAGAAGTATAGCACAGCTGTTAATTCCAGAACCCGAGCCTTACTTCCTGTTGTGAGCAGATTGAGTTGTGTGCGTCGCTGACTTTTCGTCTTCATAGTCATTTACATAAGCATGTTTTTCGGTGGTAGGATAAAGCGGTACTTCTGGAGAGGTAGATACAGGTGCACCCAGAGCCCTATTAAGTACTACTAAATCACTTTCATTTAATGTCCCGATCGAAGATTTGATGTTCATCTGATTAATGAGATAAGCATAGCGTGCGCTTGATAACTGTTGTTTGGCTTTGTATAGCATAGTGGTAGCATTTAGTACATCTACCGCGGTTCGTCTCCCAATACGATAACTGGCCTCTATTGTGTCTAGGAAATTTTGAGCTGAAATGACCGCTTGTTTATAAGCCGTAATACTGTGGGCGGACGCTTTCGTATTATTAAATGATGAACGTACGGCCTGAACTAAACTGCGCCGGGCGCTTTCTAGTGACTCACCGGAACCGATAAAGCTATAATTTGCCTGGCGTATTTGGGAGTTAGTGAATCCACCGGTGTATAGAGGTACGCTAATGCTTAAATTGATTTTATTCTGCTTAGAATGACTTTCAGAATAACTACGGATACTGCTAGTGCTAGAACCATCGTATTGCATATTAGTGATATCACTGAATGCGTTTAGATTAATGATCGGAATATACCCGGTATGTGCCAAACGAACTTGTTCTCGAGCTAAATCTTGTTTCAATCGCGCCGAAATTAGACTTAGGTTGTGCATTTCCGCTTCTTTCAATAAGTCGTTCACTGACTCCGAATCCTGAGTAATAAATCGCTCGGTATCTAACGAAGATAGTTCTGGGTAAAATGTGTCGCTCACCTGACGTAACTTCTCTAATGCGTTATCTAGCGTATTACGTGCAGTGACTTCGGATGCTAGCACGGTATCGTAGTTGAATCGGACGTGCTGTACTTCTGTAATCCCCACTAAGCCTACATTAAATCGCTGTGTGGCTTGATTTAGTGTGCGATAAACTGTTTGCTTTTGAGCCTGGGTATAAGCTAGTGCATCAATAGCGCTCAGCACATTGAGATAAGCCGTGGCGGTATCGAGGATTAGGCGTTGGGAAGCGGTTTGTAAGGTGATATCAGAGATACTGGCTACTTTTTCTTGTAACGTTAAGGCACGCCATTTCGACATATCAAAAATAGTCTGCGTTAACCCGAGTGAAATTTTGGTTGCACTAGAATGAATGCGATTATTATCGTGGTAACCACTTTCATAAGCATAGTTTGTGCTCAGGCGAAGTTGTGGGAGAAGCGGGCTTCGCGCCTCATTAATTTTTTCAAATGCAGCGTCGCGTTCAGAAATAATTTTACGAAGTTCTGGGTTACTTTCCTTTGCTTGCTTGTAGACCTGAAGTACATTCTCTGCTTGGCCTATTACACTAAATCCGGCTAGACCTACGCTAATAAAAAAAGGTAGCAATTTATTCATTTGATTTTCCTGTGTTTCAGAAATATTAATATGTTGGAATTGACGATAAATGCATACAAATTAGTAATTCTAGTAAAGCAATTTGGTGTTCGTTAGGTATTAAATGATGTTGTATATTGTCATAATTTTTAACTTTAATTTATCTGCTATATCTAGGTCATATTTGAGTATCGATTCAAACAATAAAGTTGTCGAACATTATTGTATGCTTTTATATCATCAAAAGTGCTTATTGTTTTGACATAATAGCGCAAATACGCAAGTTGTATGGGTCCGATAGCTACTTCGTATTTTTCAAGAAAGAGCGTGAGCTTTTTATTATGAAACCCCCAATGTAATAATTGCATGAAACTGCTATCGAATTCTTATCTGACTATTGTCCGTGATCGATGATGAGAAGTATTAGTCCGCCCTTTTACTGTTAAAAACATATTGGGAGCAGCAGAGATCGGAGATGGTGTCGAGGGTCTCTATGCGATCCAGACGGACTGATTTAGATTTCAGCTAATAATTTAACTGTTAAATTATCTAGTGAACCCCCAAAAATAAGAAATAATAAAACGGTTGTCGCTTGATGGTGTGAGAAGCGTTCCCTCGTTATTTATGATGCTAGTTGTGACCAATCGTACGATATATCGCTCTTATGATTCTTCGACTTTATTAACGCATCATACTTTGCTGTTTTAGGCACATCAGACTGTACTGCTGGTTCCATAATATGGACGTATGCTCATTTTAATGTCGTTTTTTAAAAACAGGATAAGTGTATCTAAAAAAATACAATGAAATGACGCATAAACTAAAAATTTACCTCCCTCCGACTGATGGCGCCCCACATTAGACCAGTGATGCTTAGTTGTTGAACCAATTGATGTGTACTTCTCATTGTTCAGTAAACGTTTAGCACGTCCGTCGAATTAATCATAATATTAATGTGAGCGCACAATAAATTATTTGTAATCCTGTCCAGGAAATCGAATTCCCTATAATGTTTTAGATAAATTATTTATACCTTACTTATATCCTATAGAAGTAAGCTGTACTTGTATGGATTGACGCCCTTTCAGCCTTCAAGGGCGTCAATCCATATTATATTAGCTGCTTGCCATAGTAATCATCACAGCGTATGAGTACAGCTGTGCGTGCATGAAGTATTTTTATGCAGAAGTTCCAAATTAGATCTTCGATCTAATCACTAGATCAAGAGTATGTATTCATCTCGTTTTTTTTATTTTAAATAATTCCTGTTCTCAGTATCAGTGTTTACGCTTTTCCAGAGTACGGTGGCGAGACTGTACGTTCTTTCCGCATAAGTGGAAGTAATCAGCTAATTGTTCCGCTACATAGACCGAGCGGTGTTTACCTCCGGTACAGCCTATTGCTACTGTCAGGTAGCTGCGGTTATTGTTTTCTAGCATCGGTAGCCATTGCTCTAAATAACTACGCGTTTGATAAATAAAATTATGCACCTCAGTATGGCGATCGAGGAATGAAGCTACTGGTTTGTCTAGACCCGTCATCGCGCGCAGTGTAGGTTCCCAATGCGGATTTGGTAAGAAGCGGACATCAAAGACGTAGTCGGTGTCGATTGGAATTCCATATTTAAATCCAAAAGACTCAAATACTATAGTTAATTCGCGTTCTGGCTTACCTAGTAAGCGCATACGCAACATTTTAGACAGTTCATGCACTGACATTTCTGTGGTGTCGATAATTAAATCAGCCCGAGAACGTAGGGGCTCAAGCAAGTCTCTCTCTCCATCGATGGCGCTTTCTAATGATAATTTTTTACTAGATAATGGATGTAAGCGGCGCGTATCACTGTAGCGACGAATTAACGTATTGCGGTGAGCATCGAGGAATAGTAATTGCGGTAAGAAGCTATGAGGGAGCTGAATCATAGCGCTTTCAAATACTCCTAATGATTCCGGCATATTGCGTACGTCGATGCTTACTGCAGGGGCACTATTGCTATTTGTTAGTGTATTAGCAAGTTGGGGTAGTAACACGACGGGAAGGTTATCAACGCAGTAAAAACCCATGTCTTCTAGCGCCCGTAATGCGACAGATTTCCCTGAACCGGAACAGCCACTGACAATTATCAGCACCATTAGTCACTCCCAATACTATTTTAGTGACATATTTAGTGGCATTGATCGCCACCGTTAGAAACACTTTTATTCCGTCAGAGAGTTGGGGTCCGTCATTGCTATATTGACGGTAATTTGCATTAACGAAGTATCACTCCCTGATTATTTTGTAAAGCACTTTGTTATGCTCAACGTCTCCGTAACCCATAGCATATAATTTTATCTTACAATCGTTTAGGAGTGAGTGATGATGCACATAAATGCTTTTTATACTGATCGTTCGATGGGCATAGTGCAAATAGTAAGTCGATTTTCTGGTTGTTAATCGTGTCAAAATAAATAGGTTACTTAAGAAGATAGACGCCCTAAAATCCGTAATATACCTACTTCTATCATGAAGTATGAAATGTTGGTATCCTTATTAATTCTATTACTGCTCCGTTCACTCTCTGGTGAACATTACCTTAAATAGGCTAGCGGAGATAAATAGAATTCAATAGTTGCTAGTTCGCTATTAATCGCTGAAGTTCGCTTTTGATCCTTCCATCTACTGAAATTTTAGTACGATTGGTATTTAACAGCAGACTGAGTTGTCTCAATTTATTGTTAATCTCATCTTTGCTTAAACCTAAACCCTTATAAAATCACCTAAGAAGACTTTACTCTCCTATTTTTACCTTGATTACAGCATAAGTTTTACTTAGCTAATGGTCACACTGATCACCGAATCTCTTTAAGAAAAAGTTAGGTATAATATTAATTGAAATTTTCTTTCTACTTTATATGGGTGAATTTAGTAGCTAATTGTTAGATCAACTTATCACATGTCTTTGCTAGTCCTCTAAAGTGTTATGAGTCTCGCCCTTTACATCTTGACACTTCGATGATTTATTACGTTTCTACAGTGTAGATGCTTCTTATACTTGTCAAATAAAATTGAAAATAGCATTTAGGTCTATAAATTTTGTGGGTAATAAGCTTCTGTAATTAGTGTGGCGAAGCCTGTATTGATATCTACTAATACTGATCTATATATTAATTTTCTTCTGTATTAGAAGCTAAAGTTAAGTCTTTGCTCCAATTTGAGCGTGAGATCCAGAGAGTCTATTGGTGTCTTATAACGAGGGGTGTGTCTGAGTGATTATCACGTAGTAATCTAGAGATCAGTTTGATTAAAGATAAACAGTTTATTAGATTTTAACTTTGAAATCAATATTTTACATAGTATATAAGAATATTTATTTGAAGATGTTTCTCGATAACTAATCATAGTTATTCTAAATATGGCACCAATTTAATAGCCTAGAAAACTGTGCATTAAAACGTAGCCATATAGATGATGATTATTAGGATCGGGAAGAGGGGAGATCAAAAGATTAGACAGCATTTAATTCGAGTTTCTGATGTATCGATTATGAACATATCTGATTAGATTGATTGTGGGGTTGACTAAAGTTTCGCGGGCTTAAAATCAGGTTAATCCCGGTTAAACAGCTAGCTAATTTTAAAATTTTTAGACGTAGTGCTGCTTTATCAATATGGGAAGATTTCTTAAAGCCCCCAAAAGGGTATGAGAGAGAGTAGAGTTTTTCTCTTAATTTTATGTGAAATCCAGTAAAAGATCTTCATGTATTTATTTTTTTCAAAAAAATATAAGTATCTAAGTTTGTGCTTTTACTAGAAGAGATAGTAAAAGTAAGTGTGATATATAATCAATTAGAATACTTACTGTAATTACAAGATCGGAGTCACTTGATATATGGACTTGAGCGGTAGGTCTAAGTCGACGACTCTTAGTTAATTTTGGTCTATATTTTCATTATAATATGAGATTTAGAGTCGAAATGCGTCGCCTAAATAAACACGCTTGACGTGCTCATGATCTAGAATAGCACTCGGAGTTCCATGGGCAATTAGTGTACCGTCACTAACAATATAAGCACGCTCACATATATCCAGAGTCTCGCGCACGTTATGATCAGTGATCAAGACGCCAAGTCCGCTTTTACGCAAAAGCTCGATGATTTTTTTGATATCTATAACAGAAATAGGGTCAACCCCTGAGAAGGGTTCATCTAAAAGAATGAACTTTGGATCAGCGGCCAGCGCTCGAGCGATCTCGACGCGTCGTCGTTCGCCGCCCGAGAGCGTGCGGCCTAGGCTATCGCGCAGGTGAGTGATATGGAATTCTTCCATTAGCTCTTGTGCCCGCTTTTTTTTGAGGTCTCTAGTGAGATCATCTCGAATCTCTAGCACTGCCATGAGGTTATCGTACACCTTCAGACAACGAAATATCGATGCTTCTTGAGGTAGATAACCGATGCCAAAACGCGCCCGCGCATGTAGAGGCAATAGACTGATGTCTACTTCGTCGATCATTATGCGCCCCGCATCGCGTTGAATGATGCCGACTACCATATAAAAAGTGGTGGTCTTCCCGGCTCCGTTTGGTCCTAGTAAGCCAACTATTTCTCCGGACTGCACATTAAGGCTGACGTCTTCAACAACTTTGCGACCTTTATAGCTTTTTGCCAAGTGTTCTGCAATGAGTGTGGCCATAAGTGATTGCTTACTCTATTTTATCTATTTTTATCTTGCAAGCGTGATGGCATTAGAACTGTAATCACGCGTTTTCCCTTGTCGCTAAACACCTGTATTTTATTCTGTTTAACGAGATAGGTGATTCTATCGCCGCTCACACTATTGTCGATCTGTTCCAGTTTCGGACGATCAGTGAGTGTAATTAACCGTATTGCTATATCGTAATAGACTGTCCCTGCTCGTCCTCTTATTGGATTCCCATTATCTTGCATCTGATAGAAAATAACTGGGTCACCAAAAGCTTTAATAATATAGCTGCTATTTTCATTGTTTCCTGCATGGTCCACAATCACTTTATCCGCACGGATCTCGAGAGTGCCTTGTTTAATCATTACATTATCGGTGAAAGTACTGACGCCATTTTTTATATCTACAG
Source organism: Serratia symbiotica (assembly GCA_964059975.1). Taxonomy (GTDB): domain Bacteria; phylum Pseudomonadota; class Gammaproteobacteria; order Enterobacterales; family Enterobacteriaceae; genus CAXKXX01. The sequence goes on from CAXKXX010000005.1 coordinate 38,407, forward strand.
ATTGCTTGATCGAGCTGATAATAAGCGATTGATTACCGTCGGATTTCAGTCCCAATACAGATGTACTTGTGCTTAAGGTGAGACTTGTGATCAATAGATTAAGGAGTAATTTTTTAATTGTAAATTGCATATATTGTTTTAACCTTATCAATCAATTCAGCAGTTTTGTTTCTAAGGTTTCCTTGTATTTTCATTCCGCTAGAAGTAAAAGTTGTTCCGTAAATCATCACTTCTGTATCAGAAAAAATATCTTGGGTGATAAGATTTACCCGAATACTCTTGGTTGTAATTTTTTTTAACTCAAAGCTAGGATTCAGGTTGTTTATTTCCACGTGTCCATCAAGATATAGCATTTTATTCTTAGTTATTTTTCCTAGATCAGATTGAATTATCCAAATGGCTCGCCCTTCCTCATCGAATAAGGTGACGGCCGGACCCGCAAACTGGCTTAATTTACTTGTATTATAGTACTTTAAATCTGCTGCTAACAGCTTATAGCATGGACTACCGATTGTATTGTATGCTACAGTAACTGCATTCTGGGTTTGATATGTAGGGGCTTCTTGATCAGTGAGTTTTTTTACTACCTTAGCATCACTAAGGCTTACTATATTCCATCCAATGAGCGTCATTGCGAATATGGTTAGAAAAAAAACAACCCATGTTCTTGTGTTTCTCATATTAAAAATGCTGTAGCATCCTCATAGCTTATTTTGAGCTATAAGGATTATGTCACATAGTTCGCGCACAGCTCCGCGTCCACCAGCGCTTTGTGTTACGTAGTCAGACTTTGGTTTCAGCATGGGGTGAGCATCCGACACGGCGACTGCTAGACCGACCTCCGCCATCACCGGCCAATCGATTAAATCATCCCCAATATAAGCCACTTGATCCTTTGAAAGAGACAGATTTTTTAGCAGTTTCCAAAAAGTTAATAGCTTATCAGATTTCCCCTGATAAAGATGACTGATACCAAGAGTGTCCGCGCGGTCTTTTAAAAGCTTAGCACAACGACAAGTGATAATTGCTACCTCAATTCCTGAATCTTTAAGACATCGTATTCCGTAACCATCACGCACGCTGAATGTCTTTAATTCTTCGCCATCGTTACCCATAAAAATTAAACCATCGGATAATACTCCGTCGGCATCACAAATCAGAAGCCGAATTTTTTTAGCACGCGCCATGATGTCTTGCTCTACTAACCCATAACAGGTGTGTACCATACACATTGTATTTTTAATTCCTAGTTAAACGACTCCGACGCGGAGAATATCATGCATATGTACTATGCCGAGAAGTTTATCGCGATTAGCCACCAAAAGCGCAGTAATATTGCGTTCTTGTAGTAGATGCAGGGCATCAACTACTAACATGTTTGGGTGAACTTTCACGCCACCTGGTGTCATGATATCTATGATCTTGGCATTATCGATATTGATACCCATATCAAAGACCCGTCGGAGATCGCCATCAGTAAATACTCCAATAATCTTCATTGTCTCGTTACAGATAACTGTCATACCCAGGCTTTTTCGGGTGATCTCTACTAGGGCATCGCGTAGCGATGCCCTAGTAGAGATACACGGAATTTCATCGCCACAGTGCATGATATCGCTCACTCGAAGTAGTAACCGACGACCTAGCACGCCACCTGGATGTGAAAGCGCAAAATCTTGCGAAGTAAATCCCCGAGCTTTTAGCAAAGCAACTGCCAATGCATCGCCCATAGCTAGGGTGGCAGTGGTGCTAGTGGTCGGCGCTAGCCCTAGAGGACAAGCTTCTTGAGGCACCTTGATACACACGTGAATGTTCGCTGCTTTGCCCATTGTGCTTTCCGGATTATTGGTCATGCAGATAAGCGGTATTTTCTGGCGCTTTAAGACTGGAATAATCGCTAGCATTTCTCTAGACTCACCTGAATTAGAGATGGCAAGTACGATGTCTTGACTAGTGACCATTCCGAGGTCTCCGTGGCTTGCTTCTGCCGGATGAACAAAGAATGAAGAGGTGCCAGTACTAGCAAAAGTAGCAGCAATTTTACAACCGATATGTCCGGATTTACCTATACCCATTACGACTACTTTACCACAACATGTGGCTATCGCTTCGCAGGCGCGGGTGAATTCAGTATCAATATAGCGATGGAGCTGGGCTAATCCCTCACACTCAATCTGTAGCACTTCTTTCCCAGCTTGCTGAAAATCAAAGTCTGATTGCAATTGAAAACTCGACATGCACACCACTCTAGATGTAACTAAATGTACTAAAAAAGATTAAAAAAACGACAACCAAATAGGTAACAAGGAAATATGATAACGGAGCTTTTATTGATTCCTGATATATCAGGCGTTCAGATAGATACTAGAAGCTAACATTATTTAATAGCCGCGCTAGAAAGTTGATAGATTAATTTTACTTAAATATAGAAGGTGACAATACCTCTTTTGGTATCAAAATTATAAAATATGAGATCTCTCTATATTAATAATCACTCTCATCTCTCTATATTAATAATCACTCTCTCTGAATTATCTTTAGTAACTCTAAAAATAAAACTCTACTCACGTAACTAAGGTTAAAATGATTGTAATGATATTAAAGTCAAAAACTAGGGTAATCATACTGAAAAGGCATTAAAATATGCCGCTAATTAAAAATTAAACAGAAGTCTGCACCATACTTTTTTCACTCGCTAATAAGTTAATATTTTAAGGTGTTCACTTAACAGTACCCCGACATAATGTGATAGTCATTACAAGATCCTCTGGCATCGCTAAATATGCCGATGCACCCAATAAGCTACTGCTTTACTCCAGATCCGGAGTAAACCGATTTGATCGTGTCAACATTTCACATTATTCCGATCCCCCCTTACTTTAATAAGTATGAAAATAAGCATGCTGTTTCAGTCAGGGGTTCCCACTCGCGCATTCAAGTATATTTTGCAATGTGACTCTCCCATTATGAGATGACAATAAATTTGTAAGACCTGATTATGTAGTGCCTTCCTAATGATATTGGGGAGGGGATAGCTCATTAGGCGTTCCATTGACGCCCAATGAGCTATCCGTAATTATGACGTGACGCGTAGCTCTAGGACGAGTGATTACGACAGATCCTGAATAGTAGTTCATGTTTAATGAATCTTTTTTCAGATAAGATCTAATTAACATGAGCGTTTTTGCTCAATGCAATCAAAATATTAATCATATCTTAAGAACTAGTATTTCCTACTCTCACATAATAATCCGCGACTTTAAGTGATGCCGATTACGCTTATATCGTTAATAATTATCGCTTGATTCATAAAGATATAATGCAGTAATTAAAAAAATCCCTAACGCACATGTAGGTTAGTTTTTAAACGGAATCTTTTTGGGAATCAACTCTATTCTACTATCCGTGTAGTGACTATTAGACTGAACTATTTAGATTAAGGAGTAGGTAACCTCATGTTGTTATAACTAGTTATAACTATTAATATCCTTATGACATCAAGGAATTAAGATTAGTCAGTGACTTAGACACGCCGCACCAATACTATTGAATGTGTTAGATAGAAAGGCAAAGTCGTGCGATCATAGCCTGATTCTTTTAAAGAAAATATTACAATACTTGTGTGGAATCGTTGCCATCTATTATGGCATCTCAACTTTTAAATGGTGTAATGTTATAGGCTCTAGGATGTGATCTGCTTACTATTTATAGTCTCGAATCAAGCCTTAGGATAATGGTGACGCTATTGCTGTTATAGGAGTTCAGAGCATCGATAGCGTCACTATAATTAGTCTCATGAAGGCGATATACTAAATTTTCCATTTGAGTATAATACTATTACTAAAGTGAAACGGAGATTTGTCGAAAATGGTTTTTACATTCTTTATTAATAGGTGATTAGATTAGATTTTATTCTAATAGCACTGATGTTTCGGATTAATCTGATGAAAACGTACAAAATTAATAAGTTGGGGAATTTATATTAATCACAATATACGTTACGTTGTTTATTTCTTTAAAAGTAGCGAATATTAAATGGATAAAAAGTGAACCGACCTATTAAATCTATGCTAATTTTTAAAAATTTCAATAACCCAAAAACTATTCTTCGGTAACGGTTGTCAGTATCCCGACTAGATGCGTATTTAAGATGAAGTTTTATATAAAATGTGTGCCCTGCGCGTTGCGCCAAATCTCCAAAAAATATAGCGAAATTCTAAAGACTAATTATTTCATCGATTCGTAACACCAGTCTATTTAAGTAGAAGTATTTAGAATTGAAAAAGAGAAGTACATGGAATTAAAAAAATCGGTTTTAAAGATTCAGATATCAATCCCACTATTCTCAAAGATGTAAGTAATCATTATGGACATTAATTGCGCGACAGTTCCGAAAGAGCTGGCGGTGGCTTTAATATAAAAACCCAAAAAGTGCATTTAGGAATTGGTACCCTAATAAAATAACAGCATTAAACGATGTCTACGAAGCTCTAAGTAGAGAAGGCTTAACTAGATGAAGCTCATGCTGATGCTGATAAGGAAGAGTTATAAAAGATGCGAAACTTAGAAGCTCATAATGATCAGCCTAATCTGTATGGTATGAGATAAAAACTGCACAGAAGGAGCATGATCCAGTTTAAGATAGGGCAAAATTAAATATTTGATAATTTCATTGAAATAGCTGTTACAAAAGGCGATATGATTAAAATGCGAGATTCACTCAAATATTTCGTAATCCGTTTAGGATCACTGTATGCTTAAAACTCTAGAGCTATACCATAGATAATATTATTATATCTTTCTGAGTTTACCTGAGCATGATAATATTACCGCAATGTCTGTGCGGCTAAATTAATACAGATAGGCGCGCGTTGCCATATTCAAATTACTAGGCGTAAGAATAGAGTCAGGATCTAGCCGACATATGATACAATATGCATGAAGGAGTCAGTGTGAGCTTTACTAAGCAAGGGAATTCCTAATAAGCTAAAATATTAAGGAATCAACTTCCGAGTGAAGTAGCTACTGACTACTGATGTCAGGATGATGGTCGTAGGCCGAAGATGCATCGATGTTGTCTGACCCTAACCTGACATAATGAGCTTGGGGCACTGCCCACTCGGGACACCTGATAGCGCAATATTATTACTCCGTCAATAATAGTCCTCAATACTTGTCGGATAAAACTGAGACTAATCTGACATAATCACAGTCTCCCTATTCTGTCGGTCGGTACTTCTCATATGTTTGCATACACAGCATTATCGTCACTGTGTTGATTTAAAAGTATCTCGTGCAACCTCTCGAGAGAGAAAATAGATTACTCCATAAAATCTGAAAACAATAATACCCATCAATTTTAGTTCTTTCTAGAAAAGTCTCCGACTCAGAAAGCACAGTTATATCAAAAATTTCTTTAAAAAGTGAATGTTTGCTATAGGCTATATGAGCCACCCTGTAATTTTTAGATAAATCAGATAGGACGGATCAATAGTTATCGATTGATAACAGTCAATCAGGATAGATACGAGCTATCTAAATTAATAATAGTAAATAAAATAGCTTAAAAGAATAGATTAGTGATTTAAAAGCAGCCGATCCCATTAAGATGCTAGCCTTTTTCTATGTGATACCCAAGATAATGCGAGTTTGTAAACAAAAACCCTAGTAAAATAAGTTCATAAGATTACTTATGATTAGTCATTAAAAGTTAATAGAATAGTTTAATTCCCACCCCCTCGATTGCAGTATGAGGGCTTAGATTTAGTTGAAGAATTGGATACTATGGAAAATCATGAGATAAAAAATGTATTGATGCGGGCGTTAGAGTTAGATGAAGTATATGTCACAGGTAATAATGATCATTTCCAGGTGACCGCGGTTGGTAAAATTTTTTCTGATATGAGCCCGTTAAAAAAACAAAAGATGGTCTATGCGCCCCTGATGGAATATATTATGGACAATAGAATACACGCTTTATCTATTAAGGCATACACCTCTAATGAATGGAATCAAGATAAAAAACTTAATGAATTTTAAAATAGTCTGCAATGGAGGAGTAAGATAAAATTAGATAAAAGAGAGTGTTAAATGGACAAATTGCGTGTGCAGGGCCGGACTCATCTGAGTGGTGAAGTATTTATTTCCGGAGCTAAAAATGCGGCCCTTCCGATCTTATTTGCCACTCTATTAACAGAAAAACCAGTAAAGCTAGAAAATGTACCGAAATTAAAAGACATTGACACCAGCATCAAATTGCTCACAAAGTTAGGTACTAAAATTAAACGTAATGGTTCAGTCTACGTTGACGCTAGCGGGGTGAACAAGTTTTGTGCCCCTTACGATCTAGTGAAAACGATGCGCGCGTCTATTTGGATATTAGGACCACTTCTAGCACGTTTTGGTTATGGTCAGGTTTCACTACCGGGTGGATGTGCGATCGGAGCGCGTCCAGTGGATTTGCATATCACAGGATTAGAGCGACTTGGTGCTAAAATAAAGCTGGAAGAGGGTTATATCACAGCCTCCGTAGTCGGCCGACTACGGGGAGCACATATTATGATGAATAGAGTGAGTGTTGGTGCGACCTTGACGAATATGAGTGCTGCTACTTTAGCCACTGGCACTACTATTATTCAGAATGCCGCTCAGGAGCCAGAAATTGTCGATACTGCCAATTTCCTTAACACCCTGGGCGCGAAAATCATTGGAGCTGGAAGCGAAAAAATCATTATAGAAGGAGTTAATCGTTTAGGGGGGGGGGTACATAGAGTACTGCCTGACCGAATCGAAACTGGTACTTTCCTAATTGCTGCCGCAGCTTCTTGCGGTAAAGTCTTCTGTCATTACACTCGTCCAGATACCCTGGGTGCAGTTTTGTCTAAGTTACGACAAGCAGGCGCAGATATTAGAATGGGAGATGACTGGATTAGTTTAGACATGCATGGTAGGCGCCCGAAAGCGGTTACTATATGTACTGCGCCATATCCAGGTTTCCCAACTGATATGCAAGCTCAGTTTATCTTATTAAATATGGTAGCAGAGGGAACTAGCGTAATTAGCGAAACCATTTTTGAAAACCGATTCATGCATGTTCCAGAATTAATTCGCATGGGAGCGAAAGCTAAAGTCGAAAGTAATACCGTGATTTGCCATGGCGTTGAAAAGCTATTCGGCGCTCAGGTTATGGCCACTGATCTGCGGGCTTCTGCGAGTTTAGTAGTGGCAGGCTGCATCGCCGACGGGACAACTATTATCGATCGTATTTATCATATTGATCGCGGATACGAACGTATTGAAGATAAATTTCGCGCTTTGGGAGCAACGATTGAGCGTGTGCAATATGTGAGTAGCGGGTAGTATAGGTAAGGTATACGAAAGTTTCTTAATCCTCCGACTAGAGGCGCCTATTTTTATAAAATATTCTATGATTAATAATTTGCACACATCAGAATATTCTATTTCTTAGATTCGGTATTATTTACATGAACACGCAACATACGGCGGAGCCCCCCATGTCAGAACGCATCCTGATTTGGTAATACACAGTAATATTTTGCTTTCATCAATTATCTCTATGGAATATGGGACCTTCGCGTTATTTGGTAATCTAATCATTATTTTTCCTCGAAGATTTCGGATCGTTAGATTATAAAAATGCAAATAAAATTACTTTGGTAGTAGTAAATTACTAGTTATTAGCTCACCTTGACTGTATAACGAAGGCGGCGCTACTAGATCAAGCGTATAACTGCGTCCGGTAAAATCGATAAATACTAGCGAATTGTTACTTTTTCCACGGACCTCCGCAGAAGCATTTATCACTGGACTTATAGTTCAGTCCCTCAGGTGCGATATCATGACCCTTGATAAATCATACTGCCTCATGATCGTGCCCTGTCCCGACTCATAATGAGAGAACGATGATCGTCGCCACAGATTTGCGCATCAGATTAAATCTTCTTATTAATTAGAGCATTTAGTTTATAGTTAGATTCTAATAGTCTTTTTGAGTGATCGTGTTTTATCAAGCGAATCTTGCTCTCTGTGAATCTTGCACGCTTCTAATTGTAAAAAATAATGTGGTCCTAGATTTAGGATCGCTTCCGACTTGAATGAATGTTAAGGAATTCTACGATTGATCCCTCAAGAATAGAAGGATGAGTGATCACGTTATCAAGGCGATAGAAGATCCGGCGCTAATCCACATCACGAAGATAGGCTAGTGATGCAGTTAAAATATCTACTAACTCTTTTATCTGTGGGACGGTTATCTAGAGCGATCATGTTCATGGTAATCCGATAGCTACGCTTCTAAATCAGTCGTAGCGAATAAATGCTTCATTACTTGATCGAAATTAGTATAGTGCGATTTTACAATAACCACTAATGCGTTGAATGCTAGTGATTAGATTCATCTCGAAGATCTGTTTGGCATAGGAAATTTTTATTACATATCTGACTATAAGTCTGCTCCATAAATTTCGTTCCGGTAATCTGATATAGTAGAGCGGTTATCATGACGCAAGTTTCCTCATTGCTTCATAGGGCGTGCATACGCCGCTAGACGCTAGCTATAGATCACAAATTAAGCGAATTTTTTAATTCCTTAAAATTTGCATCTGAGCCATAAGATAAGGGTATCCTGTACGACGTTGGACACAAAAGTTATGCATTGTCGAAATGATGCCCGGCTAAGAGTTTTCATCACCTTTGTAGTATCCAATAAATGGCGATTTTCGGTATTGGTATCGGTACGGTAGCAGCTTTTTAAGGTAATTGCTAAAATCCTCTTGATATTGCTTTGTCTTTAAAGATGCGGGTTAAGAACAACATCGAAAAGCGTGGGTTATCAAAAACTATTTGTTAAGCCACATATAAACGCAAGTACAGGTACTTGCGTTCCCACAAGTACCGATTACTGTTAGATCTTGAACCTTATTTCTATTTTGAAATCGATATTGTAGGTATTTCCATTATGTTTAACGTTAACTTCTAGAAGTTTAGATAACGCTCTGGCTACTTAAGCCTCAGCTCCGCACGGACCTCCGGAGAATTAATAAATTTATTAGAAAAATATCCTATAGGATGTAATTCATAAGGAATCAGTTCAACCCCCCACACTTTTGTATGCATAAGTGTCTAATAAAACATCGACGCTAATGCACTTAGCGCACTTAAATAATGCTTCATCGACACTACTATCTATTATTTATTGACCTATAAATAATAGATAGTATCGAAATTGTAGTTGGTTTAGGTCATCGTTAATTATTATTCATAGCTAAAGGATAATGGCTAATTTTTTATAAAAAACTATATTCAGAGCAGGAGTAGAATAAATTTATAGACTCTAGATTAATATAGGAGTAAGAGGTAGTAGCAACATCCGTAAACTTTGCTACTCCATCAAACACATGCTCTAGTTTTAGTAAGCTTAACTAAAAAAATTACTAGTTTTTTGTATGACTTAATGTCGGCGTCTTTCTCATCTAGAGTACACTTAAATATATAGAGCGGATCTAAAAAGATGAGCATGCTCAGAGGAATTATTATTTTCCGAAAACGGTAAAATAATTACGATGGATAGCATACTAAATATATATTAATCAGTAACAATATAGCATACATCGGTTCTGAGGAAAGAAAAGGATGGATCTATGGGCTAGAAGAAATAGTAATTTATTGTATTTTTTTATAAAAAACAACACGGCGTTAATTTGATTCATTACTAGGAGTCTTAGGGTAAGCACGTAGGTAGACGGACATCATATAATAAATATTTACACTGACTAAAAGCGCTTACTGTGAGGATCACTAATTTATTAATTAGTGGTAGAACGAAATAACACATACGTCTCTAACATTATAGATTAACTCTCTGGTAATAGATTTAGTCCTAATTGAAATTAAATCGAATGTATTAAAGTAAAAGCTTTAATAATCAATAAAATTTAGTGCTACTAGGCCCCACTAATTATATTAGTGGGGCCTAGTAGCAAAATCCCGTCGCTATCATGAAGTGAGATGTTCCGATCGAATAATCTCAAGTATTTACAAGAAGATAATAGAAATCCAGGGATCAGTCTCGAACTTTATATAATAGATAAAGAAGTAGATTTAAAGGTGATGCCCTACTTAAGTATTATCCTTAAATTTTTTAAGATCTTATCAGTATGCAAGCAACTGTCGAAGGATGCTATCAATTAGGTTGTGCTATGCTAAAGAGGTGCCTGATAGCAATGCTATAGATTTCTATGATGCTTCGATTTAAAAATATTTTTAGTAATACTTTACAGAAAGACGATACGTGTAAAATACGTACTATACGTTCTAAAAAGCCGCCTGAGATTTAAGTACTCACAAAGCAGTTACCTCCTGCTTCGCGCTTAGCAAAGATCGCAGCTTAGTTGTTGATTTGTAGTTTAATTTTAAGGGAGTAGTGCAATTAAACTAGTCTGAAAATCTTATTTTTTGAAAGTTTTTGGATCAATATGATAGTGCAGTGCTTTTATAGAGTAGTTAAAGAATCAATGCACTAGTAGCAGTAAAGGATAAGCTAAAAATTAAGTCTTAATGCCGATCTGCTATGCTGAAACCGACATTAATCATTAATCTTAATAAGCCATATATTTTATTAGAAGAGTATGCCATGTAGTGAATCGTAAAATTCTATATTGCGTATTATCAAAGGTTTACCACTCCTCCAGGACTCTTATATGAGACTGGTACGGAAGGGGGATATGACAGTCCCGCTACTACATGCGAGTATCAGTACGCTGCGTGCCTTTGCCGGTATTACGCTTTTAGCGATCCTCAGCACTCTGTCCTTCGTTCAATTTTTAGATTCGCTGGAGAATATACATGACATCACGACTTAGCAAAGAGGCCATTTCGATTCATGCTGCGTTAAAAGCTTGCGGTTTGGAGACTCCGTTATGTGAGGCAGTATTAGATCGTACAACATGCAAAAATCGGATTAAAAATCATATAACTGCAATCATGCAACTTCTTAATCTCGATCTGTCTAATGACAGTCTAAAAGAAACACCATACCGCATTGCTAAAATGTACATCGATGAAATCTTTTCTGGTCTAGACTACGCGAATTTCCCAAAAATTACCGTTATCGCGAACAAGATGCAAATAGAAGAAATAGTGACTGTACGTGACATTACGTTAACAAGTACTTGTGAGCATCATTTTCTTACTATATCTGGCAAAGCAATGGTTTCCTATATCCCGAAAGACGCAGTTATTGGTTTATCGAAAATTAACCGTATCGTTCAGTTTTTTTCGCAGCGTCCTCAGGTTCAAGAACGACTGACCCGGCAAATATTGGTATCTTTACAGATGCTTCTAGGTACTAAAAACGTCGCAGTATCTATTGATGCCGTTCATTACTGTGTTAAGGCACGTGGTATCCGCGACGCCACAAGTGTGACTTCTACTACTGCGCTAGGAGGCCTATTTCAGTCTAATAAGAACACGCGTCAAGAGTTTTTTCGTTCGCTAGATTAGTGTCAAAATTAATTGTTTATTTTTACAGGATCATAGTGATTTGACTTAAAAACTGTCGTTTATATTTTATCCTAAGTGTTAAAGTAACGAAGTATAAGAGATGCGTAGTGGTACGCTACTAGGCACAGGCTCACTCCTATGCCCAGATAGGAGTGAGCCTGTGCCTATGCCAAAATTTTTGGGTAACAAGCCCTATAGACCCTCACTTTTAAACTGAATGCTCTCTATACAAATAAAATTAAAAAAGTGTTAATAGCTTGATTCCTGTGAATGTGACTTCACGACTCTGATGCTTCATCGTGATGTTTAGATACATTAAGATTCTGTAATTAATCGAAAGGCTTTTGAGAGATAGCGTCAGAATACTATTATAAAAGACGTAGAGTTACATTAAAGAGTAGACGGGCTCATTAATGTAAAACCCATAAAAAAATTATTTCTATATTTCTGATAAAAAGGTTACCAATCATAAATAAAAATTTTGAAGACTAGTGAGCGATGCCCAAATGAATCAAGACCACAACGGAGACCAGATCATCCGGCTCAGTAAAAATCAAATTAAACGTAATGCCGAAGCGTTGAAAACTCTAGGGGTACAATTAGTTGATCTAGGTAAAAAGGCATTAAATCATATGCCATTAGATAACGATTTACGCTGTGCAATTGAATTAGCACAAAAAATAAGAAAAGAGGGACGGCGCCGTCAGATACAACTAATCGGAAAAATGCTGCGGAACCGTGATATAAAACCAATTCAAACTGAGCTAAATAACCTAAAAGCTCACTATAATAAGCGATCTTCTCTTCTTTGTAGGCTAGAAGGAGTATGCGACCGCTTGATGAAGGAGGGCGATAGCGCCATTATCGCTACTTTGGGCGCATATCCAAAAGCTGATCGTCAACGTTTGCGTCTTCTAGTGCGCAATGCACAAAAGAATCGAGTACAAAATGGGTCAACCAAGGCTATTTGTCAAATCTTTAAGTATTTAGCTAACTTAATTGAGACGAGCAAATAACGAGGCTGATATGATTGCGAAATCAGCATGACCTATTTCATATAGGACGTGCTACTTTATCTTCGATTTCTATAACATTGAAATTTAGACTTTTATTTGCTCTTTCTAATCTTTTTTCAAGTATAAGAAAATGTTTTGAGAAAATAGCGTTATCGATCTGTACGCATATTGCATCAATGATCGAGAGGGGCGTAATGGCCCATCCACCAAATGAATGCTATGCTTCTTATCACACCACAACATACAAGTTAATTCCCTAAAAAAATTTAGGGAGTGCCATAGGCTTATTTAAAATAGGACTTCAACTTTTACTTGGCTCACTTCATTCAAAAGAAGCTCTTTAATGTTTGTGCAACATAAACGCTAGACTATCGAAATAGCTTGGAGTGTTGATAGAACATAATGCTTAAAACTATTATAATTAATGTCTGCTTCGTCCTATATCTAATACCGCCCCAGCCACGTAGTTTCTACATCCTTAACGCATCTATCGTTGACAACCGTATTGCTCTAAAAGAACATAGGTGGATTACCTTAGAATCTGATGATTAATTATTTAATTCTCATGATCATTATAAGACATACTGCTTATTTTTAGGAGAGAGATAGCATCAAGGTGAAGGGTAATATAAAGATAAACAGTTTAAAAATTACAGGTATCTAAGATCTAATTATGGGAAAGAGGAAGTATGTCACATATAGTGTTAATCATGCTATCTGTATGGTAGATACATATAGCATGATTTTTACAAATCATCTATTCTGTATTTAGAATATTGACTCATCTAAGAATAACTATAGTTCGAAGGTGGGTACAATGACATAGGACATAAAGTGGGGGTCGTAGCTAATCTTGTAGATTGGTTGATTACAGTGTACCAAGAAACTAGACTCCGTGGCGTAGTCTTATCAGAAATCCAAAGGTTGGTTAATAGAATAGAAGCAGTCATGAATAGCACGAGGGCGGCACTCAGCATTTATATTAAAATATTCTCATAATATAATTTTTATACGGATTCCACAGGTAAATGAAATAGAGCCCTCTTTTTAAGAGGATGGGCAATAAAAATCTAGATCCTAGTCACGTTCGTCTAAGTGAGAGAGTATAGCAGAAATAGATAGAAAGGTTTCACATAAAAGCATGGAGTATCATGCGAATGATCAGTGAGCGAGGGGGTTCGAAAAAGTATTTCTTTATAATCTTCTAGATTTAAATCTAGAAGATTATAAGTGATTATAAAAAGGGGAAGGGGTGACGTAGATTCTATAGTTTAGACTTAACTCGGATGTATCGGGGTCCATGCCCCTTCGTCGCGTCAGTAGTAGCTACGTCTGGTACCGTAATGGTGTCTCAGAGCTTGAAGCAGATAAAAATCTAGAGTACATTCGTTAGTCGAGAATAGTTGACAGGGCGTTACTTACTTCACTAGACCCCTGAGATCCGTTGATTTTATGGTACTGAATTTTTCCTTCTTCTCCCTGTTTTTTATAGTAGTAAATTAGTGGGGCAGTAATTTGATTATATTCTTTTAAACGTTTACTTACGATATTTTTTCTATCGTCCTTGCGTATGGTCAAGGCTTCACCGGTTATGTCGTCCTTACCTTCGATTTGTGGTGGATTAAATTTCACATGATATATACGCCCGGACGCCATATGTGTACGCCGACCAGTAACACGCTCGAAAATTAGTTTGTCCGAAACATCGAATTCTAAAATGTAATCCACATTGATATTAGCCTCTTTCATAGCGCGCGCTTGTCTTAAAGTTCGCGGAAAACCGTCTAAAATAAAGCCATCCCTACAATTTACTTGATTGATATATTCTTTAACTATACACACTACCAGTTCGTCGGGTACTAATTTACCGGATTCTATAAATTTTTGCACCTTATTTCCTAGATTTTTCCCTGAGTTTACTACCTTGCGCAGAATGTCTCCGGTGGATATTTGAGGAATATGGTATTTTTTTGTGATAAACTGAGCCTGAGTACCTTTACCGGATCCCGGAGCACCCAGAAGCACAATACGCATTATGCGAGCCTCTTTTTATATAATAGTACTACCTCTTATCATAATTTAAGCCTCTATATTTTCAAGAAATATATTGATTCTAAGTCCTAAAAAGTTCTTGATATGCGTCGTGTCGCATCGTTCTAGAGCACGTGAGCCTCTCTAGCACTACTGGGTAATTTAAATTATTACTAGGCAAGATGAATGAATTATGGGTTATAATAAAATTTATAAAAGGGATGTGGCGTGAGGCACAGGTTATGCCCGAACCAAATAGGAATGATTTTCGGGCATACAGGTTTGGTATTATATCGAGAGCAGATAATTTATTCGTCGGACGAATCGATTCGGGTCTTCCAGAGTACCGCACTCTACCAAAAGTGCCTGATCTAGCATTAAGTAAATCCATTCAGCAAATTGATTTTCGTCTACTATATCAGCGATATTTTTAATCAGAGAATGTTCAGGGTTTATCTCAAAAATGTACTTTATTTCAGGTGCTTTTTGCCCTGATGAAGAAAATAGCTTAGCCATTTGAGTACTCATCTCATTGGCATCTGTAGTGACAATTGACGGCGTATCAGTTAATCGATGAGTTAAGCGGACATTTTTTACCCGATCACCCAGGAGCAACTTTACGCGGTTAATAAATGATTCGAATTTTTGTTCAGTTGCTTTTTCGTTCTCGGTTTCTTGCGTGAGCTTATCTAAGGTATCGTCCTCTTTGCTCACTGAATGAAATGCCATTCCATCAAATTCTTTCAGATACGACATCATCCACTCATCGATGCGGTCGGAAAGCAATAGAACTTCGATATTTTTTTTACGGAATAACTCTAAATGGGGGCTGTTCTTGGCAGCAGGATAGCTATCGGCGGTGATGTAGTAAATTTTTGCTTGACCCTCAACAGTTCGCTTGGTGTATTCTTCTAGCGATACGGTTTGTGTGGCGCTGTCACTATAGGTGGATGCAAAGCGTAGAAGCTTGGCTATCGCTTTTTGGTTTGCCTCGTCTTCTGCTGGTCCTTCCTTTAGGACTAATCCGAATTGTTGCCAGAACTTCTGATAGTTTTCGGTATTCTCCTTCGCTAATTTCTCTAAAATCTGAAGCACGCGTTTAGTCAATGCCGAACGTAGGTTTTGGGCTATTCGGCTATCTTGAAGAATTTCACGCGATACATTTAAGGGCAGATTATTAGAGTCTATTAAGCCTCGAACAAAACGTAGATAGTTTGGCATAAACTGTTCCGCATTGTCCATAATAAATACCCGCTGTACATATAGCTTAAGACCGTGCTTATGATCTCGACTCCACATGTCCCAGGGCGCCTGTTCTGCGATATATAGTAGGCTGGTGTAGTCTTGTGTACCTTCGACGCGGTTGAGACTCCAGATTAGCGGATCATTGAAATCATGGGTGAGATGTTTATAAAATTCTTTGTATTCATTATCAGTGATATCAGCTTTGTTACGCGTCCACAATGCCTGTGCTTTATTGATTTTTTCCCAGGTTGTAGAGCCCCCATTTTCTTCTTTTTTTGTTTCAATTTCTACGGGCAGCGCGATGTGATCTGAGTATTTTCTAATTATCGAGCGTAAGCGCCAGGTCTCAAGATACTCGTCCTCGGTTTCTCGTAGATGCAGGATAATCGTAGTGCCGCGACTGATCTTAGTAGTGTTGGCGATAGTATAATCCCCTTCACCTGTAGATTCCCAGAAGACGCCTGAGTCGGTTGGAGCTCCAGCGGAGCGGGTACGAACGATCACCTTATCTGCTACAATAAATGCAGAGTAGAAACCAACGCCAAACTGTCCGATCATTTGGCTATTTTTATCCTGTTCTGAACCTATAGACTTAAGGAAGGCTTTAGTTCCCGACTTTGCAATGGTTCCGAGGTTTTCGATTACTTCTTCTCGGCTCATTCCGACGCCATTATCTGAAAGAGTAAGGGTCCGCTTCGCTTTGTCAACAGATAGACGTAGGCGCAGTCTTCCGTCACCTTCATACAGCTCAGGGGCGGACAGTGCTAGAAAACGTAGTTTGTCAGAGGCATCCGAGGCATTAGAAATTAGCTCACGTAAAAAAACTTCTTTATTGGAGTATAGTGAGTGAATCATCAAATGAAGAAGCTGCTTGACTTCAGACTGGAATCCACGAGTTTCTTGAGATTTCATGTTCATTGTTTACCTTCAAAAACAATAATTAAGGAAAATTATATAGTAGTACCTTCTAGGTGGGGATTAGAGCGTCGATTTTCAATCGAAGTATAAAATTTTTATGTTTACCGTATGATAGTTAGTTGGAAAGATAATATGATTTTCGGATCTATCGAGAATTTTTTATTTTTCCCTACTTCTAGTGTAAACCAGAAATTTTTTAGGTTATTGGAGGGACCTTATCCGCATTCTTCTGCGTTACGATTAGCATAGCTTCTTACTTTTACTGTCTTTCTATTTCCACAAGTTATTTGTATCAGCACGCTGAGGTCAGAAGTACATCAGTTGTGAGCAAGATGCCCATTCCTCAGGAAGGAATGGGCATCTTGCTCTGCCTAAGTTGTAAAAGAATAGACTGAACTGTTTAATTCCTACGATAGCAACTAGAACGCCGCATTTTTGTATTGAATACTTACATTACTGTACACTAGAATGGCATCTTAAATCCAGGTAGAAATTGCATACTATTAGACACGGACTCCATTTTTTCTTTTTGAGTCTCCTCGATGCGGCGTGCGGCATCGTTAAAAGCAGCAGCGATTAAATCTTCTAACATTTCTTTTTCATCTTTCATAAGGTCAGGATCAATTTCTACGCGGCAACAATTGTGTGCACCGTTGATGGTGACTTTCACCAATCCAGCTCCGGACTCTCCTGTCACTTCTAATTTAGCAACTACCTCCTGAATTTTCTGCATTTTTTCCTGTATTTTTTGAGCGTGCTTCATCATAGAACCTACGCTATCTTTGTTAAACATGGTCTTCCCTCGTTACTTAGTTTGCGTATTTACGCAGCGTTTATATTTAAATGGGGCGAATACTATCTTCATCTAATTCTGCGTCAAATAGGCGACGCAGCGCCTGGACATTCGTATCTGTAATAATAGACTCGCGTGCTTGTGATAATTTTGCTTCGTAAATAGATTTCCGCCATTCTAAAATCGTCTGATCTGTTGAATTATTATCATCAATAATCACATTCACTTCAATCGGACGGCCGTATAACTTACTGAAAGATTTAGAAAGTACTTTGTGAGCCGAGAGCGAATTGAGGTGACGATGTTCGGATCGAATGTGAAGATAAATCTTGCCCGGTTCATGTTGCTGCTTAAAAGTACTTAATGCCAACTTTTTTATTAATTTTGGTAGATTTAGTTTAATAATTTCCGCTACCCAAGCACTGTGTTCATCTGAGCTCCCTGAACATACTGTAGTTGACACTTCAGAAGACTTTTTATTCGCTATTAGCGGTATGACTGAAGACTTGGGAGTAACTAATCCTGGCGCTAACACCTTCGATTCTTTTGAAACATACCGATGGTAAGCCTCTAGATTTTCTTGTTTTTTCGTCACAATTTGCTCTGACTGATACTTTTGACTACGCTGAGTCACTGAAGCCAATCGCTCTAAGGTTGCATATTTAGATTGCGATCTTACTTTGCTATCCTGTTCAACTTTGATGCCTGTAGGTGCCCCTCCTCGCCGCACTTGGCTGCGTGCTTTTAACAACTGAACGGTAGTGTCGGATACATTTGATTTTTTTTGATTTTTTGGAATAAGAACTTGGTTTAATGGTGGAGATAGGTGCACTGATTGTAGTTTCTGAATTGGCTTCATTATTTCTGTAGAAGCGTTTTTTTGCTCAGAGATTAATATTTTGGGGTGAAAGGCTAACGCACGAAGCATAGTCATTTCGACCCCCATTCGTCGATCTGGAGCATAGGTTAGCTCTTTACGTCCAATTAGTAGCGTCTGATAATAAAGCTGTACGTCTTCTGGGGGTAATGTGCGTGCTAATGCGCGCAACCGTTGTTCGGGGCCAGTGCATTTTTGGTTGGGTGCCACGGGAAGTAGTTGCATCATTGCGATTCGGTGTAGTAACGTGAGCGTCTCTACCAGCAGGTTTTCCCAATCTAAACCCAGCTCTGCCACTTGTGCAATTTGCGCCATCACTTTCTTTCCGTCATCTTTAGCCAACGCTTCAATAATCGCTAGTGGCTGTTCATCATCAATCGTACCGAGCATTTTAGTGACGATAGAAGAATTAACTTGACCTTGTCCCATAGCAATGGCTTGGTCAGTGAGACTAAGTGCGTCCCGCATACTTCCATCGGCGGCCTGTGCTAATAGCTGTAATGCACGTACGTCGCTAATGATTTCTTCCGCAATCAAAGTTCTTTGTAGCTGACTAAAAATCTGCTCAGTATCGAGCGCTTTAAGGTGGAACTGTAAGCAGCGAGAAAGAACGGTCGGGGGTAATTTCCTCGGTTCTGTCGTAGCCATAAGAAACTTAATGTGCAGAGGTGGTTCTTCCAGGGTTTTCAGTAAAGCGTTAAAGCTATGACGCGACAGCATGTGCACTTCGTCGATTAGATAAATTTTGAATCGCCCGCGCGCAGGAGCATATTGGATATTATCTAGTAGTTCGCGAGTATCCTCCACTTTGGTTTTGGACGCAGCATCGATCTCGATTAGATCAATAAAGCGTCCTTGCTCGATCTCTTGACAATTAATGCATTGACCACAGGGCGTAGACATAATGCCAATTTCACAATTTAGCCCTTTAGCCAATAATCGTGCAATAGTGGTCTTACCGACGCCACGTGTTCCGGAGAATAGGTGGGCGTGATGAACGCGCCCACTGGATAGGCTATTAGATAGCGCTGTCAGGACATGGTCCTGTCCTATAACATCTAAAAATTTTTGAGGGCGCCACTTACGGGCAAGAACCTGATAGCTCACTTAACACCGGAGAATTCGATTGATTTAAAAAGGTATTTTAACATAGCTTAACAGTAATCTGCGAGATTCTTATGGTGCTCTAGTAGCACTAGTCAGTAACTAGATATCTTCATTCGATTCTAGTGTTCCACACTCAGTTTACGAAAGCGAACTTTGCTATCTAGACTAGATAGCCTTATAATAAACTTTATAGTTTTCGATGTTTTAGAGGACGCATAGAGAAGCATAAAGCCAATTAAAACAATGTAATACTAGTAGAATTTTTTCTATCGTAAAAAGAGCAGCGTATGCATGTCCGTCTGATAGATGCTGTAAAGACTGCTTTGTATTTCGCACCAAGTGTGGCGCATATAGATTAACCTAGCTTGCGCACTAGAAATAAGTGGAATATTTAACTATTGTGTGTTCAAAAATAAGTCGAATAAAAATATGTAAATTACTGTCGATTTTCTTTTTTACAAACCACTATTTAGAGTAAAAACTTAGAGTGGAAACCTACCCAATATTTTTCGACTACGATAGAATAAACTAGATTTTCGAATTAACCTCGGAATGTGATTGCGATAGAGAAAAATCCGTATTAGCACAGTGTAGGATAATTTTAACACTACTTTTAATAGTTTAAAATTTATGAATAGATATGGGCATAATCTCTGCGTTATGAAGGATGAAAAGAATATGAAGGCTATTGCCCAAAAATAATTTATTAAAAAGGTATTCAAAGAATACCCGTGGATTTAAAAGCAAAGAATAAAAAAATAAACCAGCACGTAAAATAAGTAAGTTAACCTAAGTTAACTGATACAAGACAATATCAATATCTTTTTGTTATTTTTAACAGCAGAAAACGTGAAAAGTTTATCCAAAAATAATACCTCGGAACTTAATATAATTTTTTGAACCGATTCTTTTTAGATAAACAGCATATAGTTTAAAACAATATAACGAGCAAGATTACTATAATAAAAAATTATCATAAATCCCATATGAGCACACACCGTCTGATACGAATGCTGGAACAACAAATTGAAGCCCTAGCCAGAGAAGTATCAACACACGGAGATTTACCGATCGCTCACGCTCGGTTTGACTCTGCTCTGTTTGCCAATTACGGTACTCGCATTCGAGATTATCTAGAAGAGGTTCAGAAAAACTTCGTTCATCTGCAAACTGCCGTCCGGCATAGTTGCACTAGTCAAGTAGCTTATTTGTCGGAAATATTAGTAATTCAGATTACTGCGCTTAAGAGGGAGCTGGCAACCTACAATTTACGTAAAATAAGTCGCTCTCAGGGTATGAGGTAAGTCGATCTATATCATAAATTAGCTGCTCATCAGAAGTATGAGCGTCAGATTACTTTAATGATTAAGTTATTGGAAAGACGATTATTGTGCTGTAGAAAGATTCTGTAATATATTGAATATAATATAAAATGTAAAGAAAAAGATACTTAAAAAATTTTTACTTTATTAAAAGCTTTTTAAGTATCCCGACATGCTGAGAGATAAAAAGATTTTATTTATTAGATATAATGAGAAATTTCGGATTTTATGTCAATGGACAACTGGGAGAGCCTCAGAATTTTTATAGATGGCCTTATCATCACAAGGACTCTTGTAAATTTACAATATCATCTATAGGTTCTTACATGAATTCTGGGGCTGCCTTTTCCTCATTATCAGTCCGATAGGATAATTTTTAAGTAGTCTCGGCAAAGATTGGGGCATCATCAAGTGGGCTTATGCTCCGAACCGTTAATTTAAAGGTAGTTTTTCGGATAAGCATATAAAAATTTAGGATATCTATCCTCCATTATTTTATCGATATTCATGTTGGTTCATCTAGAAGATGATAGCGCAACACGCGGACTCTATCAAAAAGATAGAGAGCACCACAACTGTATCCTTGGGCATCTTAACCCTACCTTTGAATCTAGCTAGCAAATTGTGCAATACTATAAGAGCACCGGTGGTAGCACGGAATCTGATCTCTATACCCCTGGTTCTTTATAACTTTAGAATCGTCGTAAAAGTAAGTTGTAGCTGATAATACGTAGCTGAATACAGCTGATCAAAAACAGAGGCGTTAGGGGTGCAGCGCTCTATTTTTCATAGATTGTGATCAAAAATTTATTTTTTTAAATTTAGTCTATTCCGTTATCGGCAGTCTAACAGGTAGTTACACACAATATAGTGAAGCTTTTCATTTATGAAAACAGGCAAAGCGACGGAGGATGCTTTTATAAAATGTTTAATTAAACTTGTTACTCCCGCGAACATTCGATCTCTATCTTTTAGAGATACACTAACACTGAGTAACTGTAAATCATAAAATATTGAATATAATACAATCTTCTAGCATCGGGATAATTCCGCAAATCTACGGCTGATCTATTGACTCAGAGGTAAGAATTTACGCGGAAGATGTAAAGAATAGGGTGCGTTATAATTTTTAGCACCCCTTTTTACAAATAAAATCTCTTATTAAGTTCGTAACGGAAGGGCTTGCTTTATTAAGCGATTCTAGATGTCGATACTTTCTACCTTAAGAGCATTTTCTTCGATAAAAGCCCGACGCGGCTCGACCGCATCTCCCATCAATATTGTGAATAATTGATCTGCAGCGATAGCATCTCTTATAGTGACGCGTCGCATATGGCGACTTTCTGGATTCATAGTGGTCTCCCATAATTGATCTGGGTTCATTTCGCCCAGACCCTTATAGCGTTGCACTAGTAAACCGCGACGCGATTCTTTTGCCAGCCATTCGATGCCTTGCTCGAAGCTGCCTATTGGCTTTCGGCGTTCACCACGCTCAATAAACGCGCCTTTTTCAATTAGGCTGCGCAGTTTCTCTCCTAGTTGACACAGTCTTCGGTACTCGATACCGCGTATGAAATTGCAATTTAGTGTATAATCTGTATTAAGGCCATGAGTACAAATTCGTAATACTGGCTCAAATATCTGAAGTTCATAATTATGAGAGATTACGAAATTATAAGTGCTACCATGTCGCTTTTCTTTTTCTTGCAGAGTCTGGACTAGCAAGTGAGTCCATGCCTCCACCTTCCCTTGATCACTTAAATCCCTTTCCTCTAAAGTTGGTTGGTATACTAATTGGTTAAGTAATATAGTCGGATAGAAGCGTTCCATGCGCGTAATTAGCTTTTTTACGCTGTAGTACTCGACAACTAGCTTTTCTAGTTGATCATTAGATAATGGTAATGAGTGCGCATTGATGTGTAATAATGCGCCGTCTAGTGCGATTGAAATCATGTATCGATCCATCGCCTGATCGTCTTTAATATACTCTTCTTTCTTGCCCTTTTTTACCTTATATAGTGGTGGCTGAGCGATGAATACGTAGCCGCGTTCTATAATATCAGGCATCTGACGATAAAAGAAAGTTAGAAGTAACGTACGGATATGAGAACCATCAACATCTGCATCAGTCATAATAACAATACTATGATACCGCAACTTTTCCGGACTGTACTCATCACGACCAATTCCACAACCTAGCGCAGTGATTAGTGTCACAACTTCTTGTGAAGAGAGCATCTTGTCGAAGCGTGCCTTCTCGACGTTAAGAATTTTGCCCTTGAGGGGGAGAATCGCCTGATTCTTTCGATTTCGCCCTTGCTTAGCTGAACCTCCAGCAGAATCCCCTTCTACTAAATACAATTCAGATATAGCTGGATCACGCTCCTGACAGTCAGCTAGCTTACCGGGTAACCCTGCTAATTCTAGCGCATTTTTACGTCGAGTCATTTCGCGTGCTTTACGCGCTGCTTCACGGGAGCGCACCGCATCCATGATTTTGGCAACTATAATTTTCGCGTCGGTAGGATTTTCCATAAGATAATCTACTAATTTCTCGTTCATTAGCATTTCAACTGCAGCTTTTACTTCGGAAGAAACTAGTTTTTCCTTAGTTTGAGAAGAAAATTTAGGGTCCGGTACTTTCACCGAAACTACCGCGATTAACCCCTCTCGGGCATCGTCACCCGTTGCAGTGCTTTTAGTTTTCTTGCTATAGCCCCCTTTTTCTATATAACTATTTAGTGTCCGGGTCATCGCGGTTCGGAAACCGATCAAGTGAGTTCCACCATCACGTTGCGGAATATTATTGGTGAAACAATAAATGTTTTCTTGGAATCCATCATTCCATTGTAGTGCTACCTCTACTCCAATTTTATCTTTCACAGCAGTGAAATAGAGCACATTCGGATGGATAGGAGTCTTATTTTTGTTTAGATATTGGACAAATGCCTTGATGCCTCCTTTATAATGGAAGTAATCTTCGCGCCCGGTACGCTCATCTTTCAGGAGAATAGATACGCCGGAATTGAGGAAAGAAAGCTCACGCAGGCGCTGGGATAAAATTTGATACTCAAATTCAGTGACATTAGTAAAAGTTTTATGGCTTGGCCAGAAGCGCACCATAGTTCCAGTTCGATCGGTCTCGCCCACTACTATCAATGGTGCTTTAGGTTCACCATGCTCGTAAGTCTGCGTATGCACTTTGCCCTCGCGTCGGATGACTAAGTTTAGCTTTTCTGAAAGAGCATTAACCACAGATAGTCCAACGCCGTGTAAACCTCCAGATACTTTATAGGAGTTATTATCAAACTTCCCTCCGGCATGGAGCAATGTCATAATAACCTCAGCTGCTGAAATCCTCTCTTCTGGGTGTTGGTCAGTAGGTATGCCGCGACCATTATCTTGAATCGAAACGGAATTATCAGAATGTATCACCACTTGAATTTTATTACAGTGACCCGCCAGCGCTTCATCAATAGCGTTATCTACAACCTCAAATACCATGTGATGTAAACCTGCGCCATCGTCCGTATTACCTATATACATTCCCGGACGCTTACGCACCGCATCGAGCCCTTTTAATACCTTAATGCTTGAGGAGTCATAAGTATTTGACATTAACATTTTTCGCTCATTTTATTTTTGACCACATCAATATGTAGCCTTTTATATAAAAATATTTTGCTATTTAGACTAAAGACTACTGCTATAGAGCCCCTATCGGTGATAGCTCGAAAGAAGAGTCATTAATCAAACGCAGGAGGCTCGGAAAGCCTTTCCGAACAAATAGCTGATTTTATATGCTAGACATAATCCGAGCGTAAGTCACTGTTGCCTAAATTTACAGCCCATCTGAACTATAAAGACAAGTAGTATCGATGTTCGTATTTGTCGTTGTTCCTAGCCTATAGATCCTTGCTTAATCCTATGGACAATTTTACTCTTAAGACTAGTGATATAGTCCTGTCATAAGAATATTCTGTGCTGCTACCAGAGATATAATTAATTCTACCCATCTTCTAGATTTTGGTCTTCGTTATTAACGTTAAAAAAGATGAAGCGGAGCGGGGCGCTATATCGAGTTTGTAATATGAAAAAAATTTTAATCAGTAATATGCTGTACCCATTAATTATAAGCGCATTGGCATAACAACATAGGTAAATGACTGACTATTGCTATCTTCAATCTGTATGCTGGAGATCGAGTCGTTAAGTAGTAGTCGCACATTTTCGCATTTTAGAGCATTCAATACGTCTAGCATATAGTTAACATTAAAGCCAATTTCCATCTCTATACCATTATAGCTAACATCTAAGATTTCTTCTGCTTCATCTTGATCTGGATTGTTAACAGTAATTTTCAATTGATTCCGACTAAGATATAGACGGGCACCACGAAATTTCTCATTTGATAAAATAGCGGCACGAGAAAATGCTTGCTTAAGTAGATCACAGTCTGCCTCTAATATTTTATCGGAATTTTTAGGCAAAACGCGACGATAGTCCGGGAAACGACCGTCAATTAGCTTAGCGGCAAAAATAAAATCTCCTATGTGGGCACGAATATTATTACTGCCAATCTGTAACTGTACGGGAGCGTCACCGCCATCTAGAAGACGCATGAGTTCTATGACTCCTTTACGTGGTACGATTACCGAATGTGATGGTAACTTCTGACCTATTTGCACTGAACATACTGCAAGACGATGCCCATCAGTGGCGATGGTGTGTAGATTTTCTCCTTCGATTTCAAACAGCATTCCGTTTAAATAATAACGCACGTCTTGATGGGCCATTGAAAATTGAGTGGCTTCAATCAGACGTTTTAGAGTTGCTTGAGGCAAGGTAAACGCTGTTTGGCTGTGCCAGTCGTCTAGATTTGGAAAATCTGATGCCGGTAACGTGGAAAGGGAAAATCGGCTTCGTCCAGAATAGACTGATATACGTTCGCTTTTCAGAATTACGGTGATCTCAGAACCTTCTGGCAAGCTACGGCATATATCAAGGAATTTACGACCGGGAACGGTTGTTTCACCTATTTTATGAGGACGAGACAAGGTGACTCGAGCTAGCATCTCTATCTCTAGATCGGTTCCGGTTAGCAATAAATAGCCCTCTATCACCTGTAACAGAAGATTGCCTAGAATTGGCCTTGTTGGACGGCCTCGCAAGGGATTACTCACCTGTTGCAGTGGTTTTAATAGACGTTCACGCTCAACGATAAGTTTCATAAGTCTAGTTAGATAATGTTCTAATTAAATTGGAAAAATTTTCTTTTATATCATCGCTTTCTTCACGTAACTGCTCGATCTTCCGACAAGCATGGAGCACTGTAGTATGATCGCGCCCACCAAATGCATCACCGATTTCAGGGAGACTGTGATTGGTGAGCGCTTTTGCGAGTGCCATTGCAATTTGGCGTGGCCGGGCAACTGAACGCGAACGCCGCTTGGATAGCAAATCTGTGACTTTTATTTTATAGTACTCTGCTACCCTTCTTTGAATATTATCAATAGTTACTATCTTGTCTTGCAAGTCCAATAGATCACGTAATGCCTCACGTACGAAGTCTATGGTGATAGCACTACCAGTGAAGTTTGTATTGGCGAGAATACGGTTCAGTGCGCCCTCTAGTTCGCGTACGTTAGAACGTAGATGTTTAGCAATAAAAAATGCTACTTCTCCTGTTAGGCTCATATCGTTTTCTTCGGCTTTTTTCATTAATATCGCTACTCGGGTTTCTAAATCAGGTGGTTCAATAGCTAATGTTAGCCCCCATCCGAATCGGGATTTAAGGCGGTCTTCCACGCCGTTAATTTCTTTGGGGTAGCGATCTGAGGTCAGTATGATCTGGTGATTTCCTTCTAGTAAAGCATTGAAAGTATGAAAGAACTCCTCCTGCGAACGTTCTTTATTAGCAAAGAACTGAATGTCGTCAATCAGTAATGCATCGACCGAGCGATAATAGCGCTTAAATTGTTCAATATTATTATGCTTTAGAGCTTTAACCATATTTTGAACAAACCGCTCAGAATGCATGTAAACGACTTTGGCATCAACCTTTCGTGCCATGATGTAGTTTCCTACCGCGTGTAGTAGGTGGGTTTTACCTAATCCCGTGCCACCATAAAGAAACATCGGGTTATAGATATTACCAAGGTTATCCGCTACCTGGCGTGCCGCTGCATGTGCTAACTGATTAGATTTACCTTCAATAAAGTTGTCAAATATATGTCTTAAGTTAAGGTTAGACTGATAAAGAATCTGGGATGACGGCGCTACATTGTTCCAATTTGAGCGCGAAGGCGTCATGCGTATTACTCGCGTAGTTGATGTCCCCATTGCTAGCGCTTGTTTAGCAATGCGCTTAATGGGTTTACTACCTACCTCAAAACGTAGTAGAGGAGCATCCGTCCCGCAAAAATCATTGAGTAGGCTATTAATATTGTTTAAGTACTTATCACGTACCCAATCTAACACAAACCGATTGGGTGCATATAGCGCCAGGCTATTGTCACTCAGTTGTGCCTGTAATGGGCGTATCCACATACTAAATTCTGTGGCAGATAAATCGTCTTGCAATCGCGCAAGACATTTCTTCCAAAGTGAAAGGGACACGTCGGGACTCCACTCGAACAAGATCAATAATAAGAATGAGGCTAAATTTTTTATTTATAACTTATGATTTTTGACAGATAATTGGGATCAAATCTTTATCTGTGATAGCTGATACGAACCATATTTAATAATTTATTTTATTCAGTATCTCATCTATATAACAGATCTCAATTTGTAATATGAGATCATAGCTCAATACGCGCCAGAGATCCTCTTCTTCCTCGTAGATTAGATCTATTTTATCTTTAGACTCAACTGTGAGTAGGTGTTCTTTACATTCATCTTGCTAGATGAGAACCCAGTTCTTGATTGATATACCCCCCCCCGATCTTAATTTTTAAAACTATCATTTTTCAGAAATGTCTTATGCACTAAAGCAAAAGATTACTCGGGTTTTCTTGTAATTCTATATTAAGTCCGTATAATATTTTCGTTATCTATAATAGTGAAATTATTTAATAGAAGATGCGCCATTAATCGTTTTATTACAAAATAATCAATCACTCGAATGTAATCTAGATTGACTCGATCCGGCATCACGATTAAAATCTCTCCTCCTCATGAGATTGCAGTCTAAAATATAGCTCCGCTAGTCATGTCGAGCAGTAAAACGCACCAGACTGTATTTTTAATAAGCGTTTATTTTAATAATAGGTAAAATCGATATGAAACGCACCTTCCAGCCGTCCATATTAAAGCGTAGCCGTAGACACGGATACCGTGCGCGGATGGCAACCAAAAATGGTCGTCAAATTCTTGCGCGGCGGCGCGCAAAAGGTCGTACGCGCCTGACTGCCTCTAAGTAATAAAATCCAGCGCTCCGAGTGATGCCTCTTACTTTTCCCAGGGAGCTACGCCTGCTAACCTCAGATCACTTTAATTTCGTATTCCAACATCCGCTACGAGCCGGAACCTCTCAGATTGTTATTCTAGGACGACCCAATAAGATTAGACACCCCCGAATGGGCCTCTCTATAGCTAAAAAGAATATCAAGCACGCGTGCGTGCGTAATAGAATAAAGCGCTTAACTCGTGAGAGCTTCCGTCATCGCCAGCACGCCCTTCCGCCGATGGACTTTGTCGTGGTAGTTAAAAAAGGCATAGAATGTTGTGATAACCCCACCTTGACGAAAGTATTGGAAAAGCTATGGCGTCGTTACTATCACTAGGTCTTAACATCCTAATCATACTGATACGAATCTATCAGCTTATTATTAGCCCTCTGCTTGGGCCCCACTGTCGATTTAATCCGACATGCTCCCACTATACAGTTGAGGCACTAAGTCAGTTTGGTATCATAGAAGGTAGCCGATTAGCAGTGAAACGAATATTAAAGTGTCATCCTTTGCATCCAGGAGGCAGCGATCCTGTACTGAGAAAAATTGACCACAATAATAGAGAACACTCAAGATGAATTCGCAACGTAACCTTCTTCTGATCGCTCTACTGCTTTTATCTTTCATGATCTGGCAGGCGTGGCAAGAGGACGTCGCGCCGCCGCCTACCATTTCAAATACACAAAAGAATGCACATATAGTCACTGGTGGAACTGCGAGATACATTATGCAAGAAAATAGTGAAGATAAACTAATCACTATCAATACTGATGTATTGTCGCTAACTATCAATACTCGTGGTGGTGATATAGAAGAGGCAAAATTATTATCTTATCCGGATACTCTCGGTTCATCGTTACCATTTCAACTGTTAAAAACTACCCCGTCATTTGTTTATCAGGCACAAAGTGGCTTGACTGGAAAAAATGGTCCCGATAATCCAGAAAATGGTCATCGTCCTCTCTTTCAGGTAGCGCAAGATAGTTATACTCTAAAAAATTCGGGCCAACATGAACTACAAGTTCCTTTAAACTTTACGGATAAAGATGGTACTACTTATACCAAGATTTTTGTGCTAAAGCGTAACGACTATATCGTTAGAGTTGATTACTATATTAATAACAAAAGCACGACTCCGATAGAGCTGACCTTGTTTGGTCAATTAAAGCAGAGCATAAAATTATCTGAGCATCATCACGATATGGGAAATAGCAACTTCACTTTGCACGCCTTCCGGGGCGCGGCGTACTCTTCTAGTGAACATAAATACCAGAAATATGCATTTGATAATGATGAGCAACTTAGTGTTGCTACTCAAGGCGGATGGATTGCCATGCTGCAGCAGTATTTTGTAACTGCCTGGGTGCCAGCGATGCAGGGTATCAACACTTTTTATACCACCAATCCGGACGATAATTTATTCAGCATTGGATTTAAGTCTGCCTCGGTAGAGGTGCAGCCTGGTGCACAAAAAAAGCTGAGTGCCGCCCTTTGGATTGGGCCAGAGCTTCAAGATCGAATGGCTCAATTAGGAGCTAATCTTGATTTGACTGTGGACTATGGTTGGCTGTGGTTTATTTCTCAGCCCCTGTTTAGACTGTTAAAATTTATTTATGGTTTTATCAAAAACTGGGGATTTTCTATAATTATCATCACCTTCATTGTTCGCGGTATCATGTATCCGTTAACTAAAGCGCAGTATACTGCAATGGCGAAAATGCGCATGCTTCAGCCAAAGATACAGGCGATGCGCGAGCGTACTGGCGACGATAAGCGGCGCATGAGTCACGAAATGATGGAGTTGTACAAATCAGAGAAAGTCAATCCACTGGGGGGTTGTCTACCATTAATTGTTCAAATGCCAATTTTTCTGGCGCTGTACTATATGCTAGTAGGTTCGGTAGAACTGCGCCATGCACCGTTCGTTTTGTGGATAAAGGATTTATCAGATCAAGATCCATACTACATTTTACCAATCCTCATGGGTATAACGATGTTTTTTATTCAGAAAATGTCTCCGACTACAATAAATGATTCAATGCAGCAGAAGATTATGACTTTTATTCCGGTAATTTTCACTGCCTTTTTTCTTTGGTTCCCGTCTGGACTAGTGCTCTACTATATTATTAGTAATCTGATGACGATCATCCAGCAGCAGTTAATTTATCGTGGCCTGAATAAGTGTGGATTACATGATTACGATAATAAGAAGTAGATCCAACTCGACTATGATAGTCGCTCTTTATTGAGTTAATGTTACAGTAACCTACGGAAGCATTCCTCACAGTCCTGTCATACTGCAATATTTGATTAGTCTACATGCTTAAGAATCAGAGTCTGGCTAACATAAATAGCGGATCACCTCTCCGTGATTGATTCCCCAATTTTAAAAATGACTAATGAAATGCAATCTTTTATGCGAGAAATTGCGTTATATTTTAGAGGGTGGGACGCAAGAGTAATTTGGGCCCGAAGCAAGAAATGTCGACTTTAACACGATACTATTAAATATTATGATAGTAGACTAGCCCCTAAAGCTTTTCCTTTTACTTGATTTAATTGTACATCGAATCGGTATCTATTGAGCACATGTATTGTACATATAGAGCTCGGGGTAGTATTTCAATATACTACTGATCTACGTGCGTGAATTGTTTAATCGATCCGGGATTATATGTTAGTTTCTAACTCGTAATTGCACTTTGCATAAACTAAATAAAATCGTTGCGCCTTTATTTAGTTTATGCAAAGTGCCGACGATTTCTCGCATAAACCACACTCGATTATTTAAGTCAATAATTAAATTTACATTAATTGTTTACGCTTGATAGATATTAAGTAAAGTCATGATCTTTTTCACTGCAACCCGAGCAACTCTCATTCTCAATAGGTGAAAATTATCAAGAGTCTAAGGCTTAACTGGCGATAAAAAATAAATGAAATAAGAGCTTTAGCTAAACCACACGACCTCACCATTAGAATAGTGAGGTCGTGTGGTTTAGCCTTAAGTCGCAGTAACACCCCGGTTTTATAAGATTCATAAATAGTAATATCCACTACACCCCTGCCGATCTAAAAATTATTTCGCAATTTTACCGAAATAGTAAGCTAATATCGCATGAATTTATTTAAAGTTTAGAGTTTTCTGTGACTAAAAATAATTAAATGATTAACATGGTAAACTTTTCAAAAAGTTAATCTGATAGATAATATATAAAAATATTATGACTCAAAAGTATTGGGTTCGCGTTACTTCATGAGTAAATTAATATAAATGCGTTAATACATTCAGAAATAAGAGGAATATATGTTCACTGGTATTATACAGGGTACCGCACGGTCTGTCGCTATTCATGAAAAAATTAACTTCCGCACCCATGTTATTGAAATGCCCTCTGATCTATTAGAGGGTCTAGAGCCAGGTGCTTCAGTTTCTCATAATGGTTGTTGCCTTACGGTGAGTGCAGTAGAGGGTACTTACGTTAGTTTTGATTTGATTCAGGAAACGCTACGTTTGACTAATCTTGGCACATTAGTTTTGGGTGACAAGGTAAACATTGAGCGCGCCGTAAAATTCAACGATGAAATTGGCGGGCATATGATGTCTGGTCATATTGTTTGTACGGCAATAATAACGAAGATTTTAGTTTCAGAAAATAACTATCAAATGTGGCTATCTATATCAAACGAATCACTGATGAAATATATTATGAATAAAGGATTTATTGGCGTTGACGGGATTAGCTTGACTATCGGCGAAGTGATAAATAACTGCTTCTGCGTTTATTTAATTCCAGAAACCTTAGGGCGCACAACTTTGGGTAAAAAGCGCCTGGGAGATAAAGTAAATATAGAGCTTGATCTGCAGATGCGGGCAACAGTAGACAGTGTCGAACGAGTACTGACTGACCGTAAGGTACAGTTTCAGGTGACGCATAATAATTGCTTGACTAGTATCTGATTATTATGAGGGGATTGGTCAGTTGGCGTGAGCTAGTAAGCTTACAAATGAAAATAGGGAGATCAGTAATCAGATGAATAAGTAATAGGCGGACTCAACAGATTTTCCTGAAAATGGTCCGTAAATATATATCGGTGAGATTCATTCGGTCGTGTACTGAATAGTACCGCTTATTAGCTATTATCGCTACCGGAAGAGTATAAAAATCGCCGACTAGTCTCTCACTCTATGCTATCTTTTTCCATAAAGATACTTTTTTAAAAAAGGGGATTAATTTTAGAAAAACTTTCATCGAGAAAGTGCATCAGTAATATTTAGACCCTTTGTAACACGATGATATGAATAATTGTTTTAATTAATTTTAAATTATGTAGTCCACATGTGGGTGCGACAGAAAAGCTAACCCTTCTTAGATTCTCCTTCATATGATTTACTTAACACGACAGACGTATTCGCCGGTACGTGTGTCAACGCGCACGGTCTCTCCTGTCCGTATGAACAGAGGCACCTTAATTATGGCGCCAGTGCTCAAAGTTGCCAACTTACCACTAGAAGAGCTCGCAGTGTCACCTTTTAGCCCGGGATCGGTATTGGTAATGTTTGCTTCGATAAAGTTTGGGGGCTGCACGGCGATCGGATAATCATTCCATAGAGTAATGGTACATTCCGTATTGTACCTAAGCCATCTTATTGTATCAGAGATTGTTTTTTTTTAACTTGATATTGTTCAAAAGTTTCAGGATTCATAAAGTAGTGCAGATCGCCTTCCCCGTATAGATAATTCATTTTTTTATCAAAAATATCTGCGCCTTCATAAAAATCTGTAGATTTAAAAGTTTTTTTCACGCAAGCTCCTGTTAATAGACGGCGCATTTTCACGCGAGTAAAAGCCTGACCTTTACCGGGCTTCACAAAATCGCTTGATTCGATAGCGTAAGGTTCATCTTCGAAGATGATTTTAAGACCGGGTCGGAAATTGTTGCTAGAATAAGTTGACATGATGAATTTCCTAAATATTTAATCTGGTAGATTAGCCAAAAATGGCACATATTATAAATCACAATATAGCGTATAGAAAACATTGGTTGCATCAACTATCTGATGCTATTACCAACTCTGACGAGCTACTTCATTTTTTGTCGCTGAGTAAACATCCAGAACTGACAAGAAGCCATGAAATCCGTCAGCCGTTTGCGCTTCGAGTACCTCGAGCGTTTGCGGCACGTATGCGTCCTGGCGACGCTAATGATCCACTGTTACGTCAGGTGCTCATTGTAAAAGAAGAGTTTATTAACTCCCCTGGTTTTACCACTGATCCCTTGGACGAACAGCGCAGTGTAGTGCCTGGATTACTACATAAGTATCACAATCGTGCCCTTCTTATAGTCAAAGGGAGTTGTGCGGTTAACTGTCGCTATTGCTTTCGTCGTCACTTTCCTTATAAAGAACATTCGGGTAATAAAGCCAATTGGATTCGAGCATTAAATTATATTCGCCAGAATTTAGAATTGGATGAAATTATCTGTTCTGGCGGGGATCCGCTGATGGCAAAAGATCATGAGTGGAGTTGGCTGATCACTGAATTAGATAGTATCTCACATCTAAAGCGATTACGTATTCACAGTCGTCTTCCAGTGGTAATACCAGCGCGTGTGACGCCGGAGCTGTGCCGATGGTTATCAGAATCGCGTCTAAAGGTATTGCTGGTTACCCATATCAACCATCCCAATGAGATTAACTATGAATTGAAAGCCGCTATGGAGAAACTGACGCGTGCCGGGGTGACATTACTGAATCAGAGCGTATTAATGCGCCACATCAATGACGATCCAGACACGTTAGCCGCGTTAAGTAACTCACTGTTCGATGCAGGTATCCTGCCCTACTATATTCATATGCTCGATAGGGTACAGGGCGCGGCCCACTTTATGGTAAAGGATGAACAGGCACGTACTATCATGCGGGCTTTGCTAAGTAAAGTTTCTGGTTACCTAGTTCCTCGACTTACGCGGGAAGTGTGTGGAAAATTAAGTAAAATTCCGATCGATTTACATCTAACATGAGATTAAATTGACCATTCTGATAATATAAAGAACGAGTAGAGCACTATTTAGCTGGAGATAATCATAAGAATAATCTGTTCATATCATACGATTTAAGCAATGTAAATTAACGGCCTACGTGTTTTAGAGGACCCCCTTTTTCTTATTAACATAAAAAGAGGGCCGAGTGTTTTATGGGTAAGGTTATCTAGTAATTTTTCTATTTAGTGCAATGATCATAGTTATTTAGATTGTTTTTATCCGATAAGTATTAGCTGGCTTCCGTACTCCTTTAGGAGCAGTGGAATTCGGACATAAATTATGTTCTCCTGGATAGTAGTGGGGAGGCACATGCTTTATTCGGATCTTTAGCTTTTGTCACTATTCTTTTTTTTCAGAACAAAGAGACTGAGCGCTAGTCGGAGTATTGGCTTTTAACAAGGAGCTAGGATTTTTTATCCTAATGATTTTCTTGCCAACGCGCCCCGTAAACAGATCACTTTACGGGGCGCGTTGACTATTTTTTAAACTTATCTAGATTTTAGAATTAGGTTAAGTTTAAAATCAGTTGGTGAGGATGGGGGCTTATTTACATCATGCCGCCCATTCCGCCGCCCATTCCGCCGCCCATTCCGCTGGCGCTTCCTAGATCGGAGGCATCATTTTTCGGAAGGTCGGTGATCATGCATTCGGTAGTGATCATTAGACCGGCTACAGATGCTGCATACTGTAGAGCAGAGCGAGTTACTTTAGTTGGGTCTAAGATACCCATTGTGATCATGTCGCCGTATTCTTCGGAGTAGGCGTTATAGCCGTAGCTTCCACCTTTCCCAGATTTTACGTTGTTAGCGATCACTGAAGCTTCTTCGCCTGCATTAATAACAATCTGTCGGAGCGGAGATTCCATGGCGTGTACCGCAACTTTGATACCAACGTTCTGATCTTCGTTGTCGCCTTTTAGGCTGCTAATTTTATTTGCTACGCAAATTAGCGCGACGCCCCCTCCAGCAACAACGCCTTCCTCGACCGCAGCGCGGGTTGCATGCAGAGCGTCTTCGACGCGTGCTTTCTTCTCTTTCATTGCAACTTCAGTGGCTGCTCCAACTTTGATAACAGCAACGCCTCCGGCTAGTTTAGCTACGCGTTCCTGAAGTTTTTCGCGATCGTAGTCAGAGGTTGCTTCTTCGATCTGTTGGCGGATCTGCGCCACTCGTCCTTTAATAGATGCTTCGTTGCCCATCCCATCGATGATAGTGGTGGTATCTTTGCTAATTAGAACGCGCTTGGACTGGCCTAGGTCTTCTAGTTTCGTTTTTTCTAGCTCTAACCCAATCTCTTCAGAGATAACAGTACCGCCTGTCAGGGTTGCAATGTCGTGTAGCATGGCTTTACGACGGTCGCCAAATCCGGGGGCTTTGACTGCGGCTACTTTTACGATCCCGCGCATTGTATTAACTACTAGTGTGGCTAATGCTTCACCTTCGACGTCTTCGGCGATAATTAGTAGTGATTTTCCAGCTTTGGCCACAGCTTCTAGTACTGGAAGCATTTCTCGGATGTTGGAGATTTTTTTGTCCGCTAACAAAATAAATGGAGTTTCTAGCTCTACAGATCCGGTTTCTTGCTTGTTAATGAAGTAGGGGGATAGGTAGCCTCGGTCGAACTGCATACCCTCTACTACGTCTAGCTCGTCTTGTAGACCGGTTCCTTCTTCTACGGTAATAACGCCTTCTTTACCTACTTTTTCCATCGCTTGCGCGATTAGTGTTCCCACGGTTTCATCAGAGTTTGCGGAGATAGTTCCTACCTGAGCGATAGCTTTAGAGTCAGAGCAAGGTACTGATAGATTCTTAAGTTCTTCAACTGCTGCAACAACTGCTTTGTCGATTCCGCGCTTCAGATCCATCGGGTTCATTCCTGCGGCTACTGCTTTGAGGCCTTCAGTGATGATAGATTGAGCTAGTACGGTTGCTGTGGTGGTTCCGTCTCCCGCTGCATCGTTTGTTTTAGAGGCTACCTCTTTTACCATTTGGGCGCCCATATTTTCGAATTTGTCTTCTAATTCGATTTCGCGTGCAACAGATACGCCGTCTTTTGTGATGCTTGGAGCGCCAAAGGATTTATCTAGAACTACGTTTCGGCCTTTTGGACCTAGGGTGACCCTTACTGCATCGGCAAGAACGTTTACGCCACGAAGCATTTTTACTCGAGCGTCGTTGCCAAATTTTACATCTTTAGCTGCCATTTGATGTTTCCTTTAACTTGTTCAGTTCAGAAGATAAAGCGCTGTATTACGCTTCAACAATTGCTAAAATGTCACTTTCGGACATGATTAGGACGTCTTGATTGTCGATTTTTTCTACTTTTACGCCGTAGCCGTCGTTGAAGATGACAGTATCACCGGTTTTCACGTCTAACGGCTGAACGTTTCCGTTTTCTAACACGCGCCCTTTTCCAACTGCAAGTACTTCACCGCGAGTAGATTTGCCCGCTGCTGAGCCGGTTAGAACGATGCCGCCAACAGATTTTGACTCGACTTCTTTGCGCTTGACTATAACACGGTCATGCAATGGACGAATGGTCATTGAACGCTCTCCTGTGGGTAAAAAGTTTGTATCGGATTTAAGATTGTTTACCGGGTTTATCGTTAATACCGGCAACGTGCCATTTGAAATGGGGGCATTCCATCTTCCTTCAAGGGGGTCAATAAAAAATTTTTTATTTTAAGGACAATCCTAAAAAATTAGAAAAGGGAGTTTAGGATCAACTTTTGAGTAAGTAATACTTTGTATATTTGAATTAAGAAGTATTTTCAAGAGCAAATAACTTAAGTTAAGAATGTCTTTCCATTGGCAGTAAGAAAACCTCTACTAAATTTGTGTTAAGGCCTTAGAAGGCTTCAGAGAGTATCTGACCGATAAAACTTACGATTGTATGTAGTTCTTAAATAATAAGCAGCCTAAAGGCTTTCTAGACAAGAATAGAGCTAAAATGCTTGTCGATTATAAACTATTTAAGATTTATAACTATTTAGATTAAATTTATAACTCACCATAAAACACTGTATAAACTCTACTGATAAACGTTTTAGTTAAGGCTCTTTGCTATCTTCGTCAAACTGAATCCGAGGCATTAAATTATACCAGGTGATCTCTGCTTTTATCTTCGATACTCTGATCTCTGCTTTTATCTTCCATACTCTATGACGCCTTATCAATTCGTTAGATTAAGCGTTACACTAGAGTTGAAATCTCAGAATGTTGGTAAGACTCATCAAAGCTTTTATTATTTTTTAGATCGCCGATACGCATGAGCCTGAAGCATGTTAGCTGTAGCTCTTGCCTTCCTTTAAAGTCAGTAAGCGCACATATATGCTAATTTCGATATGCTACTGATTTCCTTGATTCTATAAACATTGGGTATCTCGGATAATTAAGAGATCGCTAAATCACACTAGTACATTTTTTAGGACCCGTTTTCCTAAAAAAGGGTCCGTTCTATCGCGACGTAGGGTCAGAAGAAGGATAATCATCGACCATGCTTAGTACAGTCTGTGTTATAACAAGGATTCGGAGTGCGGATTGTGTCCTACATTCATGCCGATCCGGCATCCGCATTGTGCGCACACTAATAATGGATTAGTTGGGGTAGATAAGTATCTCAATATTAGTTTTCTCTGTATTTATAAAGAGCTCTCTCTGCTATTATTTAGGGCCTAAAATAAGGCCCTAGAATTACATATGGTGAACTCTGTAGCGAACAAAACCTTAATTCTTGGGGGCTCATTATATCGTGCTCCTCTGATATTTATCAACTGCCTCCATGTTAACCTAATGCAGTACCTCTAATGATTGACTAATTTTGGATTCATGTATGTCGATTATGCTACCGATCTAGTGCTAATTGAACTAGTGAAAGCATTAGAGTGCACATAATTTAAAGTTGTTGAAATCTTTACTTTTTAGTTTATTGAAAGATGAACACAGCTTTCAAAGTACTTTTTTAGACCTATCTGATAGCTCTAAATCCCAATGTGCCTTGCACCTAGTAATCAGAAGATAAAAATAATCACCAACGTGCGCATTTTATAATCTGATTTTTCATCAGAATGGTTCATAAAATGCTTTTTTTTAATTTTATCACGCGGTAGTACATAAGCTGGTTTTGATTGCAGGAGGATGTCAACGATTGATGCCAATAAGACATAAATATATTTAGAGTCAATTACATGTTTTCGTTTATAACTTAAATGGTTGCTTACGGATGTGCTTGTCATGACAATTGTGCTTTTCAGGATTAAATTTCGATGTCAATCTCGGTATTAGTTTCAGAGCTGGCCTACTAGATCTAACCCGGGATCATATGAATGATCCCGTGACTAAAATGCGAAGGAGCTTCGCTTCTCTCTAAAATCACTGCGAGCACATTAGGCCGCACCTTACTGTATCAGCATCGGTACTTAAATTTTTTCTTGCTCTAGGCACATTAATCTTTTTAATAATTACGTAATATAGCTGGGTTAAGCATTTTAGGTTAAATTGTGCATTTATCTCTCCATTTTTTGATTTAAAAGTACTTTCGTTATCAACAATTTAAGGTGAGCACTATATGGGTTAGAGCCTAAAATAATTAAGATAATATTACTGGTGTGTATGATCGTAATGTGTATTATGAGTTTCAGGAATACTAATTCCTGCATGGACTTTAATTTTAGGGCCAAGCTATAGCTATTAGAAGAACGATTCAGATATTAGAAGAATGATCTGATTAGTTACTCTCAAGGTAGCAAGTCTTATTTAAAGCGCAGCATCTAAAAATCCGATCAGTAAATTTTTTTAGTCTTGACTGTTCAGGACTCATCATTAGGCTCTGAAATTGACAGAGGGCTAATCTTGACTTTTAAAACACGATGACTGTTGACTTCCAACGCTTCAAATAAATAATCCCCAATGCACAACTCTTCTCCTGCTTTTGGAATACGCTGGGTGTGCTCCATTAGAAGCCCAGCAATTGTATGATATTCTGCTTTCTCTTCCAGAGAGAGTGGAATATACAGCACTAAATCTTGAAGTGGCATGTAGCCATTAACTATCCAGCTGCCATCCTTATTTTTCTGAATATCGTGCCGTGCGTCGATTTCTTCTCCATTTTCTGGTAAATTACCAGTGATAGTCTCTATCAAATCTGTCAAGGTAACGATCCCCTCAACAGAGCCAAATTCATCTACCACAAAAGCAAAGTGCGTCTGAGCTTTACGGAACTGCTCAAGTGCGCTTAGCAATGTAATCTGTTCGGGGAAAATCATCGGTTGTCGTACTAGACTACGTAATTCTAACGGCGCTGCGGCTAACTGTTGTTTTAAGAGGTCAATAGTATAGATAACGCCAAGAGGTTCGTCACTTGCACCATTTTCTACTACTACAATACGCGTGTGCTGGTTTTTTTCTAGAAATTGGGTTAATTTTTTCTGTGGAGCATTTAACTCGAGATATTCGACATCATGACGAGAGGTCATGATACTTTTTACAGAGCGCTGTGCCATGCCCATTACACGCTCGATCATATGTCGCTCCTGATGGTTAAAGACTGCGCCACTGATGCTGTCGGTTAATAAACTCACGCAGTGGCCGTCAAGCTCCGCCTCTTCATGCTTTCCGCTTAGCATACGTAATACTGCCTCTGAGGTGCGTTCACGTAACGATAAAACTTTAGATAAAAAACGTCGACGGTTGAAATGTGCTAACTGATTTAATCCTTCGATCATTATCGAGAAACCGATTGCTACATATAAGTATCCCTTAGGAAGCATATAACCCAAGCCTTCTGCAACTAGACTGAATCCGATCATCAGAAGGAAGCTGAGGCATAGTATAACAATAGTGGGGTGGGCGTTAACGAAGCGAGTCAAGAGCTTACTAGCCATCAGCATTAGGCCGATTGCGATACAAACTGCAATCATCATTACCGTTAAGTAATCGACCATGCCAATTGCAGTGATGATAGAATCAAGTGAAAAAATCGCATCTAGCACTACAATTTGCACTACCACTAACCAGAAACGAGCGCCTTTATGCGATCTTTGCTGCTCTTGATCCTTCCCCTCCAGACGTTCGTGTAATTCTGTAGTGGCTTTAAATAGCAAGAATAATCCACCAACTAACATAATAAGATCGCGACCACTAAATGAATGAGCCGCGATTACAAATATCTGATTTGTGGGTGTAGCTAGCCAGGAAATAGAAGCTAGTAGTATCAGCCGTATTAGCAAGGCTATCATTAATCCAATAAAAATAGCTTTATCTCTTTGTTTTTTTGGTAACTTTTCTGCCAGAATAGCAATAAATATAAGATTATCTATGCCTAAAACGATTTCCAGTAATACCAAAGTTGTCAGGCCGATCCAAATTGTTGGATCTGCGATCCATTCCATATGCCTAATTTCACCTGTAAGTTAAAAATACCTATTCCGTATAAGCATGATGCGTACTGCGAAGGGAAAATTCAACTTCAATCAAGAATCTCTGAGAAAGACAGCTTTTTGACTAAGTCATTCAATAAACAATGAGAGCCTTTCTGGCTCGCTTTCCTTTTCATCTTTTCCATAGAAAAATGTAGCTGTGTTAATAAATTTTAAAAAGCATATTAAGTTTTTAATTAAAAAAGTGAATATTATTGTAACTACATAATTTTTATTTTTTATATCTAGCAATAAAGTTTTATTTAAAAATTTTTATTTTGTGTGACTATGAACTCTCGATCGAAAATAAAATATTTTAATAAAAATATTAATAATATAATATATAAAAAATAATTTTTTATTCTGTCCACTAAATATTGATGCGAGATTAATCTAATATAAGTTTTTGTTTCTAATATTAATTATTAGATACTTTAACAGATAACAATAATATACTAACCTATCAATTAATCTATAATTTGTTAAAAACAAAGATGCTTCTTTTAAGAAAACCATGCATTATAAATTTTAATATAGACCATTAGTAATAACTTAAATTACTGTTATATTAAGATCTTTATCTTATTTAACAAACTAAAAGTAGATATGGTAATATCTATTAACTTTTAAAAGATAAATATCTTAAATAAGATTA
Source organism: Serratia symbiotica (assembly GCA_964059975.1). Classification (GTDB taxonomy): domain Bacteria; phylum Pseudomonadota; class Gammaproteobacteria; order Enterobacterales; family Enterobacteriaceae; genus CAXKXX01. Next base: position 79,805 of record CAXKXX010000005.1, read on the forward strand.
AGGATATATTTTTACTGAATTATACTGCTCTATATAGACAGATATTTACATCAATTATCCTGTGAGTTTTATTATTGTTTAACCGTTCTGTTTGTAAAATATTTATATAATTTTTTAAGAAAAAAATTATTATATTTGTATGCTGAAAAAATATACAAAAGATACGCTCTATGACACAATAATTATTGTAATAACATAAAATATCTAGTAATTCTTATTACCTCTATTGGAATATTATTCTATATTTAATAGATTGTTTTTTTGAAAAAATAGAATTTTTTAATATTCTAAAATAAAATATTTTAGATAAAATATAAAAAGTTTTAATGGAAAGTAAGTTCAAAGATTTCTTATAAAGAAACATTTAATGTATTAATTAAATTTAAAAATAATAAACTGTGTGTTAGGGATACATGGCACAGATAGAATCGATTGATTCTAGATAGTTTAGTATCTAGTAATCGATATGTAGAGAATTATATAAATTTTCAATCAACTTTTCATAGTTCTCTAGAGGCTATTGATATGAACTAGATAAAGACGAGCTTAATATAGCAGACGGAATAGCTTTTTCTTATGATAAAGGAAAAATATTTTTGGGAGGTATGCATTTAAAAATAAATAAAAAATTTATGAAAATATCATAAAGCATAGATTTTAATCCACTACGTGTACGTAGTGGATATGTGATATACGCCACGTATAATTTAAGTGACTACTACATTCTTAAAGTGATAGTGCTAATTTTAGTATCTCAATTAAATAAAATTTAACTAAAGACGATCTTACTTTTTTAATAAAAATTAAGATACAAAATTTATAGATATTTACCTTGTTCTTAATTAGAACATGAAATTCTGTGTATTTATTTTAAATAAAATAAATACACTTAAATTAATTTACTAAAACTAATTTATATAGCTTCACTTAGTAAGTGACTGCATGAAAACCTAATGACTATTACTTATACTTTTTTAAAAAAATTAATTATTTAGATACTTAGTACTATTTAAATGATCTAAATTCTAAACTTATAAATCACATTAATCAGTGAAATATATATTCTATATTAATTTGATTTATAATTAGAGTGAGTAATGCTGTACATATTGTTATATGTACAGCATTACTCACTCTAATTTGAAAAATTTTTATAGATAACTTTATAATAAAAATTTTTACTATAAATAAGTGTATAATTGTTTTTATAGTATTAATGAGTAATGTGTTGTATGACATAAAAAACAAGATAAAAATATAAATTAAAGCATCATTTTAATTTATATTTTTACCTTGTTAAGTTTGCATAAACTCTATGATTAATTAGTTTACTATTTTTTACTAACAATATTTATTTCTAATTTATTAAGCATATTTCTGATCTATGCAGTATAGAGATATAGAGTGTCTGGAAAAAATTTCTTATATGATTAGTATTAATAGTAATTGATAACTTAAACATAGATAATATTCTCATTAGAGTCACTAATATAGTGAAGAATATTAATCCGTATAGTTTTCAATAAAATATTGATAACACTTATATTTGACCTGGCTTGCTAAATTCTCAGGCAACAGTATAGTGAATATTTTAGGTAAGAGCCGAGATTCTTTAAAAGATCACATAACGAATCGGTCTAAAGCGTGTTTACCTAGAAATGTAATACTACGACTTAAGAGATCATTGAAATATTCTTTTATGGAATCTATTTCTTTGTAGATTTCCTTCGGCTATTTTAGTAGAAAAGTAACTTATCTTGAGAATTATTGGAAAAATATTCTCCATCAGTAGATTCAAGAAAGATAAGTCTATTTATTAGTAAGGGGAGAGATTAAAATAGTAAGGTGAGGAATTAAAATTTTACGAAGCGTTACTCTCCGAGTAGATGGGGTTTCCGGATTGCTCGGGTGTTCATATAAAATTATTTAATTTCTGAATTGATCCATGATTAAGGCCATAATATTTCTGCTGAAAAGCATCTCCGTCATTAGATTCATAGTCCATAGTGGCTGACAGCTATTATGATAATTCTAGAGGAAGTGGATCTTTTCTTCAGTTTTAGACGATAATTAAAAAGATACGCGACTGTGCCGCTTTAGTTCACAGTTAAGATATTCGAAGAGGCGGTAACCTCTTAGTGGTTTTTTTAAAACATGATATCGCAGGGATGCAAGATAAAGATTTTTTACAATCAACAGATGATGATTGTGGCTAAATAAGTCTGGGCTTATATAAACCTCTTACATGATGTTCAAGTTTTAAAAACTTTATTATGAAAAGTATTAATCCAACTCAAACTACTGCTTGGCAATCTTTGCAGCAACATTTTTCACAAATAAAAGATGTGAAAATCGCTGATTTATTTATGCAGGACAATGAGCGTTTTTCTAAATTTTCTCTTACCTTCAATGATCAAATGCTCGTAGATTTTTCTAAAAATCGCATTACTGTAGAAACGTTAGAGAAATTACAAGCTCTTGCAAAAGAAACCGATCTTCGAGGGGCAATTGCATCAATGTTTTCCGGTAGAAAAATCAACCGTACTGAAAACCGCGCAGTCTTACACGTTGCCCTACGAAACCTTAGCAACAGGCCAATTTTTGTTGATGGTAAAAACGTTATGATTCAAGTGAGTGCTGTACTGGCAAAGATGAAAGAATTTTGTAGCCGGGTAATTAGCGGTACCTGGACAGGCTATACTAATAGGCCGATTACTGATATAGTAAACATCGGTATCGGCGGTTCTCATCTTGGACCTTATATGGTAACCGAAGCGCTACGTCCTTATAAAAATCACCTCAACATACATTTCATCTCTAATATTGATGGCACTCATATTACTGAAACTTTAAATCCTTTAAACCCGGAAACTACGCTATTTCTAATAGCGTCTAAAACCTTTACCACTCAGGAAACCATGACAAATGCTGTTAGCGCACGAGACTGGTTTCTACATGATGCCAGTGATCGACGACATGTAGCAAAGCACTTTGCTGCATTATCTAGCAACAGCGCTGCAGTGGCTGCATTCGGTATTGATATTGATAACATGTTTGAATTCTGGGACTGGGTGGGCGGACGCTACTCTTTGTGGTCAGCGATTGGGTTATCAATTGCATTATCGGTGGGTTATAAAAACTTCGAACAGTTATTAAGTGGTGCTCACGAAATGGATAAACATTTTGAAAACACCCCCTTAGACCAAAACTTGCCGCTACTGTTAGCGCTAATTAGTATCTGGTACAGTAATTTTTTCGGTGCTGAAACTGAAGCCATTCTGCCTTACGATCAGTACATGCACCGTTTTTCATCTTACTTTCAGCAAGGTAATATGGAATCTAACGGTAAGTATATCGATCGTAATGGCGATCTAATTGATTATCAAACTGGCCCCATCATCTGGGGAGAATCAGGTACTAATGGACAACATGCATTTTATCAGCTACTTCATCAGGGGATGAAGCTAATTCCTTGCGACTTTATCGCCTCGGTAGTTAGCCACAACCCAGTGCGTGATCATCATGTCAAACTGTTATCGCATTTCTTCGCTCAAACTGAAGCCTTAGCATTTGGAAAATCTCTCGAGGAAGTGGAGAAAGAGATTTTGTTCAGGGGAAATCAATTTCAAAATATTAAGCATCTGGCACCGTTCAAGGTACTTAAGGGAAATCGTCCAACTAATTCTATCCTGTTGCGAAAAATTACCCCATTTAGCTTAGGTAGTCTAATTGCTTTATATGAACATAAAATCTTCGCTCAAGGTGTTATTTTGAATATTTTTAGCTTCGATCAATGGGGGGTGGAAGCAGGTAAAAACTTGGCCAAACGCATTCTTCCAGAATTGATAAGTAAAGAAAAAATTAATAGTCATGATGTTTCAACTAATGCTTTGATTAACCGCTTTAAAGAATGGCGATAAGAATCGAAAAAATCAGTCCGTAAAAGATCTGTCGCTATGCTAGTAGCAAGACGGCTGCTAGCATCATAGTATTTAGCTAGATTCTGGTGGGCCCAACAACCCACTAGGCTCTACGATTTTCGTTACAATATTCTTTTGTTAATTGAAAAATCTCTATATAAGGATCCTATTTCCTATTTTTACTCTATGAGATATGATTTTAAAAAATAAAGATTTTTAAAATATGGGCGTAGTCTTAATGCGAATTGAACAGATCTCTGATCAGAGAATATTCGGCGGTTTTGTTATTTTGCAATTAAAAAGACTGAGCTTGTAGCCACCTATTTTGAGCGCTTACTGTTCGGTATTAACTATCACGCCGCTACGAGCGTACTTTTAGTTCGCATAATGAGCTAGAAAAATTAATTCAGGAGCTTAGACATTCGTTGAATTTCTGGTATCTAGAATCCTCATTACCGCGTAAGAGTGAATACTGCGTTTTAGAGCCGCGCTAATCTTAGAAAAAATTTATCTATTTTACAATCTCTAGGATCATATGCGTAATATAAATAAAAATTTTCTGGAGGATAAAATGCCTCAAAGAAAATGGCGAACTTATAGCCATTTAATGCGCATAAATAAACCGGAGGGGAGCCTACTTCTACTTTGGCCAACATTGTGGGCACTATGGATAGCGGGGGGCGGAAAACCCCCGCTATCAACTCTGCTGACATTTGTACTGGGGGCACTTCTAATGCGCGCTGCTGGCTGTGTAGTAAATGACTATGCTGATCGTACTATTGACGGGCACGTGAGGCGGACCTCGAAGCGCCCAATGCCGAATGGTCAGGTGACCGGGAAAGAAGCTAAATCACTCTTTATTTTTCTAATATCGATCTCATTTGCGCTCGTTTTAACTTTAAATACAATGACTATCTGGCTATCGTTAATAGGTCTAATGCTAGCCTGGATCTATCCTTTTATGAAACGCGTGACTCACTTTCCACAATGTGTATTGGGTATTTCTTTTGGGTGGGGTATTCCCATGGTTTATGCTGAAGTTACTAAATCCCTCCCACTAAATTGTTGGATTTTACTACTAGCCAATATCTTTTGGACTATGGCTTACGACACACTATACGCGATGGTAGATCGCGATGATGATTTAAAAATCAATGTCAAGTCTACCGCTATTTTATTTGGCTCTTATGATAAAGAGATAGTGAGTATACTTCAGTGCTTTGCTCTGCTCTGCTTGGTATGGGTGGGATATTTAGCACAACTACGCGCGGTATTTTACGGAGCGTTATTGCTAGTGGGCCTATTATTTATCTATCAGCAAAAGGCGATCTTAAAGTATGATCGCGCAATTTATTTCAAAGCATTTCTACACAATAATTATGTTGGACTGGCAGTGTTTATGGGTATCGTTCTAAATTACTTACCAATTTAGAACGGATTTGCCCCCGGGCTATTTTAATTGCAATTTTAACTCTAAAATTTTACGGGGGACGGCAATCTTCGCAGATTATTTGTCTATCCCACGTACTACGTGCTATTGATACCTCCAATTCTGTTCGAAAGACGCATATGCCGTCTAAGATAAAAGATCTTAATAGTCTAGAAATAAGGAATAAGAGACTTTTCATTACACACACTTATTAGAACCTATTACTCAGCTTTATTGCATCTCTTTATTTGTGTTATCTGCTACATGTCTTGTTTTGACCTCTGCAGGTGATCTATAGCCTTCAATAACTAGCCTCATTTCCGGAGAAATGAGGTCGCTTAGCATGGTATAAATCTTTAAGATATAATGATCTGCCGAATCGCTAATATCATTAATATGGCTCTCTTTACGCACAGTTGCTGCTAAAGTAGTAAGTACGGATTTTTCTAAAAAAGCCGGCGCATACATTCCACCTAGAATTGATAGTTGTTCCGATATAGTGCGGCTTTCTTTTTCTAGCATTTCACGTGTGATGGTTGGTTTAGCACTGAGGACGGCTACGACAATAGCGTAACGTTGTAGAGTTTCGCGTGCCCCGGTGGCCAGCAACTGCAATGGGTAAATACGAGCCGGATTTGGCAATAATTCCTCTTTTTTACTGTAAATTAACTTTTGGCGAATCATTTCTTTGATTAGTAACTGTATGATTTTTTTTAACTCTTTCTTATCGTAATGAAGAAACAATTCGGCCTGTAGCATGGGGTAAATTAGATCGATTTTTCTTAGTAATTCGCTATTCGCAACTTTACCGTGATGTATTAGCATAATAGCTATAAGTGAAGGCAGTACTAATAGATGGTAAATATTATTTCGGTAGTAAGTCATTAGTACCGCTTGTGCGCGAGACAGGATAATGACATCACCGATATCGTCATGCTCTACAGAACACTTATTCATATTTAAGGCGCGCTCTAAGAGCTCTTGTGGTGCTTGAGTCGGTATGGTAATAACGTTAGCGTAGGGCACATTACGCATGAGTTGTAGGTAGCATTCAAGCTGTTCTAGTAATTGTGTTCGTCTTATGGAATAGTTTTGAGAGGCTAAAAGAGCAGTGGAGCACAAATTTATAGCGTTGACCGCCGCAGCATTGTTGATACGCACCATAATTGTTTCTGCAAGATTATTGACGGCTGGTGTTAACCAGTTCGGTCGATGTGCTTCCTTCTTCGATCCAGTTGAAGAGCGCCAATATGGTACATGTTGATTTAGATAGGTAGTTAGTGGTAGCGGATCACCAAAATTTATGTGGACCTGACCTAGATTCCTCAATCTACCCAAGCTGCGCAGTAACTGAAGCAGTCCTTCCTTTTTCTTTATGGTACCACGCAATTCTTTGGCATAAGTACTAGCTTCTATTACATGTTCGTAGCCGATATAAATAGGCACTAGAGTAATTGGACGTACCCCCCCCCGTAGCATGGCTTGAATGGTCATCGACAGCGTGCCAGTTTTCGGTCTTAGCAGTCGCCCAGTACGGGAGCGCCCCCCTTCGATAAAGTATTCCACAGAATAACCGCGAGTGAACAATTCACCTAGATATTCGCGGAATACTGTAGAGTATAGCTTATTACCTTTAAAAGTTCGGCGGATAAAGAACGCACCTAAACGTCGGAATATCGGGCCGGCGGGCCAGAAGTTAAGGTTAATACCTGCCGCGATATGTGGAGGTGCTAAGCCTTGATTATATAATACGTAGGATAAAATCAAATAGTCTATATGACTACGGTGGCAGGGTACATAGATAATCTCGTGACCATCTTGAGCTAACTGACGCACACAATCAACATTAGTAACATTGATGCCTGCATATAGTCGCCTCCAGGTCCAACTCAATACGAGGTCGGACAGGCGCACTACCTCATAGGAAAAATTAGAAGCAATTTCTTCCATTAGTATGACAGCATTCTGCTGTGCTTTATTAATAGATATTTTTTTGCTGCGCGCTTCTTCTTCAACTGCTTTTTTAATCGTTTTAGAGGCAAGTAATATATTAAATAAATCCTGTCGGGCGGTCAGATTAGGTCCGATCAAGGCTCGACGCTGGCGCGCAAAATGCATACACGCCAGTCGCGCTAATTTCTTTCCAATTGATTTATCTGTGGCATACTCAAAAGCCACGTGACGCAACGAAATGATATTAGAGAAATGCACAAAGCTATGACGCCCTAGCCATAGAACAGCTAATAATTTCTGGATACCTTTAGGGAGGTACAAATGCGGTACACGCGAACTGTCCCGTCCGGGTGAACGGCCAAACATCACTGAAATAGGTAATATTTGGATGTTAATATCTAAATTACTAAAGTGTAGCTTTAAATATTCGTGGAATAGCTTTATTGATTCTTCCTTCGGCGTTTCATGATGCATCCGGCTCGGTGCATCATGAATAAATATATGACTTGGAAGTATAGTGCCGTCAATCTCTAATGGATTGATTGGATCCGGAAGATCGTGTGCTAAACACTGAATGCGCAGTGTCAGTAAATCCGTCTTAGAATTATAAGGTAAAATATATAAAATTGGCTGAGAGAGATCTAGTTTTAAGTCTCTGATCGGGTCTGAAGGAATAGCCTTGCTTCTCACTAATAATTTTAATTTTAAATGAAATAATTTATAATAAATTTTACGCCAACTTAGCATAACTAATCAAACCTCTTCTTAATAAAGCGAGATAAGCATACCAGAAACTGGGAAGGAGATCTGTGATTCTGAAAAGCAAGAGCCGGTATTATTGAATAATTTATACTCTTGTTATCACGAATCTCTAAATAAAATGGGGAATCATAATTAATGAGAAGCAGTCTTGACCCGTATTATTAATACCATCAATTCTTTTATAAAATAATGACTGTTAATGCTGAACACGAAGTAGCATTCCTTTAGGAATCAGGAATAGCTATAATCTAGAAAAACACCGTCTATTTAACTTAGTGTAAGTACTATAAAAATTATTCTAAATATTAGAATAGCAGTACTTATATTAATTTTTTTAGATCTTGAAAAGAGGGATAGAGATCCTACTAAGGATAGTAGCTAGGGGCAATATTAAGAAGTATCTTTTCTGAAAAAATATTTAGATAGCAGCACTGCCTTGCTAGTAATCTTTCTGGAATCACTGTTCATTTAAGACTCGATTTTATCGTATTTTATTTGACTAAGTTCTGCAGAAGAACATCTGAAAGCGTTAGCACAAAAGGGGGTGATTAAGATTATTTCCGACACATCGCTCGGCATACGGCTGCCGATACAAGATCAAAAGGGCCTGATAGTGATTGCCCCCCCCCGCGATTTCTGGCTACCACCTTTTCGATTAGGCGCATATCGAAGGCTATCACAAGATAGATCCCACCTTATTTAATCGGAACGCAGACTCCTTGGTGCGGGTTATCGGTATGTCAATGCGCGATATCGGAATTTTAGATAACGATCTTTTAGCGGTACACGAAACTCAGAATGTATAAAGAGGTCAAATTATGATGGCGAGCATCGAAGAAGAAGTTACTATGAAGCGAATAAAAAGGTAATGCACTTAAACTGCTATCATAAAATAACGAATTTCAGCCGATCACCGTCGACCCACCCCGGAAAAATTTTATTACCGAAGGCCTAGCAGTCGGTGTAATTTGCAGTAGCAACTGGATTTAATAGGTTTAAGTAGTGCACCCAGATAAACTATAGTCATTAACTAATTTAAATGTTCTTGACGATCGTTTCAGCATGTAGTAGCCACATGGAGAAATGCTATTTCGTATATCTTACCTGTCTCTTTACCGGGAGCCCGAGGAAGGTTTACATGGTACTCCCATTGTACTAGAATTTTTATAGGCTATCATCCTACCATTTTTAGGTGGGTAAACATTACTAATATTACCTACTCTATTATCCATTCAAGTCGCTGAGTTAACTTTATGATACCGATTTCTTTACTCGACCACTTCTTAACGCAATTAATCTAGCTAAATAAAAATTTAGCTACGCGAGAAGCTCGTTTACTGCACACCCTAAGATCCTACATGGAAAACCGTACAATACTCGCATAGCCGTGATTTTTTCTAAATATTTTTACTGATACATGTCTTTTCGTATTACTAGCCAATACAGCTCGATTAACCTAACTGCTTAAAGAGGTGCATCTACGACATGCAATAGTATTAGTGACGTCTGATAGCTCGATAAAAATGATTCATTATATCTATTCGATCATAAAGCTTATCTAGATAGATTTTATAAAAAAATAGTCGTTAGTCTTAGCGTGTGCAATATCTCTATTACTAAGAATATAAATCTAGATAATTCTCGTACGCACGTCATATTTTTAGTGATTCTAACATGCGCCGATCTCCTCGTACTTCATTTTAATAATTAATATTAGAGAGCACTGTTACATGCTTTTTATCACCATTTTCTATACATCAATTTCCTTCTTTGACGCATGTAAGGGTAAAATAGAGCTTAAGATCACACATCTTGCATAGTTAGTGTACATACAGATTGATTTGAACTAGGAAGTAAGACTGATATGATCTAGATCAACAAGGGTTTATCCAAGGACATTTTATGAAGTCTATTAAAATAATATTGACTCTTTCTCCGTCTAATTTCTTGACAAATCAAGATAATTTAATTCATTTGAAAGTAAATCAATAAGCGCCGCTCTTATGTTAAATCAAGTTCGAAGAAGAGATAAACATATATTGGTGCTCTATAATAGAGAAAAGACATTTAGGTAGGTAGTAATTATACTAATTCGTAATTCGGAGATAATGTGATATTGAACAGTTCGAGTAAATTTAATCATCGATGAGAACTTGAAGTAGAGGAGCACATACTTAAATTTTAAATTTAAAAGATAAATGCATAATAGAGTGCTCAGATTTTATCTATTAACTGATTTGAGTTTTTGTAAAATACAAGTTCTTAATAAAGATCAACATCTTCATTTGGGACTCAATGACATGCAGTAATAGTAATTTTATTAAAACCAACATGCGATTAAATTAATGCGTATAAGATAGAACCCATATCCTGACTGGTCGCTACGAGGGAAAAATAAAAACATTACTATCGTGTTACACGGTATTTTAAAATAAATCTGCATCGGTGGCCTACTAATTATCTATTTTGATTTGAGCTCTGTAATTAACTTATTAAAATAATTAGCCTAAATATATTCTATAATTATTTCTTAGACAACTTGACTGTCACTCGACCAGATTCATATTTCAGTCAAAATGACTCCGTACTAGCTATATGGAGAGTATAATACTTCCTATTCACATAATTTATATTAGCTATCTCAATTAATCACATTATTAATTTTAATGAATAGCGAGGTTTTTAAAAAAAATAAATTTAATGATTATGGACGTGGGGAGCAGTTATGACCGAAAATTTCTTATTAGAGTTTCCGTAGCTATCATGCTTGTAAGTAGCATGATGTTTTTAAAAATTTTTGAAGGTCATTCATTAATTATGGGCATGCGAACCTCAAGGATATACTAAGAAATCTTGTATGCATTTATTTTTTAATAAACATTTATCTTTCATAGCATAGCAGCATCTCTTAGATGCTGCTTTATCGGTTCAATTGATAAAAATAATGTCAATTCCTCTGGATCATCGATAGGAAAGTAGAGAATAAAAGGTCTAAAACGTATGTGGTTAGATAGTTTACTCTACGGTTTTACTTTCCTTTTTGACAAAAAGAGTTGCTATTAAATCTTAGTCATGAGTTAATGAGCTCGCCCTGTGGTACAGACTTATTTATGTGCGACACTCTAAGTAAAGTAGCTCACACTTAAAGTATTATCTTTCTGATAATCTTTATATGAAAAATTTTCTTTCTAGTGCCTCCTTAAAACTCTTGCTGACTACAATATGCCTGAGGCGGCCACATTTGTTATTCAAGGAAATTATTAACATGTCTAATATGATTAAAGGTCAAGTGAAGTGGTTTAACGAGTCTAAAGGATTTGGATTTATCACTCCGTCAGACGATAGCAAAGACGTATTTGTGCACTTCTCTGCAATTCAAGATCAGGGATTCAAAACTCTATCAGAAGGACAAAATGTACAGTTTTCTATCGAGAATGGCGCAAAAGGCCCCTCTGCTGCCAATGTTACTACGATCTAATAGGTCGCATTGATTAAAAAATCTATCCGAGCGTCGATAGTGCTTTGATTTATTTAAGATTAAAAACTAAAGTTCTACTCCGGATTGCGTGCAACTCCATGGCGCTCACCTTACAGTTAGGCGGAGGTGCTCCTCCGCCCAACTGTAAGTGTCAAGATCTTCGACTCGTACTAATTACTATCAGGTAATGCTCTGAGATCCCTATTCTCATCCGAACATTTTTTCTATTTTCTAATACCGACTTAGTAGTTAGGTTGGTTAAGATCGCACCGTCTACGTAAACTGCTATAAGTAACCTAGATGCCTAATCTGCTATTAAGGGTGGGCGATTACTTTTAACTGTTATTAAAGTAGCTTCTAAAAGTCATTAACCTTTCGGTATAGTATAAGCACCTGTTAATTTAGATCGAGATTTTAATTTCCCACTTTAAGTGAGTTAATGATCTCACATAAGTCGTTGTACGCCATTCTGCGTGGCCATCGGCTTTTCCATTAAAATTTAATATTTTTGTAAATTCAGTAAATGTATACTTTTTTAGATTGATAATATGTATTCAGTAAAAAATTTTATATTATAGTAATTGTCTTGAATCTGTGATCAGACGAAAATTAACGCAAAAGAAATAAAGTAACTAGAATTTCTATAAATTATTTGATCTATATATTTTATGAGACTTGATTAAAATACTATCGTAATAACCTTAAACTACTATCCGCACATAGCGCAGCTGCACCTAATTTAAGATCCTGTCTTTAAGAACCATTTATCTTTTAGATCTCCCCACCAACTTTATTTTGAACGCCCTACTAATGCAGTCAAGCCTCATACTTTTAAGGCGGTCTTCTATAATTTTATTTCTTTATACATTCTTCACTCATTCTATCTTTGTATTAAGCTTCATTCGAATACTGAGCATATCTAGCTACTTTATCGATTTTATAGCTAGTGTTACTCCTTTAAATTGTTGATGTACGCTTTATCCTTAATACATCTAAATTACTTAATTTTTATTAATGTATGTACAATAAAGTTGGGTACTAGATTTCTCGTCATAACTCTTTTTTCTTGAGCTTATCTATGTTTTTGTGTCATGAGATGACAGATCTGAAGATGGGAACTCGACTATACGTCATCTTGAGTATAATCTTTTTAGTATTATACGTTTTTAAAAACAGCCCCTCGTGCGTTCTTAAATTTTAATGGCTTAGTCCATTTTGTACAATACGGCCTTAAGTGCTCTGAACCTTAGTTTCATCTGATAAAAGCAGAGATGGCAGAGCAGGATAGATACCTCACTTTAGGCATACAAAGTAGTCAGACTCCCTTTCGGGTGTATTATACTACAGAGCACATAGGGTGGCATGAATCATTCGGAGTAGAATTTTACTTCGGAACTATGGCGTCTTCTCTGTGCTCAGATGTCTGATTAATAATTCGAGAAAGATAAGAGACCAAAATCCCTACCTGTATGCTTGGGAGCAAGAATAGTCATTTTAAAAAATTGTTATCCTTTCATTCTTATACTTCTCCAGCGAGTCGGTAAGTAAAGTTGCGCAGGCGAAATCCCAGAGCCGATAAAATTGTAAAATAGGTCGTAAAACCGACAAAGACCACTACGGATAAGCGAAAAAGGCGTTCCGGCATACTACCTTCATCCCACTCTGGCATTAAGCTCAGCATGCTAATAAGCATTACGGCCATTCCTGAAACAGCAAGGCCAAGCTTTCCCAGAAAACTTGGCCAGCCTGGTTGAGGCCGGAAGATCTTTGTCTGTCGTAGTTTCCAATATAGAAGCGCAGCGTTTAGATAAGAAGCTAGACTTATTGATAACGCTAGTCCGGCATGCTTAAGTGAGCTAATAAAAGTTAGATTCATGACCTGTGTTATAATTAATGCTATAATAGCAATTTTTACCGGTATTTTAATTTGCTGTCGCGAATAGAAGCCCTGTGCTAGAACTTTTACCAAAATCAGACCTATTAGCCCAACCGAGTAAGCCACTAAAATGCGTTGTGTCATCAGGGTGTCAAGGGAGCCAAACTTGCCATACTGAAATAATACAACGATCAATGGTTTAGCTAGAATTCCCAATGCGATCGCGCTCGGAAGGGCGATTAAAAAACATATGCGTAGCCCCCAATCTATCATCCTTGAATAATCATTTTGATTACCACTTATGAAACTTTTTGATAAAGATGGCAAAAGAACAGTGCTTAGCGCAACTCCTAATACACCGGAAGGAAAATCTATTAGACGGTCCGCATAATAAATCCAAGACACTGATCCTGATAATAGACATGAGGCGAATATAGTGTTTATAATCAATGAGATTTGGCTGACCGATACTCCAAGCATGGCAGGACCCATCTGACGGATTACACGCCACACTCCGTCGTTATGTAATGTGAAACGAGGTAGCACTAGCATGCCTATCTTCCATAGATATGGCAACTGATAACTCAGCTGTAATATACCGCCTGCTAGGACTGCCCAAGCTAGTGCGAATACTGATGGATAAAAATAAGGGGCTGCAAAGAGCGCAAATCCAATCATACTAACGTTAAGCAGAGTCGGCGTAAAAGCTGGAATAGAAAAGCGATTCCAAGTGTTGAGGATTGCGCTCGCTAGAGAAGAGATTGAAATCATAAGGATATATGGAAAGGTGATACGCAGCAGTGCTGATGTCAAAGTGAATTTTTCTGGTGTATCAACAAATCCTGGTGCGGTGATGTGAACTATCCAAGGTGCAGTTGCTATGCCCACCGCTGTTACCAGGGCTAATACAAGCGTCAGCGTTCCAGATATGTAGGCAACAAAAGTACGCGTAGCCTGCTGACCATGCTGACTTTTATATTCGGCTAATATTGGTACAAAGGCTTGAGAGAAAGCGCCTTCAGCAAAAATGCGGCGTAGCAAGTTGGGCAGCTTAAATGCGACAAAAAAAGCATCTGCTCCTGTACTAGCACCAAAAGTACGCGCGATAATGGCATCGCGTGCAAATCCAAATAGGCGAGAGAGTGTCGTCATGGTACTAGCTATTGTCAGTGATTTTAATAGGTTCATGTCAGTCTCTGCTTTATAGAACCCCCAGCCCACGTCAGAAGGCGTGGGCTGGGGGTTAGGTAATGTTACGTATCCGAAAAAGAGTGGCTACCATTTAATTTGATATTGGTTGAATGATAGTAATATATGCCTCCGTCTCTACTCATTAATTACTAAGTGCTCTTCATATGAAGCTTAATTTCAAACAAAATCTCATGCTACGAAGCATTACACGTTTACGATGACTACGTAGTGCACAGATAGTCATAACATTATGAATGTATTGATAGAATAGCACATGAAATAAAAATAGAGACTCACAATGCTGAGCGGGGCAACCTTTACGCCCGCCGTCTTAAATTTTCGAATTTCCAAAATTTATGTGCTCTTTCCAATAAGAGATGCTACTAGCATTGATCAGATCGCTTACCTCGTTCCTTTCATATTACTCAGATAAAGGAGCGGCGCTCCGACTTTTTTGAATCTTAGAGCGCAGGATTTCCATATCGTAAGCGCAATCGTGGTGGGATGGCTGCTATGCCAATATCGAATTTTTGAAGGTTTGATAATAAATTGTTTCAGTATAGTAGCTTCTAGATGTCAATAATCCGCTCGTTCTAAGCTTTTTGTTCTCCGACTTTTTAGTCTTTATCAATTCGACTAGTCAGAGCGCTTTGCTGATCGCAGTATTTAGCGCCCCGCCGACTGTTGTAGGGGCGAGCAGCCGGACCAGACAAGGATTCAAAGCTCAATGCACAAATTGGCATTCCAGGACGTAAAGCTAAGGGCAGCTTACCTGCATTATAGAATTCGAGCACAATACGTCCTCTCCATCCGGGATCGATGCGATGAGCTGTAACGTGTACCATTAGCCCGAGACGCGCTAAAGAAGAGCGACCGTCTAGCCATCCAACTAGATCGTCTGGAAGTATCAGGGATTCAAGTGTTATTCCTAGTGCTAGTTCACCTGGATGCAGAAAAAAAGCTTTTTCTTCCGGAATGATTATCCTATCACTCATCACGCGATCTAATGCGTTTCTGACTTCATTTTGTGGTCCACCGAGATCAATAAAGGCGACACTATGACTAAGGAATACCCTAAACTGATTACCTAATCGGATATCTACTGTAGCTCCATTAATGCGCTCTTTTGGAGGACGCGGTGAAATTACTAGCGTTGCACTATCTAGAGCAGTTTCTATATCGCGGTCGCACAATCTCATAATTTTTCTCTATTAGTCTCTGTAGCTAAATTAAAATCGCTAAGCCATAGATAGCAAGATCTAGGTTAATTTTAAAACAATGCTTTACTAGAAAGTGGTGGCATGCTAGATACTAAGTGGCATTATTGAAAAAATTGGCTAATTTTTGCTTTTAGAATATCAATAGCTATACGATTCTTCCCCCCTCTCGGAACAATGATGTCAGCATATTGTTTCGAAGGCTCGATAAATTGTAGGAACATAGGACGTACAGTTTTCTGGTATTGTGCCATTACTGAATCCATTAAACGACCACGTTCATTTACATCACGCTTCATGCGTCGCATTAAGCAGATATCTAGTGGGGTATCAACAAAAATCGAGAAATTCATTTCTTGGCGTAAACGAATGTCTGTTAGCAATAAAATCCCTTCTAGAATAATCACTTTTTTTGGCTCCAGATACCCAGTTTCTTTCTTGCGTGTATGCTCAGAATAGCTGTATAGCGGCACTTCTATCGCTTGCCCTGATTTCAGCATTTGTAAATGCTGAAAAAGTAGGTTGTGATCCATAGCGCTAGGGTGGTCGTAATTCGTTTGAATCCGTTCTCTCATAGTCAGATGCGTTTGGTCTTTGTAATAACTGTCTTCAGGAATCACGCCGATATGTTTATCGCCCACCTGTTCGCGTAGTTCATGATACAACGTACTGGCAATCAGGCTTTTTCCGGAGGCAGATGCGCCAGCTATACCGATAATGACGCACTGATGTGGCTTCTCAGTCATAAAATAACGACCTGATTTCTTAATGTAAAAAGGCAAGAAATAAACGTATTGATTATAAAGATTTAGGTAGTTTTCGCTACTCTATCGACGCTATCAATTAAAAGATACTACATGTTATCTCCGCATGGGGCTTCCTCCACAGAGACATATTCTTGTGGAAATATGCCTAGAAAATTAGCTATAAAATTCGGTAGGTTATTCATTTCCTAGGCTAATTACTATTTGCTCATAATGATTTAGACTTTAAGTAGTCAAATATCCGGTGGCATTTCCTAAATAAAGTTTTAGACTGATTCTTAAGAAATGTTTCTTATACTCAAGTCTTAAAGGTCAGCTAATCATAAGTATTAGCGGCACATGAGCATATGAGTTTATATTTTCTATAACGCTTAATATGAGCACGGTAAAACCTTTTAGTACACCTAATAGTTTTTCTATATCTAGTATCGGGGGCTCCGAGTGTATAGCAACCTCTAGAGCATCAATCATTAATGAGAATCTTTAAAATATTCATTGAATATCTAATTGCTCTCTTCACGGTAATTATTATTTATAGTACTTAAGCATCTAGCTATATGTTTGGAAAATGACTAGTCTAGATTAATTAAAAAATTCTCCTATAACAACTGTATCGCCGCTTTTCTTTACACCGAGCCGTTTCGTAAAATATCAAAAATGATTGTTCAATAGGTAGCGCTATGGAGCACCCGGTCAGATCTTACCTGTATCAGCATATGCTGAGTAAACAACGAGATCGAACTTTATTCCAAATATATAATATAGCGGAGATAGATAAGTCTTAGCTATCGGAATCTATCGCCTCGGGAACTCGGCCATTTCGGCGTCATGACTACTGATACTAAGCTGTAGTCAATGATACTAAGCTGTAGTCAAGTCTGGACCGTTAGTTCTATTTTAAATAAATCTAATAGTAGCAATAGTAACTGTTATCTGCTTATTTTTAGAAATATGCGATTACTATTATTCTTATTCTCTTGTAAAGGTGCCGATAGAAAAATAGCAGGATCGATTAAATGCACATTAAAGTATTAAGTAATATGCAATATTAAATTTTTTCAGTACAGCTAGATTGTTTTATAATTCTAGATTTTTAAAAGGATCTATCTGTGCTGTTTATAAGAAAGTCGGCCTTAAAAGCTTAAGGTTAGTCGTTGCATCATGCTTCTTACTTATATGGGCACATTAATTTTAATCAGTTGCTTCTAGCGTAATATGTCAGCAGCTTCGCGCATTCTTAGTGTACATAACTTGTAAAAAACTATTCTAGCTCTAAAGCATCTGATCGGTTAGCATCAAGCTTCTTGTTTATTTAACAGAAACAGCTCCTCATTATGGCTCAAGTCGCGAAAAAAATACTGGTGACGTGCGCTCTGCCTTATGCAAATGGTTCTATTCATCTTGGCCACATGCTTGAACACATCCAGGCGGATATCTGGGTTCGTTACCAACGAACCCTTGGTCATGAGGTTTATTTCATTTGTGCAGATGATGCACATGGCACGCCGATCATGCTGAAAGCACAGAAACTAAAAATGAATCCGGAGGCAATGATTAGACAAATAAAAAAAGAGCACGAACAGGATTTTTCCAGTTTTAATATTAGTTATGATAACTACCATTCAACACATAGCGATCAAAACCGAGAGCTATCACATTTGATTTATGCTCGCCTAAAGAAAAATGGTTTGATCAAGACTCGAGTCATCGCCCAATTATACGATCCAGAAAAAAACATGTTTTTACCTGACCGTTTTGTAAGAGGCGTCTGTCCAATATGTAAGTCAGAGGATCAATACGGCGATAACTGCGAAGCGTGCGGTGCAGTTTATAAGCCGACCGAGTTGATCGCTCCAAAATCTTTAGTCTCCGGAGTGACACCGGTTATGCGCAATTCCGAGCATTTCTTTTTTGACTTGCCTAAATTTAGCGATATGCTAAATGGATGGACTCGTTCGGGCGCATTACAAAATCAGGTAGCAAACAAGATGCAAGAGTGGTTTAAAGGAGGCCTGAAACAGTGGGATATTTCTCGTGATGCACCTTATTTCGGCTTTGAAATACCAGATGCTCCGGGAAAGTATTTTTATGTCTGGATGGATGCACCTATCGGCTATATTGGGTCCTTCAAAAATTTGTGCGACAAGCGCAGTGGTATAGATTTTGATGAGTTCTGGTCTAAAAATTCTAAAACTGAACTGTATCATTTTATCGGAAAGGATATCGTCTATTTTCATAGCCTATTCTGGCCGGCGATGCTAGAAGGCAGTCACTTTCGTAAGCCAAATAACATCTTCGTACACGGATATGTAACGGTAAACGGTAAAAAAATGTCTAAATCTCGAGGTACCTTTATTACAGCGAAAACTTATCTGGAGCATCTTGATTCTGACTGTCTACGTTATTATTTTTCAACTAAACTTTCGTCGAGCATTGACGATATCGACTTAAACTTGGACGACCTGGTACAGCGTGTCAATACTGATATCGTGAATAAAATAGTTAATTTAGCTTCCCGTACCGCCGGATTTATCAACAAACGTTTTGGGGGTCAATTATCTGACAGACTGACCGATCTATCACTCTATTATACTTTTGTTGATGCAAAAGAGCGTATTGGTGGAGCGTATGCCAACAGAGAATTCGGTCGCGCGGTACGCGAAATTATGGCGTTAGCTGATTTAGCTAATCGTTACGTGGATGTGCAAGCTCCGTGGCTAGTGGCAAAAGAGCCAGACGGAAACGTGCGCCTGCAGGCTATTTGTTCGATGGCTATTAATCTATTCCGATTACTCATAATTTATTTAAAGCCAGTTCTACCGGGGTTAACTGCGCGTAGCGAAGCCTTCCTTAATACTGAACTACGTTGGAGCACGGTTCATCAGCTTCTTTTAGCACATAAAATCAATGTATTCTCTACTTTATTTAAGCGTGTTGATCTGAATCAAGTTAAGAGCTTGGTCATGTCTTCGAGAGAAGATATGACCGCCTACTAACCAGTAGAGAGCTTCATAGATCCTATTTATTTTTGATGATTTTGATGCAAGAACAGGAGAGGTGCGCTCGAATAAGTTATACTGATTTTAGTAAGCTTTTATAAATTGCTAAAACTAAGATTTTATCTTGTTTAACAATTACCTTATATTTTTACTGGTACTTGTTTTAACTACCTATATTCACGCATGCTATAAACTGCTAAGTGCTAAAACTGCCAAACTGACGCGTTGCTAACATACACCTTTAGAACCTGCGAAGAAGTGAGGTCGATGAAATTAGCCTGCTCTTAATCCTAAAGATTAAGAGCAGGCTACTCCGCTACATTACTGTCCAATAAAATTGGAAGACTTAGTGCGTATTTGCTTGTCGAAGATCATCCTAGATTTTCTTATGCGAGTAACGCGCATAAGAATCAGAAGGGCATATTACTTTTAATTCTAACTCAATTAATAAAGGAAGGGTTCCATAAGTAATAAAGGAAGGGTCCCATAAGATATATCGATTTTTTATTAAGCGGTATTTTAAAACTATAAACTTGTCTCTGAGCTCTATTTCTAGAATCCCTTAAAACTGCTATTAGTAGCACAACAACTTAAGTCGGTAATAGTAAGACACAGTCGGTAATAGTAAGACACTTAATATGTGATTTTTTATAAAATAGATTACTATTGATCAATAGTAATAAGTATTTATTATACTATGCGAATCAAACATGGTATAGCATGCATACTACAAGTAAAAATCTTTTTGAACCGTATCGTAATATGTCTGGTCCAGAGTGCTTTGGAATTTTATTTCCAGATCTTGATATTCAGAGAATTAAGGATGGGTTAGACAAAATCGTTTCAAGCTCATATAATCTGCATAGATTAGATGCTAACCTTTTTAAATTTAAAATAATACATAAAGTAAAATATCTATATTTATAAATAAATGGTGAGCATATCTATTTTTATAGATAGATATGCGTCTCATTCTAATAATTTTCTATCTCATTTGACTTTATATGTGAATGTTTATAAGTAAATCTATATCAATTAAACTTAAGATATCACTACGCTATCTCAGCTATTCTAAAAGCAATAGTACCGTGTACTAGTGCACTATTAGTAGATAAGAAATAGTAGTAAGAGCGCACAGTGCTATTGACGCATATCAATGATATGAAAGTTCTATAAAATGGAGCGCGATAATTTTATATTATGTTAGAGAATTTATTTAAGATATTTAAGTAAAGTCATCTCTCCGCTATTCTTATTTATTTAAAATTTAGAAAATAAAAAATAGCATATGAGAATTTTTGATAGTTATTTTATTTATAATTTTTGCGCTATTAATATTGTTATATATATTTTAATTATATATAAGTTGTGAAAATTAACGGTATATTCGTATAAGTCTACTATAAATGATAGTACTGTTTATCGCAACCAAAGAAATTTTTATTATTTTTTACCAAAATATCTAATTAATATTAGACTCATGGCGGCATCTAAAGGTAAAATAAAATGATTAGATCTTGGCTGATTTGTGCTCATTTTAGAGCAATGATATTATTTATTAATAAAAATAACTCCTGACATCAATTCCCTGGTTAAATCTATCTTATTTAAGAAAAAAATTTTTACTTTCAGATCTAGAAATTAAAAAATAAATAAATTTTACTCTAAGCTCATATATTATATTTGTTTAAACATTTTATTTTTCTAGCTATCTCTACCAGAGATAGCTTCCATTATTGGGTTGTTTAATCCTCTCCGTCATTGATTACCATAAAGTGAATTTTTATTTATTGATAAATAATCAGAGACATCACTTTTTAAAAAATTTTTAAAAAAGTGATGTCTCTGATTAATAGAATGCTAGAAATAACTATTGCATAATCATAATAAGACAAAATTTCATTTCATTGAAATGTGATAAAGTTCTTAGAATTAGAGAAGATAATATAATTATGAATTCTATAGAGTCATTAGAAAAAAGAAAATAGTTGTGTACGAAACTACGGATTCGATCTTGAAGTTTTTTTATAAAAAGACAATTTTTATAAAATTTTTTGAACGTAGGGATTTTTTTCTATTAGTATAAGGAGTAATCATCGATTGAATCAGCAATAATGTTCTCCATAAATGCTCCTCTTGCTCAAAGCAAGTTATTTAAAGCGATGCACCAGAAGGGCACAATTACTACCAGAAAAAGTGTTTATTTTCCAATGCAGAAACTGGAGAAAATTTTTTTTAGTAAATGATCTGAAGAGTATTCGCCAGTAATTTCACTTAATGCTAATTGTGCTAGACGTAATTCTTCGGCTAATAACTCACACATACAAGAACGAATCAATTGTTTTTTCCCCTGTACTAAATGCCACTCGGCTTGCTCTAATGCCTGTAAGTGACGACGCCGAGCTAAGAAGATACCCTCTGCATCCGCGCTAA
Organism: Serratia symbiotica; assembly: GCA_964059975.1. Lineage (GTDB taxonomy): Bacteria > Pseudomonadota > Gammaproteobacteria > Enterobacterales > Enterobacteriaceae > CAXKXX01. Next base: position 101,827 of record CAXKXX010000005.1, read on the forward strand.
AATTCATACTTTTTTTCAAATGATCACGTAGAAAATGAATACCTTCCCCAGTACGTGCTGAAAGACGAATCACTGAATAGCTGTTTGTTTCTGTTATACCTGGTATCTCTCCCGTGAGATCGGATTTATTACGTACTATAGTGATGGGTAACCGATCTGGTAAACATACCGCAAGCTGCTCCTTTATCTCTGATGGATCAGTAATGACGCTAGCTGCGCTATCTACCATAAATAGTAGTCTATCGGCCTGCTCGATCTCATTCCAAGCACGATCGATACCGATGCGCTCAATTGCGTCGCACGGCTCTCTTAGTCCCGCGGTATCAATAATTTGTAAAGGCACGCCATCGATATGAATATGTTCGCGCACTACGTCCCGAGTAGTTCCTGCAATATCAGTAACAATTGCGGATTCATGTCCGCTTAACACATTAATCAGGCTAGATTTACCAGAGTTTGGTGGTCCAGAGATTACAACTTTCATTCCTTCACGCATCAGGCGGCCTTGATGGGCCTCTTGATGTAATTTATATAGATCAGTCGTTATATCATTAAGTTGCATCTCAATTTTTCCGTTCAGAACGAAATCAATATCTTCGTCTGGAAAGTCAATCGTTGCTTCCACGTAAGTTCTTAGCTGAGTGAGGGCTTCTATAATTTGATAAATACGGATAGAAAATGCTCCTTGTAGTGAGTTCATCGCTGATCGTGCTGCTTGCTCAGAACTGGCGTCAATTAGATCGGAAATAGCTTCTGCTTGAGTCAGATTAATCTTGTTGTTGATAAATGCGCGTTCGGAGAATTCTCCAGGTCGTGCGATGCGTATACCGGGTAGCATGAGAATATATTTTATCATTAGATCTAAAGTTATGGGAGATCCGTGACCTTGTAGTTCTAATACGTCTTCTCCAGTAAAAGAATGCGGGGCGGGAAACCACAATGCAATACCCCGATCGATCGCCCTTCCAGTAGCATCGAAGAATGAAAGATGGTCAGCGGAGCGTGGTTTGGGTAGTTTACCAAGTAGCGAGAGAGCAACTTCTTTAGCTTTGCTTCCGGAAATCCGCAAAATGCCGATACCTCCACGTCCTGGAGGTGTAGCTTGGGCGACAATGGTATCAGTAGTGTTCATATATTCTTTATCTTTCAGGTATCAAGGATCTATTAGATATTGTTCTCGTATCCTGTTCATGTGGCTTTGAGAAATGCAGTTTATTATGGTCAATAAACTGAATACTTCGGCTTATTCGAAAAACTGAATAAGCCGAAATCGTATTTATTATGAAAAATTTTATTCGAACCTATCATAAAACTTGTTGAGCCCTACTCTATTTAAAGCTTATTTAAAGAAAAAGCTCATTGTAAGAAATTTTTTCTGTAGAAATATTTCTAGAGCATTGCTATAAGCTCTGATAACTACAGCTTATTATATCGCTAATGCAGACGCATGTTTTGCGTCTTGAGCCTCGGATCTCTTTCTTTATTTTTTCATATTACAGCATTTGTCTTCTTAGAAGACGAGGATGATTGATTTTTAAAGAATAACGGTGTACCCGACGCCACCCTAAATCTTAACTGGAAATAGTAGCAATACCGGCGGCTATTCCCGTCAGACTATCGTGTTATTTTAGTATCATTTCCGCTCCTACATAGTAGAAAAATACTCTGCGTTATATGTGATAAGTGCTAGACAGAATGATGAGATTTTGTTTTCATAGATTAGTTACTTCTTTTAATAACAGCATGCTGTTTATCTCAAGATTACCATCAATATAAAATATATGAATAAACGTATTCCTTAATTAATAGTATTAAATGCCGGTTAGATTTTCGTCGGACCTATTTAGTGCTTGGCTTAGAGCTCGAATTAGAAGTGGGTGCTTCGTTCAAGCACCGAGATAAAATTCAAGTAAAGCTAATCAAAAGAAAGCATAATAGTCCTGTACTACACAAGTGCGATTTTATTTAAACATTTGTGCCTATTTAGATGATAACTGCACTTTAATAGTCAGAAAATTTGCGATAATGTGTACTATATCCGATGAAGATAAGAAACTCTAATGGCCGAGAAAAGTGACTTTAATGCCCTTAGTGGCCGATTTCGCGGGTTTTATCCCGTAGTTATAGATATAGAAACTGCCGGATTTAATGCTAAAACCGATGCTCTTCTAGAGATTGCGGCTATCACACTAAAGATGGCCGAGGGAGGTTGGTTAGAGCAAGATGCTACCCTGCACTTTCATATCGAGCCTTTTCAAGGGGCCAACTTAGAACCGGAAGCACTAATATTTAATGGCATCGATCCACACAATCCGTTGCGTGGGGCAGTCAGTGAGCACGATGCCCTTCGTATCATTTTTAAACAAGTTCGTTTTGGTCTCAGGCAGCATGGATGCAATCGGGCGATCGTTGTGGCCCATAACGCCAGCTTCGATCTCAGTTTCCTTATGGCCGCGACCGAGCGTACAAGATTAAAAAATAGTCCGTTTCACCCCTTTGTTACATTCGATACAGCGGCGTTGAGTGGATTGGTATTTGGGCAAACAGTGCTAGCGAAAGCATGCGCCGCTGCCGGCATGACTTTTGACGGCAGTCAGGCGCATGCGGCGCTATACGACACTGAGCGGACAGCACTACTATTTTGCGAACTAGTAAACCGATGGAAGCGTCTCGGGGGCTGGCCGTTAATTTTTGACTAGTAAAACTGATATCGCGCGATACCAACACATAGCCGCGAAGTCAGTCGTCTAGCCAATTAAGTCTGCGGCTCTTTTTGTACGTCGCGGCTCTCTATTGTTTTTTTTATCAGCCGTTGAAGTTCGCCCCGCCGATACATTTCAAGAATAATATCGCAGCCACCAATTAATTCTCCCGCTACCCATAACTGCGGGAAAGTTGGCCAATTAGCGTAATGAGGTAATTCAGCACGAATGTCTGGATTTGATAGAATATCTATGTAATCAAAGTGCTCTCCGCATCTAGAAAGCACCTCTGCAGCCTGCGCGGAGAATCCACAATTTGGAAATTGTGGCGAACCTTTCATATATAGCAAGATGGGGTGCTCCATGATCTGGCTTTGAATTTTTTTAATCGTTGTCATTATTATTTATTTTCCCTTAATCGTCATCATTAGGTTTACCAAGATATGATATGGATCAAGATATCACGCTCTTCTAAAAAATACATATTACTTTCGCTATTTTCTCTGATTATGAAAAGAAAAAATTGATAGTCGGTGCTCTAATGTTTTTCGTATCTATAATAAAACGAAGATAATCACATTTATCTAGATAGGATTAATTATTAGTATACTCTAGTGTTTATACTGAAAATATTTGAGTGTTTAATAAACGGCGAACTGGTTTCAGGTTGTTTATATCTTTAAAAAACATCGACTACTTATTTAAAATAATCGATACATCCGAATCCCTAAAATACGTTTAAAAATATCTAAAATATTTTATAGTATATCTAAAATCGTTTTATATTAAATAAGTTAAGTAGAATTTTAGCATGTATTAGGATATCTTTTAGTAGATTCTGAAAAGATGAAGTTAACCTATAAAATATTATTTTATAGAGAAAATGATAAAGGTGCTTTTGACGTTTCCTGATCTAAACTAGAGATAAATGAATATAATAAATACAATGGGAGCGCTAGAGATACATAAGATTTATTATTGCTCGATATACCGTAGTAAAATCTATGCTCCTTGACTAATCTATGCTCCTTGACTATAAGGTACACCTCTTCAATCGGATACTGATAGCTGTTTGATACTTTTAATAATCAGATTTCATGCTATCTAAAATACTAGGCATATTAAGGAATTGGGGACTGAAATGCAATTCAATCTATAATTATTGATTATTTTAAATACATGTATCTAAAACTTTTACATTTATATTTAATCAGTCATATGCGTAGTAACTCTATCTAATTTTCGGTGTCAACGTCCGAAATTAAGAACGCGTATTTATTGATGATAAAGTTATCTTTTTATAGCTTTGCGTCAATAAGATTAGCGCAAGATAGAAGATCTGGAATGTACTACTGAGAACTCGTACGAAATAGTCGTTGCGTAAATGAGATCCCCCACTAGTCTAGTGACGCCCTACTTCGGTATTTAAACTTCTTTTCAGTCACTTTAAGATTTTTTCTAGTTATTTAAGATAGGGGCGCCCCCATTTTTCCTCTATCAGCTAACTTATTTTATCTTAAATTGAACATATCAAGATCACTTAGATCCATAAATCTATAAGTATTTCAGATGTTAACGATTATAATGATTCACAGGAAATGTAAAATAATACACAGGAAATGCAAAAAGAAGTGAACAACGCGCGATACTATGATCGAATCGCGTAATAACTGATTGATTTTTACACGACAACTGCTTTCCCGTCAGTTAATGAATTAAAAAGTCAACAATGACGATTTAACCATTCTTCTAATAATGATTGGAGCGCTCGCTTTAAAGTGGGAGAGTTTTATTAAAAGTAATTCTAAATCGTCTATTAGTTTTATAAAAATAAATTCATATCGATAAAATATTTTAGTAGGTTGGACAATGAAAGGATAAAATCACTGAATAAATTAAAAAATAGGCGCTTCTATACGCATACCGAAATTAAAAAGCCTGAACTAATTAATATAATTAGCTTTTTATCATGAACGTATATAAAGACGCTGTACCACTTGACCGGTGAACTTCTCACGGTACAGCAACCAGTTAGCAGGAACGGGGGATGCTAAACTTTCGGCCTCCGCTTCTAAATAAATCCGTGACTCATCGGCTAACCAGCCATATTGCTCTAGCAATATAGAAGCTTTAGAGAGCTGCCCTTGACGAAATGGTGGGTCGAGGAATATTACATTAAAGGGTTCGCCATCTTTGGCCAACCAGCTCATTGTATTGGTGTGAACTATTTCTCCGTAACCCTGCAGCAATGCTAAGTTTTTTTTTAACTGTTGCACTATCAGATAATTATATTCAATGAGAGTGGCGCTGATAGCGTAACGGGATAGCGCTTCAAAACTCAAGGCACCACTACCGGCAAAACAGTCTAGACATCTTGCACCTCGTATTACGTTGGCTAGCCAGTTAAATAGAGTTTCACGCGCTCGGTCGGTAGTTGGCCTTAGTGTCGGGATATTTAGTACTGACAACTTACGGCCACGCCATTTCCCGCTAATGATACGAATATGCCCTGATGCAGATTGAAGAGGTTTTTTTATCCGTATCTGACGACCTAATTTTTTCATAAACTTCCATTAAATTTCTTGTGATGCTTTAGCACCCAGAGAATCAATAAAATATTATCGATAGTACTCCGACGAAGAATGTCGTGGGAAAACGATAGATGCGTATTGTTACGCGTAGAGAAATGGTGGAGCCCTGATTACAGTATCTGGAATACCTAGAGCTTGTATTCAAATAGTAATAGCGTATGCATTGTAAGGTTTAATCTATGAATTAAAGATGAAGTATAGAGACTAAAATCTAATCGTGAGTATTACGCTTAAAAGTTTTTCAGGGATGGGCTCTAATCTAAGGTTAATTACCGTATTCGCATTCAAGTATAAAATTTAAAAGCTTGGTGCAATTGACCTTAGATTAATCCTCCGCTCTGAGTAGAACCATAAAGATAGTGGAGTGATAAAATAAAAAAATAAGCTACGTGACTTTTCTTAACATATTAATTCTAGAAAAAAATGAAAAATGGAATCTTAGCCCCGATCGAACAGAAAATCAAGAGGTTTAGAAATCAAAAAATTATTAGAGAGCTTACGCTTTCATGATAATTTCTCATGCAATAAATCAATAGAATACAATAAAAAAGGTTTGGTGAATTAAGGATACTAAGTACTCTAGAAGCGGCTCATAAACCAGAGATCTTAGAGCAGAATCAAGATAGAATATTGGTTGTCGCAAACATAAAAAGCGTAGTATCGATAACGGAAAATGACATTATGAATAAGCAGACATACGAAAAAAAAGAAAGCCTTTTTATTCGATTAAAGCATGGTTTATTAAAAACTCAAAAAAACCTTGGATTTGGCCTCATTAGCTTGTTCCGAAGAAAGAGAATCGACGAAAATTTGTTTGAAGAATTAGAAGAATTATTGCTGATCGCTGATGTTGGAGTGGAAACCACGGGTAAATTTATTGCTAATCTTACACAGCAGGCTAGCAGCAAGCAGCTAAAAGATCCTGATGAGTTATATGGTAGGCTGAGGTCAGAAATGTCTGCGATTCTAGCTAATGTTGATCGTCCAGCTGATATCGGTTCAAAGTCTCCTTATGTAATTCTGATAGTGGGCACTAATGGCGTCGGCAAAACTACCACTGTCGGAAAGCTAGCGCATCATTTTAAGGTTTTAGGAAAATCAGTTATGCTAGCAGCAGGTGATACTTTCCGCGCTGCAGCGGTCGAGCAATTACAAATCTGGGGTCAAAGAAACCATACCCCGGTAGTAGCTCAGCATATTGGTTCTGACTCAGCATCAGTGATCTTTGATGCGGTTCGGTCCGCTAAGGCGCGTGGTATTGACGTGTTGATTGCAGATACGGCCGGCCGTTTACAGAATAAAACGTATTTAATGGAGGAGCTGAAAAAGATCGTCCGTGTTATAAAAAAGGTAGACGTTCATGCCCCCCATGAGGTTATTCTGACACTCGATGCAAACACTGGACAGAATGCCCTTAGTCAGACAAAATTATTTGATGAAGCGGTAAACCTAACTGGCATCATACTGACTAAATTAGATGGTACTGCCAAGGGCGGGGTAATCTTCGCCATCGCCGATCAGTTCAATATTCCCATTCGTTATATTGGGGTCGGGGAAGGCATAGAAGACTTACAGCCGTTTAATTCCCGTGATTTTATTGAAGCACTTATTCCCAATATAAAGTAATGTCGATGATTTTTTTGAAAAAATTATCACATTTTATCTAATTGAATATAAGCATTTATAAAATAAAAGTTATGATGTTCGTTCAGATTATAAGTAAGATTTCTGTTTTGTTATTCTAACTTATAAAAAGAGCGACCTTCTGCATCTATCTTGTACTTTAGAGCAAGCCATAGTGGAAGATAATCTAATATTTTATAAACACCGACGTATCAGACTACCAAAAGCCTCTCTAAGTCTTGATTTACTCAGGTAAATTGGCATGGCCCTCTAAGATATCGGCATCTATTTTTTAGATGAGATGCCTTATAGAGAATACTGGAGCGCCACTTGTCGACATAAGGTGCAGATCACCTAGATACAGACTTTAAGCCTGTACAATCCTAAGCAAGATTGGCTTAGCGAATAAGACCTGACAGTCACTTTCGGTCTCAAAATGGTAATCTCGAGTTTTACTTTGATCCTTGAACGAAGAGCATCCCTCTAAAAAGATATGCAGTGGCATACAGAATTAATGAAAATTTTTAAAAGTAATAATCTATAAATAGATGCAAAAGCCACCAAGATTATAAGCCATGTGTTAAATGTTACAGAAAAGAGCATACTGCTCTCGATTACTATCGAGCCCAGCCAACAGTGTCCGGATCTTTCTATGTCAAGTAGAAAAGTTGTGGCGCTGCAACTACCTGAAGAAGTCACAGTCAAATTATTCATGAAAGTCTATTTTAGTTAGTCATTAAATTATCAACGAAGTAGTTCGGGTAGCGGACTTTCTTAGTGGTAAAAGTGATCGTAAAAGAGGCACATTCTATGTTACACAATAAGTTTTGATATAAAGTAAGATGATGGGTCTTTAAGGTGAATACGATTAGCAGTCTACTACAGCAGACATTAGAAATATGTGCATCGGGACTATCAGAAGACCGCGCCCAGGTCTCTACGTCTAGCTCGTCATCGATATGATATAAATAACTCGAGATCTCTATAATGAGCGAATTGTGTAGCAACTTATTAGTAGCTACTCGAAACCGGATTTTTATGGCTCACTTATACCCAATCTAGCTTTTTGAAATAGTGAGGCTGAAGTAGAAAAATTTCTAAGAAATGACGTGATTAGAATCTTTACCGCTCCTCTGCATTAATACAGAAGAGCCCGGAACTCACTGCTAGAATTAATGATTGTATCCCAGTGATCCACTAGTTACTAAAGCCAGCAGCTTTACTATACACCGTATACTTATTTACACGACACTAAGATTTTGGTATACTCTATTGAATAAACAACATGTAAAATCCACAACTTAGTCGCAGTTAAAACCATGCGCCTTTTTAACGAAAATATATTATCAGCGTAATTTTTATTTTTAGACTTTATATAGCGGAAAAATAGTAAAAACCTCAAGAAACTGAAAAAGGTTCTTATTTATAAGGCCCCTTCTAAATAAGAACACGCGTTTAGTTTAAGAACAGAATCTACTGTTTTAACAGTAGTCAACATCATACAACTAATCATTACATCATTACGCCGTTATAACTGCTAGTGGCACCATCTTTTTCTTGCGAGAGAGGGTTTCAATGACCAAAGAAGTGCAAACCTTAGCTTTAACACACCAAGGTAGCCTAGAAGCCTACATAAGAGCCGCTAACGCCTGCCCTATGCTGACGGCAAAAGAAGAGCGTGACCTAGCTGAGCGCTTACACTATCAAGGCGATCTAGAGGCAGCTAAGATGCTCATATTAGCTCACTTGAGGCTTGTCACTCATATTGCTCGTAATTATTCAGGATACGGGCTACCTCAGGCAGATCTAATTCAAGAAGGCAACATAGGTTTAATGAAAGCCGTTCGTCGATTTAACCCCGAATTTGGCGTACGCCTAGTGTCTTTTGCGGTGCATTGGATTAAGGCAGAAATCCATGAATACGTGCTACGTAATTGGCGCATCGTCAAAGTTGCTACCACAAAAGCTCAGAGAAAACTCTTCTTTAACTTACGTAAAAATAAGAAGCACCTAGGCTGGTGCAATCAAGATGAGATAGAAGTAGTGGCTCGTGCGCTTGGAGTGACTAACAAAGACGTACGAGAGATGGAGTCTCGCATGGCGGCACAAGATATGGCATTCGACCCAACTCTAGACGACGAAGCGCGCGAGGGAAAGTCTCTGGCTCCTGTGCTTTATCTACAGGATAAAGGGTCTGATTTGGCAGAAAATATTGAAGCAGATAATTGGGAAAGCACTGCCGTAGATAAATTAGCTTATGCACTAGAAAGTCTTGATGAGAGAAGTCAGCGCATCATTCGTACCCGCTGGCTCGATAATGATAACAAATCTACTCTGCAAGAGCTAGCAGATCAGTTCGGCGTTTCTGCAGAGCGCGTGCGTCAACTTGAAAAGAATGCCATGAAAAAGTTAAAAATAGCGATCGAAGCCTAAATTTTTCTACGAAAAATTTGACGATTGACATGGATGTCTATTCAGAGCTAGTGAGGGATAGACGAGGATTCGCTAAGATAATGACGCATTCGATCGTAATAAATTAACTCCGTGTAACACACCGGCATGTTGACACATCAAGAGAGAAGCCTGACTCTGCGCTCAGGCCTTGCGGATAAAAATATACCGAATCTACTCGACCGAACCTTATTATATGCGAGAATTTTTAAAAAAATAAAAAATTGGTAGGCTTAAAAATAAGTTTTTTCCCACTATCTTATGATCAAAATCATGCCCTTCGACCACACAAGTTTGAGCTTAGTATCAGAAGTGTCAGCACGACAATCTTATTATGATTAGTACTGTAAAGAAAGCCCTTGGGCTCTACTCTCAGTAGAGGCACACAAAAAATTAAAGATTTATATCAGAGTGCGAAAATTATGGAGCCTCCCAATGAAAACAGGTTACATTAGAGCAAGTAGTGTGCGTGAAATTTTCACTAAGACTTCTGACCAATTCGCATCAAGCGAATCTATTAAGTGCGCAAATAGATAACTCCCTGTTTTTCTATTACGACCTGCAACATGGCAGTCCCATCGATTTATCACTACACACGGATTTATCTATATAGTTAAACATTTTTAATAATGACCAGAAAAATCATAAAAGCGGCATAATAACTTAGCTAAGTAATCTACCTTCAGAAATTACTATAAAATTTTAGAAAGCAATCAATTCATACTATTTCACTTGCTAAAATGAAGTAAAATTTTTTATTGAAATTTTTACCTATCATATCTTCGCCGGAAATTTTATGTAAAAATAAAAGTAAAGCTAAGTAAGTAAAAAATTGCAGAAATATTAATTATTTATTTTAAATAAGCTAAAAGCAACATCTAAAATCACCTAAAATACCGAAAAAGCAAGCATTAGAAAAACCTTGCCTGCCGTGTCAATCGATACGGCAGGCAAGATAAATATTCTTCACAAGAAGGAAGGTAACAACATGCGTATTGGTATACCAAAAGAACGGTTGGCCAATGAGGCCCGGGTAGCAGCAACACCAAAAACTCTGGAGCAGTTGCTAAAACTAGGCTTCACTGTTGCAATTGAAAGGGGCGCGGGTAAACTATCAAGCTTCGATGATAGCGATTACGCAGCTTCCGGAGCAATTATCACTAATATCAGTGACGTTTGGCAATCAGATGTGATCTTAAAAGTTAACGCGCCAGAAGAAGATGAAATCGCGTTAATGCGAGAAGGGACAATTCTGGCGAGCTTTATTTGGCCTGCTCAAAATCCTCAGATAATAGAAAGGTTAGCGGGTCGTAAAATCACCGCCCTAGCGATGGACTCAGTCCCACGCATTTCTAGAGCTCAGTCTATAGATGCACTTAGCTCTATGGCTAACATCTCTGGTTATCGAGCAATCGTGGAGGCAGCACACGAATTTGGACGTTTTTTTACTGGTCAAATAACGGCTGCTGGCAAGATGCCCGCCGCCAAGGTAATGATTATCGGTGCCGGCGTTGCTGGATTGGCGGCGATAGGCACCGCGGGTAGCCTTGGCGCCATTGTACGTGCCTTTGATACACGCCTAGAGGTCAAAGAGCAAGTGCGGAGTATGGGCGCAGAATTTTTAGAATTAAATCTCGATCTAGAAGAGAACAACAGCAATGGATATGCAAAAGTAATGTCCGATGGTTTTATCAAAGCCGAAATGGCGCTCTTTGCTGCTCAGGCACCCCAAGTAGATATAATTGTTACCACCGCGTCAATACCCGGTAATCCAGCACCAAAATTGATCACTAAAAACATGGTAGCTTCTATGAAGCCGGGAAGCATTATCGTTGATCTGGCGGCACAAAGCGGTGGAAATTGCGAACTGACCGAGCCCGATCGTTTAATCGTCACTGATAATTGTGTAAAGATTATTGGATACACCAATCTTCCGAGTCGTTTGCCAACTCAGGCTTCTCAGCTCTATGGAACTAATCTTCTTAACCTAATTAAGCTTCTATCTAAAGAGAAAAATGGAGAAATTAATATTGATTTTGAAGACGCTGTAGTTCGTGGAGTCACGGTCATGCTCAACGGAAAAGTTACCTGGCCGGCCCCCCCTATTCAACCCTCTGTACAGTCTACATCCGTAGGGCGGCCAGTGACTCGTCCACCTAGTCCTACGCCGACAACAGCACTATCGCCTAGGTTAAAATATGTCCTGATTAGCCTAGCCGCAACCCTGTGCTTCTTTCTCGCTAACGCGGCTCCAAAAGAGTTTCTATCACACCTTACAGTGTTCTCGCTTTCCTGTGTTGTCGGCTACTACCTCGTGTGGAATGTGAGCCATGCACTACATACCCCATTGATGTCAGTCACGAATGCCATCTCCGGCATTATCGTTGTTGGTGCCCTATTACAAATTAGTCATGGCGGTTGGATAAGCGTTCTCTCCTTTATCGCCATACTCATTGCTAGCATCAACATTTTTGGTGGATTCACTGTCACTCAGCGCATGCTGAAGATGTTCCGTAAAAATTAAGGGGGTCGCACATGACTGGAGGATTAGTTACAACTGCATACATCGTTGCTGCTATTCTGTTTATTGCTAGCTTAGCAGGTCTGTCGCGCCACGAAAGTGCGCAGAAGGGAAACCTATTCGGCGTTGCCGGTATGGCGACTGCGCTGCTCGTAACTATTCTAGGATCAAATTCTGGAGGCGTCATTACATGGACAATGGTCGCCATAATCATTGGCGGCGCTATCGGTATCTATTTGGCCAGAAACGTCGAAATGACTCAAATGCCAGAACTGGTGGCGATACTCCACAGCTTTGTTGGATTGGCGGCGGTTCTAGTTGGCTTTAATAGCTACCTCGATCGGAGTACGACGATAGATCCAGGGATGAAAAACATTCATTTGATAGAAGTGTTTCTGGGTGTTGCTATCGGAGCCATAACTTTTACCGGCTCAATCGTAGCCTTTGCAAAACTGCGGGGCGTAGCTTCGTCGAAACCTCTAGCTTTTACTCATGCGCATAGGATAAATGTAGTTGTACTTGTGCTCTCCTTGCTTTTGTTTACGGTATACCTCTCTACTGAGCAAGCTGAAAGCCTACAGGTCATAGCGCTGCTACTTATGACATCTGTGGCACTGGCATTCGGTTGGTACCTAGTTGCTTCTATCGGCGGAGCCGATATGCCAGTAGTAGTGTCGATACTCAATTCTTATTCAGGTTGGGCAGCGTCCGCAGCGGGCTTCATGCTAAATAACGATCTTTTAATTATTACTGGAGCGCTAGTCGGATCTTCCGGTGCCATTCTATCTTATATTATGTGTAAAGCGATGAACCGTTCTTTTATTAGCGTCATTAGTGGCGGGTTCGGTACCGACGGCTCCTCTATTAGTAAAAGTGAAAAAATGGGGGGAGAGGACTACCGAGAAACTACTTCAGAGGAAGTCGCTGAACAATTGAAGAACTCTAGCTCGGTGATCATCACCCCAGGTTACGGTATGGCTGTGGCACAAGCACAGTATCCAATTTCAGAAATTACCGAAAAGCTGAGAGCTCGCGGCATTAACGTACGATTTGGGATTCACCCCGTAGCCGGACGCTTACCGGGCCATATGAACGTACTGTTGGCGGAAGCCAAAGTACCGTATGACTACGTTCTAGAAATGGATGAGATTAATGTAGATTTTCCGGATACCGACACCGTTCTTGTAATCGGTGCCAACGATACAGTAAATCCTGCGGCTCTGGAAAATCCAGAAAGCCCAATTGCTGGTATGCCCGTATTAGAGGTCTGGAAGGCTCAAAGCGTCATCGTTTTTAAGCGCTCAATGAATACAGGATACGCTGGTGTTCAAAACCCACTGTTTTTTAAAGATAATACTCAAATGTTATTTGGAGACGCGAAAAAAAGCGTAGAATCGATATTAAAAGCACTTTAGTGTGGCGGACTAAAAGTTTTATTACGGCTCATCTTTAGAAATAAAACTAAAGCCCCTCTGCTGATCCTGACTAATTCGCTAAGGATCGAGCTTCAAGTCACAGAAACTTACGGCTAAGTATTATACTTAATATAGCCAACGACGACGTATTTCCTATATTTCTATAGGAAATACCGAGCATCTAGATAATACTAGTACCACTCACTGCTTTCTGTTTGCCTTTAAATACAGAATAAATATATAGGAGACATTCTAAGTATTCATCACGATAAGATTCATTCAGGAGCATCCATAGTAATTACGGGTCTAATCAGTTGAGTTAAATCCACCTAATTGAGATTGATTAAAACAATCATAATAACTTTTCGAATAGAAAATATTCAGTGCTATCGTACTTTTTTTGAAGCAATAATCTCCTAGGGCTATTAAAATTCCTAATAGTTAAACTAACTTTACTCAATCTTTATAAAATTCTTTATTCAGGCAAACTTCCTCGATCTATGCTTCTAAATAAGGCTCTTCAGACATAAAACCGAATTCGTTTAGAGGAACGAAATGCACCAAATTATTTGTGTCTATTTTTTAGAACTAAATTTCATAGATTAAAAGCCAAAATACCCTTGAGTGACTTATTAAAATTCATGCTAACTCGGAGTCCTCGTACATAAAGATGCGTATAGATTAAAATGTGTTAATTACTGCCTCTGGGTCATATATTACCCCTTCTAGATCCGACGATTGAAATACTAAATCTTTAATCCTGAATGAGTATCGCAATTCTAATTGCGGAGGATTAGGTGTTTCTAAAAAATATTTTCGTATCATAGATCTTGAAATCTGATCTATATTAAATTTTTATTTGCTTGTGACTGTATAAAAATATTTCATTTTCTGTCCCATTATTATTATGTCGAATGTTCCATATGCACTTGTTGACAATAATCTTTAAATTCAGAATAGTAATAATGATCTTTGTATAATCTTCAATGTTTTCCAACTCTGATAATTTTATATGCAATAGCATCCTATGTTTTACTACAGATAAAAGTCTGGAAAAATAGCTTTAGAATGAATAAAAATACTATTTTTAGATTATGATGTTTTATCAGAAACTCAGTTCATGTAACAATCGATAGCGAGCTACTATTTCAATGAAAGCTTATAGTATAAAAGCTGAATGTTTAATTTAACTAAGACCGTATTTCTTAAAATTTTGAAATTTAATAATGCTCGATTCTTTATTTTTAAAACAAATAAGTAACACTTATTCGAAATAAAGTAATGCAAATGAGAGAGCCAACGACAGGGCCATAATTCGGGTATTCGATTAAATTACAGGATTATGATACGCATAGATTAAAATATTTTATTCTATCTCTAATTTTTCAAAAATAGGTAAGTCGTAACCTTTCTCTACTTCTCGGAGAGAAAGGTTAACTTTTAAAGGCGCCATACTAGCGTTTCTTAAACTAGTTTGGCGCCGATGATAACGGTAAAATTTTTAAAAAATTCGTAATTTATGCCTCGTATACTAAGTAATTTATAAAAACTATCTAGATAAAATTTATTTATTTTATGTGAAGTGTATATTCAAGATGATAATCTTACTATTCACTCAAACAATTCTCAGATATTTTATACTTCTCATTATTAGTTTGAAGAATAGGTTTATCTACATCTCAACTTTTATTTTAAAATCATGAGATCGCCAAGAATTACAGGAGTAATATCTCACCATATTCTAGTTTTTTAAAAATCTTTAAAGATTGTACAAAAATCTGAAGTTATTAATGAGGATTAATTTGTGCTTTAAGTCTACTAATTATTACTAATATCCGACGAATAGGCGGTCAAAAAACGTAAAAATATCGCTCAATCTTTTATTTCAAATAGTTTCTTTATCTAAAACATTCAGCTAACATGATATATTAAAAATAAAACTATGATCCGTGCTTGCGCGTAATGCTCAGGCGTTACCTCGAAGGGCATGAAAGTAGATCAACCCCGTCTGGTGCAAGAAGAAAGGTTATCGATGAGTTGGATTGAACGAATTCTCAAAAAAAGAAATATCACCCAAGCCCATAAAACAAATATTCCCGAAGGGGTTTGGACTAAGTGCGATAGCTGCAGTCAAGTGCTCTATCGTGCCGAACTTCAGAAAAACTTAGAGGTATGCCCTAAGTGCGATCATCACATGCGCATTACATCTCGTGTACGCCTTCACAGTTTTTTGGATACAGATAGCGCATTAGAATTGGGTAAAGAACTAGAGCCAAATGATATTTTAAAGTTTAAAGATTCTAAAAGGTACAAGGATCGTTTAGTTTCTGCACAAAAATCGACTGGAGAAAAAGATGCACTAGTGGTAATGAAAGGAACGCTTTACAGCATGCCGATTGTTGCTGCCTCCTTCGAATTTGCATTTATTGGCGGATCTATGTCATCTGTAGTTGGCGCACGTTTTGTACGTGCAGCTGAACAAGCCCTCGCAGATCGATGCCCATTAGTCTGCTTCTCTACTAGCGGGGGTGCACGTATGCAGGAAGCGCTAATATCTCTCATGCAGATGGCGAAAACCAGCGCAGTACTAGCAAAAATACAAGAGTACGGACTGCCTTATATCTCTGTACTAACTAATCCAACAATGGGAGGAGTGTCTGCTAGTTTAGCAATGCTAGGCGATATCAATATCGCTGAACCAAAAGCACTTATAGGATTTGCCGGACCACGCGTTATCGAGCAAACAGTGCGTGAAAAATTACCCCCCGGATTTCAAAGCAGCGAATTTATGATTAAAAAGGGGGCAATTGATATGATTGTTCGTCGGACGGAGATGCGACGAACCATAGGAAGTATTCTTTCTAAACTAACCAACCAATCTCAACCATACTTTGAATAGCCTAATTTTTTAATATCAGGAATGGGTCTCAGAGGTATAAGTAAAAATTATGGGCTTGCATATTAATCGATAAAAGCCAAGCATCAGACCTATGAAAAACTACCGGATCCCCCAACCTACAGCGCCATTAAACGAATGGCTTTACTACATAAAGCATCTGCACCACCAGGTCATCGAACTTGGTCTGGAGCGCGTAAAACGCGTTGCATCACACCTCGAATTATTAACTCCTTCAGAAACAGTATTCACTGTCGCAGGAACGAATGGAAAAGGTACTACCTGTCGCGCTCTAGAAACGATATTGCTAGCCTCTAATTTACGCGTTGGCGTCTATACCTCACCACATCTAATTCATTATACTGAGCGAATACGTATACAGGGTAAGGAACTCAGCGGGGACGAATGTATAAGAGCCTTTGTCGCTATTGAAAATAGTCGAACTAACATCCCACTGACCTATTTTGAATTTACTACTCTATCTGCATTATATGTATTCAAGCAGGCTCGTTTAGATGTTATCATTCTAGAAGTCGGATTAGGAGGTCGATTAGACGCCACTAATATTATTGAGCCGAGCGTGGCGGTAATTACTAATATTGCTTTAGATCACACCAATTTTTTAGGGAATGATCGAGAAGCTATCGGAAGAGAGAAAGCGGGTATTCTCCGGAGCGGCAAACCAGCAGTAATAGGCGATTCTAACATGCCAGAGAGCATTCATCAGATAGCTCTGGAAGTCGGCGCCCCGCTTTATCTCATTGGAGTATCTTGGCTTTATAGTGAATTCGATGAGTATTGGCAGTGGCAGTGTGGCAAAACTAATTTAACTAATTTGCCGATTCCTAATATACCGACTATTAATGCGGCCACGGCATTAGCCGCTTTAAGCTATTCCCGACTCAATATTACCCCCCACGCAATCCATTCCGGGTTAAAGAAGGCGACCTTGCCCGGCCGATTTCAGATTATCCGACAAGAACCAAGATTGATACTTGATGTTGCACATAACCCTCACGCTTCTAGCTACTTGGCTAAACGTCTAGCACGCCTTCCGAAATATAGAGGAAAATTGCGTGCCGTAATTGCTATGCTATCGGATAAAGATATCGCTGGTACCTTAGATTCCTTATATGAACAAGTAGACAAATGGTATTGCGCACCACTAAACGAACCACGAGGCGCCTCTTCTAAATTTCTGGCACAGTATTTGATGTGCCCACGTCAGTTTATAACTGTTAAGTCTGCCTGGCGGCAAGCTATGCAAGATTCTAATAAAGAGGATACTATAATCGTCTTCGGATCATTTCATACTGTAGCACAAGTGATGCTGGCATTGAGCCAGAATTGAGAGACACTAATGATATGTGCATTTAAAAGGTAACTTATTGAAAATATAGCTCTGGTTACCATAGGGATCGCAACTCCACAAAAGCTATTAATATACAAAAATATTATGAGAATGAGCGGCTAAAGGTTTTATTCTAACAACTGTGCTTCATTGTATTCATTGCATAGATACCAGAAGACTAGTAGCGCTACTTTTATCATAATCGTTTCCTTAAAAATTTTTTAAAGCCATTTAAAAAATAAATATATAAAACGTACTAGCATTAATATGCTACACTCAAAGATGAAGAAAAATTCTGAAGATCAGAGCTTGGAGCTCAATATAAATCAATTAATTTTGATAAATAATTTTTTATAAATACATTATATACGAAGGGTAGAGATACAAAAACCGGCATCTTTAGAACTAAAGATGCCGGTTTTTGTATGATACAATAGTGCGAATCTAGATCTGTATCATATGAACCACGCGATGCGTTCCTGCGTAGCATTTTCCCAAATTGCTTCGTGCGCTAGGCGCCGAAGCATAATAATTTACTTGAAGCTATCATTTATGCTATTAATCTCCGATAGATATACGATTAGAAGATCATTTGACTACTCGGCGTAAACCCGTGATATCATAAACGCATCTCATTTATTCTCTCTAAATTTTTATCTCCCATAAGTATGAATCGAAAAGAAGCTCGAGGCGCCTTTCAAATAACTAAAAATCCACCTGATAATAGGGTTAAATTGAGGTACAAACTGTGATTTCTTCCAATCTGCACTTTGTGGTAGATCGGTAAAGGTATTAAGAAAAACAAGAACCCCTGTAACAATCAGAATACCGCGTAGTGTTCCGAAACATATAGATAGTATCTTATCAGTTCCAGATAATCCGGCTCTCTCGATCAGAGAGATAATCACGTAGCTACCTGAGGCGCAAGCAGCAAGGGTCGCTATAAATAGGATGGAAATTGCAATAGCATTTCTTAATAGCTCATTATTACACCGAGCAATGGAGATCGGAATAAAAGTATAGAAGTGACTGGTAACGAAAAATGCACACGCCCATGTCAGCACTGACAGCACTTCACGAGCAAACCCCCGGATTAGGCTTACGGAAACAGATAGAAAAATTATTACTATAATGATGTAATCGATCCAGATCATAATCTATCTCAATGTATGCATTTATTTTTTTACTTTTTATATATTACGAGCATTTTTTAATAGATGGCCCTTTCGAAAGGGCCATCTTTAGTAATTTTAGTAACTTTACGTTTACTTCTTTAGATGAAATCATAATAGATGCTAATAGAAAAAATGCTTTTAGCATACTTCTTAAAACATTTGAAATAAAAGATTGTGGATCGTATCTACTTCTGAATAGTCTTTCATTAAATAGATTGGTATGGGATATAGGTGTCCTGATTAGAGCGTACATTATTGACGATCGGCTTCGTTTATTAAAAGTTATTTAATAGAGAGAGCATATATTTTATCATAGAGCAAGTCTGAATACTATAGGAGATAAAATCTGTCATGAAAGATGACACCCATATCACACTTTTGGTATTCTATAGAGAGATCGAGGCTATTTGACTGATGCATTTAACTAGCGAATTCCCCCTGCTTATCTAATTTTATTCTTTCAAGATGATACCTTTAAAGATCTATTAATGGTTCTGATCCTAGAATAATAGCAGCGAGTTTCTAAGGAAAAGCTATGCAACTTTCCTTTTTATTAAATCCGATAATAGTCTTAGTCTTTTTTTGATACATTTAACTTAAAAATATAAATAACTATGAGCTGTTCATAGATAAGAGTTAATACGACGCTAAAAAAGTACAATAGCTAAAAGACGTTGCGGCGCTGCGATTCTACCCAATTTATTAGGACTTATAGAAGCGCTTACCTGCAGGAGATAGATCAGTTCAACCCTGATTGCTCTTTTTAATAATATTTTAGGAGGAATGGGTATCCGCCTATCTTGCTCAAGCATTCTGATGAATTTTGAATTTCTATGCGATATATCATAGGGCGGAGCTATTTATATTATCGAGAAAGATTGCTTTTACTAGTAGGATTCGGGGCATTTGAATATTTATCTACCTATATTCCAGAAAATCTATTAGCAAATTTTGGCGATTTTATAAATAAATTTTTAATCCGTAATATACATTCTTAAGAATCATGGATTGTGCGGATACTGAATGAATACATTACTATAGTAATGTAGATTTTTAAATATCAAATTATTAAGGGCTTCGTATCTCTACATTTCTTAATACACCTCTTTAGAAAAAGAGTCTTTTCTGCATAACTTTTGTGCTAAAATGACATAAATATACTACAAAAGACAACTGTGATCATTATGTCGAGATAATTATATCGCACGTATAGAAAATCGCTATACCCTAAAATCGGTGCCCCTCCGTTACCTGATTCTTAATAAAACATGCTTCTCAAAAGTCTTCCCTGCTACTCACTGATTCGGGGCAAGCTCAGGTTAAAATCTGTCGAGATCGTGCGAGATCTCGACAATCGAGGTAGCATTTCGCCTGTTCTAAACTAAAGTGTAGCCTTCTTATTATAAAAGAAGGAATAAAAAATAAAGAATTAATCATCATAGATCCATAAATTGCATGCAATACTTTCGAAAATTACTTGGTCTTATAAGATAGCTAATGTTCTAAAATTTTGTGAATTTTAATAGAACAATTACATGAAAATATTGAAGCTCTTATAGATTGAATATTCGACGTCTATCGATATCTATATGACTAAAATATTAAAAATGCATTTGATGTAGCCAGCATCTCTATGTACTCACTAAATGAAATAGCTCTATTTTTTATTAAGACCTCTTTCTATCTTGCTAATCCCTCATCATTGCGTAAAAATCTATTTTAACTTATGGTGCAAACATAAAAGTCTACTATTATTTTAAAGGCAAAAGCCCACTCTATGTTTACGAAACGACTTATTATCGGGATCTCTGGTGCGAGCAGTGCAATTTACGGCGTGCGTCTGTTACAAGTTTTGAGGGATGTAGCTGAATTAGAAACTCACTTAGTGATAAGTGGTACTGCGGAGCAAACACTAGCGCTAGAAACTCGGCTAAGCATCCGTGAAGTGCGGGCGCTATCGGATGTGGTATATGACGATCGCAATATGTCTGCTGGAATTTCATCGGGTTCGTTTAAAACATTAGGGATGGTGATTTTACCTTGCTCAATTAAAACTTTATCTGCCATAGCTAATAGTTATAGCGACACGCTACTTACCCGAGCGGCGGATGTAATACTAAAAGAGCGCCGCCGTTTAGTGCTATGCGTACGTGAAACCCCGCTACATCCAGGTCATTTACGCCTGATGCTGAGAGCATCAGAGATAGGCGCGGTGATTATGCCACCAGTACCGGCTTTTTACCACTTTCCTAAAAATATAGACGAGCTTATCGATCAAACCATCAACAGGATTATCGATCAACTCAATATTACCCTTCCAAAAGATCTGTTTCCTCGATGGGGAAACCCTTGATAAAGAGCTGCTCTTTGTCTAACTAAATCATTTTTTAGCAACTTCTTTATCCGCATTTTCTTAGAAATGAGCCACGCCTCTTTTCTAAGAAAATGCGGATAAAAACTTATCGAATCTCTGCTCTTCTAACTTATAAAAGTAGTGACCTGAATCTACGGAAAGAATGACCGATCCGAGGACGAGAATAGTACCGCACTCCGACTTCTTTAGCATTCCTTAATAATTCTTAATTAATTACTACATGCTTTAATTGATCGTATTGGTGCGTCCTACTGGACTCGAACCAGTGACCTACGGCTTAGAAGACCGCTGCTCTATCCAATTGAGCTAAGGACGCATTGAACATGTAGTAGCGTGTTTAAAGGCATTCGATTATATGATCAAAACATATTGAATCGATAGCTTCTGTACGTTATAGATAAAATCCTAAATTACGCCGTTGTCTTTGCGCTACCAATCGTTTTTTAAGTAAAGAATGATTATTTACCCTATATGTTCTAACTAAATAACTTAACAGTAGCTACAACCTTAATGGATGTCGGATTTTCCCTAATCGTGTATCTACTACTCATGATAAATCAATTTTTTGATAGAAGTTATCTCTATGCCATAGATTATAACCTCACCTTTCTTCTAAAATTTAGGACTATTCCGGATCAAAATATAAAAAATTTAAAAATAAAAGTATTACTAACATAGTACTTTACTAAGTAATAGCGTTATTTTTATCGATTTGTATACTATCAACTTAACAGTAAGTATTGTTATTTTTTAGATACAGTAATTTTCTCCCGATTTTTAAAAATTTCAAACAGAACACAGATTGTAAATTTTAAAAAGAGAAATCGTTTAATGGACGATTTTCGATGAAAATATATAATTAAATATTTTTAAGGATCGTATCGTTTTAAGCCTGCTAGAGTAGAAATACATATAAAGCAAGGCAATACTCTAGTCGAAATAAAGAAAAGTTTTTCTCAATTCACGTAGTCTAACCGAATGCCAGGATCGTTTATCCAAGATCCTGGCAGCAGTAATCCTATTACTAGTTTAAATTACTGAACAACACGAAGAGACTTTTATAATTATCAATAGGTAGTTTTTAGCTAAGTTAAAGTATACTCTAGACTAATCAATCTTAATATTTAGGGGATATACAAGCAATAAGCATCTCTCTTCTAGTCGTGCTTTGCTATGTCTAAGGAATGATTTGAGCGCTTAATTTTGGGAATGTTACTCTCAGATTGATTGAGTGCCAATCGATCGTATTCATGTGGTAAAGCAGAGGCTAAAAGCAGTGCCTTCTTAAAGCTAACCATCGAATTTAAACTTACTTCTTGACACCGCTCTTTCTTTCGACTAAATGCCGAATTAGTATGAAGCCACTGAATCGGTCAAGATCGAGGCTTACTAGACTTTAAAGATTCGGGGGGGGGAACGCTAAAAATGTTTTGAGTGGTATGCTGAACAAATTCCCAAGAACAGATACATCTTCGTACGTTTTTATACTAACTAAAATAAAACATAATTTTATATGTATATTTTTCGTCATTTCGTATTTTAAAAAAATTTTATGAGTCTAAAACTTTAAAATGACTCATGCAGTGATTAAAAATGCCTTGCCATCGAATCCATAGTATGTGATAACAATAACAGCTAAAAAGAGGTACAGTTCTGTATATGTGTGGCATTTTCAGTAAAGAAGTTCTAAGTAAAAACGTTAGCGTTAAATACCGCTTCTTCTTTCGATTTTTATCTTGATGCCTCAAGCAGTAACGACTCTAGCTTGTCTATATAACGCTCACGAGCGATTGAACATTCCAAAGGAAATACTCAAGATGGCAAAGATTAAAGGTCAAGTTAAGTGGTTTAATGAGTCTAAAGGTTTCGGCTTCATCACCCCGACTGACGGCAGTAAAGACGTGTTTGTACACTTTTCTGCAATTCAAGGGAACGGCTTTAAGACCCTAGCTGAAGGACAGAATGTGGAGTTTGAAATCCAAGATGGACAAAAGGGCCCATCCGCAGTAAATGTTATTAGCGTGTAGTCTCACAATAAGAGATAAGAAGGCCCGACCCGATGGGGTTGGGCCTTTTTGTACTATTCGGCGAGTAGTACCGCTAAATCTTTAAAAATTGAAACCAAACAACTTGATGTCTGACTTTTAACTTTACTGTGTTTCGTATCAAAAACCTCTGGTCTTAACTGAAGTCGCAATACCATTTCTAGGTGTCTTTTATAGGGTAAGATTTTAAGTAGGTTAAATCATTATGAAAATAGCTGAGTGTTGAGTGATCAGACACGCGCCTAGTATTTTATTTTTTAAAATCTCCAATAGGTGCTTGATCTATTCCATGGGATCTTGGAAAATACTATACTATTTTATTTTCATTTTATGAAACGAACCTATATTCAATAAGTCCAGCCCCACATGGATATAGATCTTATCTACCATATTAATTTTAAAATGGCACACAGTAATAGCAAAGTTCTACTAATAATCCATAATTATTGTTATGATGAGGCGGCGTTTATTTTTTAGAAGATCGAAAGCGTTCCTAATTTTTTTAATATATAATCTAATCGCTATTGAATTAATAATAAAGAAAAAAGGATCTAGCATTTCAAATCTTATTTAGTCAATTTTGACTTCTATAATAGTAATCTATGTTAATAAACAAACATAAGAAAGAATAGAGTATACTCCACATTATTGTAACTCCTAATACTCAGTCTGACGCTAGTCTTTATTACTAGCGATAATAAAATTAAATCTAGTAATGAACTTCCGTTCCATAAATAATTAATCGGATTACCTTGAAGGTAATAAATAAAATTCCTGCTTCGTGATTAAAAAGACTTTGAATAAGCTAATTACTGATCTTATAAGTGACGTAATTTCTTGAATACCATTCGGATTGGCACCACTATAGGAAATAGCTCTAGATTTACTATCTAGAATCTTTTCAAGTTATTTTGTATTCTCTTATCTCATATTAATAATAAAATCGTCATCTAGATAGGCTGCTAACTCTAAATTCATCGGATTATATATAGAGAATATTTTAGAATGAATCGAGCTAATAATATAATAATACTAAATATCTATAAAAATATATTATATAATATAAAGTCGGTGTAACAAAATTAAATACTATGATCGCTATAAGTGCTTTTTATTTATACTCTATAAAACTCTATTAATTATAGAAAATATTAATTCTGCTAATTTTTTTATTATATATTAGATATAGAGAAGCATTATTTTTAATTAAAATGCTCACTTAATAATATTTATTATTACGCTGAGCTTCTTATTTTAAGAGTCTTTAGCCCTATTATGGGGTAAGATTTTAGTACCTAACTCATTTAAATTGATCGAGCATTTTTCTATTTTAAAAGCAAAAATTGTTAGATACAAGCGCCTAATCATGTGTAAGTATAAAATTTTAGGGTAGCGTGGGAATAATATTAAATGACGCAAAGCAACACTTAAAGAAGCAAAATATGAGCTTTTAATGCCGATTTAACTTCAGAGCAACATACTAGTTTGTAGAGATTAAGAAAACTATAAGTGTACCGATCATGCAGTATAAACTACAATCTAGCTCATTTTCTATTGCTATAAACGATCATGGTCGTCTCTTTCTAGAGAGCGCGTTTTATTGAGACGATTGAAGGTAATAGAACTACTAGGAATTTTTTAAAAAAACACTAAAAAACTGGAATGGACTAGTAAACTACTGGGATTATAGATCCATCGATATTTAGAGAATATTTAGAGCAAACAAAGCAGTAAGTATATAGTTGAATAGAAAATTCAGAATTTTACACAAAAATTCCGCATAGTCTTGGACTACCTCAATATCTAATATGATATAGACCTTCATACAATGACCTATAGATATAAAAGATGAACCTTAAAACTATAAAAATATGAAATACGAAATATTTATGGTCAATATACTTCTTATAGAATATATTTTGTAGTAATGATGTGCACCTAGTAGATAGCGCACTAAGCTCGTATCACTGAGAGTGTCAAGCAGAAAAAGCAAAGCTTGAGTCAATTTTAATTGAACCCCCCAGAAATTTCATGCCTTTTTATATTTTTATAGTATAAAATATTTGACGCTTCGCATTCAATCCGGAATAATAAGCTGTTTTGCCCGGATAGCTCAGTCGGTAGAGCAGTGGATTGAAAATCCCCGTGTCCTTGGTTCGATTCCGAGTCCGGGCACCAAATACCGCGATCTCCATGTAAGGTACAATTATCAATAAAATAACATTAGATCTTATCTGCGACACAAAGAATCGCTTCGATCTAGAATACATAAAATCGGAGTCGCATAGTTGATCAAACCGTACTTCGTTCCTCTAATAGACAAATATAATTTAATTTTTTAGGAGAGCGAGAATATTAAAGGTCTGGGACTAAGAAGAACAGGGAAGAGGACCACCACCCATTCTTTCAAGAGAATCATTTAAAAATTAAAACTAAGGTATTTTTATTAAAAATTTCGCATCTTCATAAAAAGCACGATCACACCTTAAATTCTAATCAAAAATACTACCAAAGCAACGAGAGAAAACATCCTTTCAGTGCTGCTCTTGACGAGCCACTATCTCATACAGTTGAATAAACTAAATAATTTTAAAAAATTATATAATCATGATTCACAAAAAGAGTTGCCTCATAGTAAAGAATCAAATAGTGAGGCAGAAGAAAAAATTTTAGCTCGATACTCAATATAGAATACAGAATGCTAATCTCCAAATTAGATCTACTAAAAAAGGAAAGCCTTACTTAGAAAGTAAGAAATTCTAAAAAGTTTTCTTTAAAAAATCAAAGCACCCCAAGGTGGCTTAAAATTTAAAAATAATAAAGAGATCTAGAGACACATTTATTGCTTGCAGTTCCGATCTGAAAATGCGTCCGTAGCTCAGTTGGTTAGAGTGCCACCTTGACATGGTGGAGGTCGGTGGTTCAAGTCCACTCGGACGCCCCAATTTTCTGCTCTTTATATACTTTGCTATGCTAGCAGCATACAGAAAGTAAGGTTTTACTTGAAATACGCCTCAATATTTGCTATAAAAATAATACATTTCTATACCATCCAAATTATTCATATCTTCTAATCTCTATACCCCGTACCATATCATCAGAAAAACGATAAATTTTATATAAGTACCTCAATCTCCAACCCTACTTTTAATTATAACCTGTTGAAAGCTCTGCTATGAAAAAGACTAAGATCGTTTGTACCATCGGCCCAAAAACTGAATCAGAAGAAATGCTTACTAGCCTGTTAAAAGCAGGAATGAACGTTATGCGTCTCAATTTTTCGCACGGTAATTATAAGGAGCATGGTAAGAGAATTCATACACTGCGCAAAGTGATGGCTAAAACAAGACTTACTGCTGGTATTCTTCTGGATACTAAAGGTCCAGAAATTCGTACTATGAAACTGGTAGAGGGTAAAGATATCTCTCTAGTATCTAAACAAGTTTTTATTTTTACTACAGATCAAAGTGTTATTGGCAACAGCGAGCGTGTTGCAGTTACTTACCCTGGATTCGCGTCTGATTTAAAAATTGGTAATACAGTATTAGTTGATGATGGGCTCATAGGCATGCGGGTCATTAAAGTTACTGAAAGCGAAGTGATCTGCAACGTTTTAAACAATGGTATTTTAGGTGAAAATAAAGGTGTGAACCTGCCAGGTGTTTCTATTCAATTACCTGCTCTTGCTGAAAAAGACAAACTTGACTTAATTTTTGGTTGCGAACAGGGCATAGATTTTGTTGCTGCCTCCTTTATCCGAAAGCGTTCTGATATCTTAGAAATCCGAAAGTATCTTCAAAACTATGGCGGTCATCAGATTCAAATTATTTCTAAGATTGAAAATCAGGAAGGGCTTAACAACTTTGACGAAATCCTTGAAGCATCCGATGGTATCATGGTCGCACGCGGTGATTTGGGAGTTGAGATTCCAGTTGAAGAAGTAATTTTTGCTCAGAAGATGATGATTGAAAAGTGTAATCGTGCACGTAAGGTAGTCATTACAGCAACCCAAATGCTAGAATCAATGATTAAGAACCCGCGTCCCACACGAGCTGAGGCTGGTGACGTAGCTAATGCTATTCTAGACGGCACCGACGCAGTCATGTTATCTGGTGAAAGCGCAAAAGGTAGGTACCCTTTCGAGTCAGTCAGTATAATGGCAAAAATCTGTGAGCGAACAGATCGTGTTATGTCAAGCCGTATTGACAAGCTTCAGGACAACCGCAAGCTGGGCATTACCGAGGCGGTTTGTCGCGGTGCAGTCGAAACTGCAGAGAAGCTAGACGCTCCGCTTATAGTAATTGCTACTAGTGGGGGAAAATCAGCGAAATCTGTACGTAAATACTTCCCCAGTGCATTAATCTTGGCATTAACCACAAATATAGTAACTGCTCGTCAGTTAGTACTAAGTAAGGGTGTTATTCCGATTAAAGTTAAGGCGATCGCATCTACTGACGACTTTTACCGCATAGGTAAAGCGGCGGCCTTAACTAGCGGCTACGCCCAAAAGAACGACGTGGTAGTCATGGTCTCCGGCGCTCTTGTGCCAAGTGGTACAACGAATACAACTTCGGTGCACATGCTGTAGTATAAAATATTTTCATATTTTATAAAAATACTAATCTGCCTTATTTAAAGCCCTATCAATAAGTAAAAGCTTTATAAAAAATAAAATTAAGGATTTGACGTGAAATTACGAATAAAAGTCAATATAATTTAGTGTAGTACGCTCACTCCGGCTCATTTATTTTATTTTTAAATCCATCCGCGTTATTTTGTTTCTTAAAATGGCATCCTGATATCAGGATTTCTTAGCCTTAAAAAGGATCGTACTGATTTTTACTGTTATCTCGAACGCATCTGGACTTAACGAGTAAGTAAAGTTAAACTTTATAAAAATTTATTAGGCTGACTGATAAGCGCCTCACCTTTGTACGATTCTATTGACTTAAAAAATTATTTGTAATATGAGTGCCCTCATACATTCTAGACTTGCGTTCCTTTATTAAAGGCTCAGTAAAGCTATCAAGTTTTCTTTTTACGAATGTAAACTAGGAAGTAGAATGACTGTTATACTTGAATTGTCGAGCAGTAAGCACACAGTAGTGCATTGATTGCGTCTTTATTTTTCTCTTCAGATCAACCGAGCGGCCTTGCGTCGTATAGAATAGATCATCGCCTCTATCCCTCGTGATCGCGATGTCGTTAGATGCTGACCGAGCGTTAATTCTTTAAAGAATGGACGGACGTCAAGATCGACAATCTTTTGTGGTGTTAGAGAATGATACAGAATAAAGACTAGCGCTAATAGCCCCTTAACGATCGCAGTATCGCTGTCTCCATGAAACTCAATTCGACCCCGATCATTGTTGTGCATTATAATCCATACTTGACTCTGACAGCCAGAAATTAAGTTTATGGGCTGCCTATCTGAATCACTCAGTGCTGGTAGCTTTGTTCCTAGTTCGATCATGTAAAGATATTTCTCTTCCCAGTCTAGACAGCGGGAGAAATTATATATCAATTTATTTTTGTCCGGTAGACTCACCATGATTTTTTATTCCATTGTATTTCAAATCGCAGCGGTTTATTCTAATATCTGATGTATGCGTTGAAGACCCGCAACTAAACGATCTAATTCTTCCCGTGTGTTATATAGCGCCAGTGAGGCACGGCACATACTTGATACCTGATAAAATTTCATCAGAGGCATTGCGCAGTGGTGACCAGTGCGAATTGCAATACCATATTGATCGAGAAAAGTACCGACATCGTAAGCATGATGATGCGCTAAATTAAAGGCAATTAGTCCGACGCGATTTTTCGAACCGTAGATTTTTATTTTTGGAACCTGATGTAAGACATCAAGTGCGTAATACATTAGCGAATGCTCATAATTCCGAATATTTTCCATGCCCAGGGAATTAACGTAATCGATTGCTGCGCCCAGTCCTATGATAGCAGCAATGTTCGGCGATCCCGCCTCAAATCGCTCAGGAGGATCAGAAAAGGTAGTATCAAAATTTAGGCTAACTTGATTAATCATCGAACCGCCTCCTTGCCATGGAGGCATTTCTTGTAGCAATGCTCGTCGGCCGTACAAGGCTCCAATGCCGGATGGTCCGTATAGCTTATGTCCAGAGAATACGTAAAAATCGCAATCTAGTGCTTGCACATCAACTCTTTGATGCATGACCGCCTGCGCTCCATCTACTAAAACGCACAAATCGGGTATTTTTTCTTTAGCTCGTGCAATAATGTCCTGTAAGGGATTGACGGTACCAAGGACGTTGGATATCTGAGTGATCGCTAGTAACTTACAGCGTGCATCGATTATATTAAAAAGAACAGATAAATCTAAAGTACCATCTGATTGCAAAGGACAGGATTTAATGTTTAATTGACACGCCTTAGCTAGCATCTGCCAAGGTACAATATTAGAATGATGCTCCATTTCAGTAATTATGATGCTATCACCCCTTTTCAAGAAGTGACGCCCAAAGGTATTAGCAACTAAATTGATACCTTCAGTAGCACCTCTGACGAAAACAATTTCTTCTTTAGATACTGCGTTTATAAACTTAGAAACTTTTTCACGCACTATCTCCATCTGTTGTGTTGCTTCGATGCTCATAGTATGAATGCCACGATGCACTGATGCATAGCTATAACGATAGAAATTTAGTTCGCGATCGATCACAAGATTAGGCTTCTGTGCAGTAGCCGCATTATCAAGATAGACTAGTGGATTTCCATTAACTGTGCGAGTCAATAGCGGAAAATCGCGCCGCACATGATCAATCGGATAATTCATAGATTTTCCCTTGAGACAAACGCCGCGCGATATATTTTAAAATTTCCTCTCGTAGAGGCTTATTAGCAATACTGTCAGTCAATTCGGAGGAAAACGCAAGGATGATCATCTGTTTTGCGGTGTTCTTGTTAATACCACGTGATTGCATATAAAATAACTGATCCACATCGATGTGTCCAACGGTTGCGCCATGACTACACTTTACATCATCGGCATAAATCTCTAGCTGAGGCTTAGTGTTAACTTCGGCCGATTCACCTAGAATCAGGTTGTGGTTGATCATATGGCCGTCGGTTTTGACCGAATGTTTCGCAACGTTAATTCTTCCGTTAAATATCGCTCTCGCGCCGCCACTAACTGCCGCCTTATGCAATTGTCGGCTCTCGCAGTACCCCCGATTATGCTCTAAATAAGTTCGGGAATCGAATATCTCTCGATCAATTGGAAGTAGCAAGCTATTAATAGTAAGACTGGCTCCTATTCCGTTTAGTTGTGCACTCGTATTATGGCGCGTTAATCCGGATCCGAGTAAGAAGTTGTCCGTTTTCACTCGAGCATAATTTTCAATAGCTAGATCGTTATGAGAAAAGTGGTAGCTTAGTTCGTTTTCAACTGCTAATTTACAATGTAATAATTCAGAATTATCCGCTACGCTGGCTGTTAAACGAGCGCCAGTGAAGTGTACGCTATCGTTTAAGCTAACGTAGTGCTCGATTACTTCTGCTTTCGCACCGGAAGCAATCACTAGATGATGACGATAATGCATGGTATTCGTTTCGATATTAGTTTCGGAGCCTTTACTGATATGAAATAGGTATAGCGGCCGTACAGTCGCCTTACTGACACGCAAGTGTATGATGCTAATCTCTTGCGCAAGACTCTCCGTTAAATGTAAGAAGATCTCTGACTGAATAGGATCCGGCAATGTCTCGGTGCCGATATTAGTCAAGATCTCTAAGCGATAATCACCAAGATAGCTATCGCTAAGCGTAGCGCTGAATCGACCGTTAACAAATACCAGACGATACGCATCGAGCTTTAGTGCCAATGTGCTACATTGCTCTGAAGTGACTATCTGATCTAAAGGTTCAGTAAACTCTTTATCTAATAAACGATCCAGTGGCGTATATCTCCAATTTTCATTCTTACTAATTGGCCAGCCTAGTCGTTGTACCTGACTCCAGTGCTTGAGTGCATGGGGGGAGCGCCTTTCAGTGCGGCTTTCAAAAAAGCTAGACCACCTCTCTAAACCATGTGAGCTATTGTTATTCAGAAACCCAGCCATAACCCTGCTCCTCTAATTTTGTCACTAACGCAAAATTTCCGGACTTAATGATGCGACCTTGAGATAATACATGTACGTAGTCCGGCTTGACGTAATCAAGAATGCGTCTGTAATGAGTTACGATAATAAAAGAGCGGTTTCCGTCTCGAAGCGAGCTAATTCCATTAGCGACAACTTTAAGAGCGTCGATGTCTAGACCGGAATCAGTTTCATCAAGTATGCATAAATCCGGCTCTAGCGCCACCATTTGAAGAATATCGTTGCGCTTTTTCTCACCACCCGAGAACCCGACATTGACGGGCCTTGCTAGCAAAGAATGAGGAATATCTAGTAATGCAATCTTTTCTTCGATAAAATCTGCGAAATCACAACGATCGAGCGGCATCTGTCGGCGATATTTACGAACTGCATTGACCGAATTTTTTAGGAAGAGGTGATTACTAACGCCTGGTATTTCAACTGGGTATTGAAACGCGAGGAATATGCCTTCTCCAGCTCGTTCTTCTGGTTTCATTTTTAGTAGGTCTTTACCTTTAAAATCAATTGTACCTGCTTTTACCACATATTCTTCACGGCCTGTCAGTATAGCTGAAAGAGTGCTCTTACCGGATCCGTTTGGCCCCATGATCGCATGGACTTCGCCTGAATTAATCGCCAAGTTTAAACCTGTGAGGATTTCATTGCTTTCTATACTGACTTTTAAATTCTTAATATTTAACATGCATGCATTATCCTCGGACCGCGCTAGTGCGTTAAATGTGGTAATTAACCCACGCTATGTTCTAGGTTAATAGCCAAAAGTTCTTGCGCCTCTGCGGCGAATTCTAAAGGTAGCTCAGAGAAGACATCCTTACAGAAACCATTGACAATCATTGAGATAGCATCGTCTTCGCGAATGCCCCGCTGTCGGCAATAGAATAGCTGATCATCTCCAATTTTCGATGTCGTTGCTTCATGCTCTAACTGAGCGCTTTTATTACCCGCCTCAATATAAGGAAAAGTGTGAGCTCCGCTATGTGGCCCGATTAGCATCGAGTCGCACCGAGTAAAATTACGCGCACTTTCTGATCCAGGAAGAATTTTTACTAGACCTCGGTAGGTGTTCTCACTGTAACCGGTAGAGATCCCCTTTGCGATGATAGTCGATTTAGTATTTTTACCAATATGAATCATCTTCGTTCCAGTATCTGCATACTGATGACCGCTAGTCAATGCTACTGAAAAAAACTGACCAGTTGAATGATCGCCTTGCAAGATTACGCTAGGATATTTCCAGGTGATTGCAGATCCGGTTTCTGCTTGAGCCCAAGACATTTTTGAACCCGATCCTTCACATAGTGCGCGCTTAGTGACGAAGTTAAGAATGCCATTCCGACTACCTTTGCCAGAGAACCAATTTTGTAATGTTGAATACTTTACCTCGGCATTCTTGTGTAGAATGACCTCAACTACTGCAGCATGCAATTGATAGTGATCACGAACTGGCGCCGAACAACCCTCAAGATAACTGACGTAGCTGCCTTCATCGGCAATCAGAATAGTACGTTCAAATTGACCAGTTTTAACGGCGTTTATTCGAAAATACGTTGATAGGTCCATTGGACAATGTACACCCTTTGGCACATAGACAAAAGTGCCATCTGAAGCCACCGCCGAATTTAACGCGGAAAAAAAATTATCCTTAATTGGCACTACACGACTCAGATACTTACGCACTAATTCGGGATAATCTTGAATAGCTTCACTGAATGAACAGAAAATTACACCGCTCTCCGCTAGTTTTTCGCGATAAGTGGTTGCAACAGAAACTGAATCAAAAATAGCATCCATTGCTATCCCCGACCCTTCACGTACAGGAACATGAAGTTGATTGAACGCCAATTCAACTTCATGGGTCAAGTAGTCTGTTTCTGAGGGGGCTTTTTGTCGCAAATTAATATCCTGGCCATCTCTGTAATTATCATAAGTGCTACAGGAAGGCGCTGAATAATAACTAAAATTCTGATAGTTAAGGTGCGGATAGTTGGCTTTAAGCCAGTGTGGCTCTTCCATGCCGAGCCATGCTTGATAAGCGTCAAGGCGGAATTGTAACATCCATTCGGGTTCATTGCGCTTGGCTGAAATAGCACGAATTACCAGCTCGCTAATACCTTTGTCTAGCTCATCAGTAGGAACTTGAGTAGAGAAACCTTCCTTATAGCGATCTTCCTTGACCCACGTTTGTATTTCATTAGGGATTTTTACAGTAGTTCTTGTCATATTAATTATGTCGCTCAAATACTAAAACTTTCGCCGCAACCGCAAGCATGCTGAGCGTTGGGGTTGTTAAATTTAAATACATGGTTTAACCCTTCACGAACAAAATCTACTGTCGTTCCATCGATAAATAGCATTGATTTTAGGGGCACATAAAGTTTGGCTCCATCGCGTTCGAATAACAGATCGTCATCGGACGGATCGCTTCTAATATTGAGTACATAAGAGAAGCCAGCACATCCAGATTTCTTTACCTCTAACTTAAGATCTTTCCCTCTTGGTTGTTTTCGCATTAGCTTAATAATTTGTTCTACGGCGCTGTCGCTAAATCTAATGCCTTGCCAAATATTTTTCTTTAAATCAAAAGTGTGCACTTTGTACGCTTGCATAAGATTTACCTCAGATTTTTATCTGATTATTAGTAAATCAGATAGTGGTTATATTAATGATGAGGGTATCATTTTACCCCTTCCTTTTATTACGTGGTATTGGTATTGGGTGAAGATTTATTAGTCTTGTGCTAGTTTTTGGTCTTTCACTGTAGGCTCAAATTAAAACTTGTAGAGCCCCTTCTTAGGTTGCTATAAAAGCATTAAGATTATGCTGCTTATTGTAACGCATGTTCTTTGTTTGTATGGCTCGTCTTTTTAATAAGAATAGAATGCTTCTAGTAATAAGAATGTTTATAAAAAATCTATAAAAGTATATATTCCTATATCTTATTTTGTTATTAAACGTGTTTAACTGAGCCAGTCAGTTTTATCTAAACCTTAATGGGAGCCATACATTTTTTAAAAGAAATAAGCGATGCTCATGATTAGACTCAGCATGTCGAGAAGCTGCGTTCCCAGCATCACATATTTTAATCCATTGCACTAGACTTCAAAAGCCAACTTGTAGCGTTTAGCACACGCACCGAAAAGCTTTCGTTTATTGATACGTAGATAATTAGCCGTCGGTATATTTCTTCTTAGAATCACTTTGAAAGTGTGCTAAATTCTATTCCTTACCCACTTTTAATCTGAATTCTCATTCAGGAAGGGGTCTTTATTTCTAAAAAAGTGCACTTACGGACTTTATGTGCCTTTGTAAGAAGGCGTATCGTCTCGAGTCTATGCCCCCACATTGATTGTTATTAGGATACCTGGGCCACTAAAGTGGTGTAACGAGCACATACTTACAAAT
>CAXKXX010000006.1:0-92762 GCA_964059975.1 Serratia symbiotica
TTTTAAAGTAATCCTTTTGTATTAATTAGTAAGGAAAATATTCTAGGAGAAAAAAGAAGATTTAAAATTATCGCTGTACGCCCTTTCTGGGCATATCAATAATGTGCATTAATTGGGGCTGATGAGTAGAAGGAGTGATGTTGTAGACAAGCATGACGCAGAAAAATCTTTTTCTGCGTCATGCGGAAAAGATATCTCGTGTAAAATGATAACACGACCTTCATAATCAAATTAATTTGTAAGTATGTGCTCGTTACACCGCTTTAGTGGCCCAGGTATCCTAATAATAATCAATTTGGGGGCATAGACTCGAGACGATACGCCTTTTTACAAAGGCACATAAAGTCCGTAAGTGCACTTTTTTAGAAATAAAGACCCCTTCCTGAATGAGAATTCAGATTAATTGAAAAATCACTGATACATATGTACGTGTGGATTACTCCTATTTAATCTCAAAATATTTTATTTTGATCTTAATATATTATCTATTTCTAGTTTCATTTTTACCAAATTTATATGCGTTCAGTAATCATTAAATTTCATTACTTAATAAAAATATGTTTTTCAAAATAAGTAATAATACTTAGATTTATTTTATAGATAAAAAATTTTCTACGAATATTGTTTATTAAAATACGCAATAAATAAAAATGCTAAAAATTTTAAGTAATTTATTTTTTAATTAATAGAAATGAGTATTTCTTAGTATTTAATTCTAGTAAAAAATATTCTAATAGCTATGTAAATAATAAGGCATACTATTCAATGTGTCAGTTTTTAAAGAATCGCAACCAGATAAGATATGCATCACAAAATATATAAGGCGAAACCTAGAAGAAAGATTCTAAAAGTTTAGTGGTACTTCATTTATTCTTTTTGGGGCGGCACGCCAACTTACTAATGTTGACGCTACCCCCAGGATTTCAGTCTATCTGAAGCTATTTCTGTATGTTTAGTCTGTATTTAGAGACCGGTTGTTTATGACCAACTTTTGAGATAAAATTGAGTTACTACCATGGATAATATATTTGTACTTTAGGTGATCTAATGACTTTTCATCGACTTAAAATGGAATATCATCATCGAAGTCTATTAGCGACTCGTGGCTCGTGGGCGAGCTCAAATTGTTCTGAGACGCCCGTTCAGTATGGTTGCTACTGAACGTACTGCTATTTTGCGATTTCTGAGGTAGTTGATTCCAAGACGTTTGATTAGTGCCTACCGCAGCGCCGCCCGCCTGTCTCCCCCCCAGCATCTGCATGGAGCCTCCAATATTAACTACGACCTCAGTAGTATATTTTTCTACGCCCGCCTGATCGGTCCACTTCCGCGTTTGAAGGGACCCTTCGATATACACCTGTGAGCCTTTTCTCAAATATTCTCCGGCTATTTCCGCAATTTTACCAAATAATACCACGCGGTGCCACTCGGTTTTTTCTTTCTGTTCGCCACTCGACTTGTCACGCCAACTCTCGGAAGTTGCTAAGGTAATATTAGCCACTGCCCCTCCGTTGGGCATATAACGAATTTCTGGATCTTGACCTAAATTCCCAATTAGAATTACTTTATTAATACCTCTGTGGGCCATAAGCGTCCTCCTGATGATTTATTTTTAAAAAGTAAAATTAAGTAAGCCTAGCGCTGTGTTTAAAACACTACCTGTTTGGGGCGTTCACCACATATTTTATGCTGAACCTTCTCATTCAGGAAGGGGTCTTTATTTCTAAAAAAGTGCACTTACGGACTTTATGTGCCTTTGTAAAAAGGCGTATCGTCTCGAGTCTATGCCCCCACATTGATTATTATTAGGATACCTGGGCCACTAAAGCGGTGTAACGAGCACATACTTACAAATTAATTTGATCATGAAGGTGATATTATGACTATCTTTAGTATTAGTATTGCTATCTTTATGCTCTTTTCTGTCGGTCAAGGTTTGTTCTGAAAGAATCAGATAGCTTTATAATCTAGAACAGCTCTCTATTTAATTTATTAATTAACATTATACTACTTAAATCATTGCCCTACTGCGTTTTTGTTCTATTGAACTAAGTCACGACTTAATTCATATTATTCCATTTTCGTCTCATTAGTACCTGTTAATAAATTATGGTCTATGGCTATACATACAAGGATTAACTATGATTTTTGTTATAACTAGATCTAAATGCATACCTGCATGTATTAGTACATCTACACCTATATACACTAAATCGTTTTTTCTATGACAAATTTCGTCCTACAAGCGTTTCTCGTAGAGTATTACAGCAGTGTATGGAGGGAGATTATGTTTTCCGATAACGTCGTTAATCATTCCATGAGTAGCCCCAATGATCGTGAGGTAGGGAAAGATCCTATCATGATGTGATGCACATGTTAGAGGAGCCTATTAATTCTTAAACCTCGGAATCAAAACTTAGTCTATATCAAATAGTCAATAAACTTGTTAGTGATTAATATTATTAGAAGAAGTGCATAAATTTAAAGCCAAAAATATTATTGCAGTCTCATGCTATAATTTTTATGTTACTCGTCTATTCTAGACACCCACTCTAGTTACTTTTAGGCCCGTGTCTATTATGGACCCCAAGAGTCTCTACACATAGTTGCATTCTAAAAAGGAATAAAATAGTATTGTCCACATTATCTTGATATTTATGCTTCATAATATAGCTTATTTATATAGAATACTAGACCTGATGTTTTATGGTCAGTGAGAGACTGACCATCGAGCCTATTATTCATGTATTCAATAAACTATAGTATTTATAAAACTAGGCTTTTATTAATTAAATTCAGGAAGAATCTAAATATTAAAGTCCCAAATTTTATCGAATTTCTCATGCTGACTGAGATGGCGTATTATTGATGTTCTTAATAGTATGACATCCGGCAACCTCTGCATCTAGCTGAGCAATTTTCTTTGCCATTAGATCATGACAATAAGACGCTAGCTTACGCGCATCCTTCTTACCGTAGCTGCTAGTATCGATTGGTTTTAACATTTCCACGATCACCTGACCATTATTCCAGCGATTAAGATTAATTTTCCCGCTAGTAGTTGAGGCACAGATAGGTACGATCGGAACCCTAGCGGAGATGGATGCATGAAATGCGCCAGTTTTAAATGGCATAAGGCCGCGTCCTCGACTACGAGTACCTTCCGGAAACATCCAGATCGAAATGTCTCTTTTTTTAAACTGTTCTACCACTAGAGCGATGGTACTATGTGCTTTAGCATGATTATTACGATCAATTAACAGATTACCGCTCAGCCAATAGAGTGGTCCGAAAAAAGGAATCCATAGCAGATTTTTTTTACCAACAATAACCGTGCGTGGCTGTACGATGTTAGCTACTGTCACCATATCATAATTATTCTGGTGATTAGCAATGTAAATACAGCTGTCATTATGAGCTTCCCTATCGGGTACTCGGACTACTACTTTAAGGCCAAACAAGGTTGACATTCGGCCAAAAATATGACCGAACGTTGCTGCATGACGGGGGTTTCGTGGACTAAATAGGCAGTATCCGATGCCAAAGATACACACGCACATGCAATAAAAAGTGGCAATAAAAACACGCAAAATTAACAATATAAAACCTCATGATCATAGCGATAATCGCAGTTTAGTTTTTTTGTAGACTTTTAATGTTTTCCACTTATCACTGATATTCATAATAACTTTATTCTAGGAAGAATCGAGTTTTAAAAATAACTATTAGCGATAAACGAAAAGAAAAAGCGACCTTGTTATTTAGTACCTTAGAAGTATTTCACCGGTTCGGGATTTAATGAATAAAATTTAGGTATTTATATAATTTTATTAGTTAATTGATTTTTCATAGTACTAAATTTGAAAATTCATTAGAAACCTTGATGATAATGTTATTTTAATTGAAGGCGTATTTATTCTTTTAATTTTATCTCTCTAAAGCAATACCTTACAAATGTTGAATGCTAGTAAAATTGAGTCTAGGCGAGTAATAGTTGCTATACGCTAAGTATAGAAGCTCTTAGCTTCCATAAACATCACTGATGGGTTTAATCGAAACGCTGTGACACGGGATCATTTCAATGATCAAGCTAATAAGACGTGTAAGCGTTTTACTATGGTTAGATAGTATCGAAAATTTAAGAGCATTAATATTGGCTTCGTACATTTATTTTCTACTTATGTAGATAAAAATTTCTAGCCAATCTATTACGACTAAACGAATTAACTATTTTAAAACATTTAGTGATTCGCCGTATTAAAACTTCTGATTGAAGATCTCAAAAGGTTGCACGGATTACGAATTAATTAGTCGATTTTATCGACTAGAGACTGGTAAAATATAGCTGCGTTTCCCTTATTGCTGCACTCTTATCTATCAAAAAGTACAGTAAATTCCTAACTACTATTACGAACGTTTATAACCCGTATTTGCTCTAGCAAATGTAGATTTTTTATAAATCAATCACCTCGTGCTTCCGATACCTGTCAGTTTGTTCTTGAAATAGATTTGGGAGTTAATGGCATAGACTTGATAAGCGTCAGAAAAATAATACTAATGATAATGAAATACAACAGTTTAATAATCATGGCATTTTAAGAACTGAGGTTCATGACACATGGAGGACGGAAAGAATTAAATGGGGCGCAGCAGTACATAAATAACTGAGCCCCTTTTAATCACATATTAACGCAATAGTAAATAAATGCGCTCATCGCCACGTACAACATTAAGTGCCATAATCGGCGGCACAGTCTCCAGTATTTTTCGTAGTGTCGTGATACTGTCAACCCTCTGACGATTCATACCAATAATCATGTCACCTTTTTTTAGTCCGATCCGTGCTGCTATTGATCCTTGATCGATATCACCTACTTTCACGCCCCGTTCGC
The DNA here is from genome assembly GCA_964059975.1 of Serratia symbiotica. Taxonomy (GTDB): domain Bacteria; phylum Pseudomonadota; class Gammaproteobacteria; order Enterobacterales; family Enterobacteriaceae; genus CAXKXX01. The sequence continues at coordinate 4,893 of CAXKXX010000006.1, forward strand.
CGTTCGGAAGAGTGTCATCTATGAGGGAGACGCCAAGAAATACTGGCGCCAGAATTTCAGCGTTATCTGCACGGTTATCTTTACTGTCTGGAGTGACCGAGATCTCTTGCAATTTACCGTCGCGCAATAAGCTTATTTTGATAATTTTTCCGGGTACGGAAGTGCCAACCTTAGCTCGTAGCTCGGCTACGCTACTGACTGGCCTGCCATTAATAGAAATAAGTATATCGCCAGCCTTAATTCCGGCTTTATCAGCGGCAGATCTTGTTAGCACTTCAGTTACAAAAGCACCACGCTGAATACTGGTATTAAAAATATTAGCTATATCAGGTGTCATGTCACTGACCTTTATGCCTAATAGGCTTCGCCTAACTTGTCCGAATTCAATCAGTTGTTGACTAAGATTTTGAGCCATGTTACTTGGAATAGCAAAACCGATACCAATATTGCCGCCACTTGGTGCTAAAATAGCAGTGTTAATACCGATCAGTTCACCATTGAGGTTCACTAATGCTCCTCCAGAATTACCGCGGTTAATTGAGGCATCAGTTTGGATGAAGTTTTCTAGGCCTTCTAGGTTTAGTCCGCTTCGACCGAGCGCCGAGATAATACCAGAGGTTGCGGTCTGACCTAGACCAAACGGATTTCCAACGGCTACTGCAAAGTCGCCGACGCGTAGCTGATCTGAATCGGCTACTTTAATTTCGGTTAATCTTTTTGCCTCACTCAGTTGTAAAAGAGCGATATCTGACTGCTCATCGTAGCCAACTAGTTTAGCATCTATTTCACGTCCATCATTTAACTGTATGTAGATTTTATCAGCATTACTGATCACATGATTATTAGTTAGAATATAACCTTTTTCGGCATTGATTATTACACCAGATCCTAATCCTTCAAATGGACGGGGGGTGGCTTGCTGATCGGGAAAGTTGAGGCCAAAAAATCGCCTGAACTCTTTAGGAAGCTGAGGATGATATTGTGATTGAATGCCTTCAATATGAATGCTAACGACGGCGGGTAGCACTTTTTCTAGCATCGGTGCTAGGCTTACCATAGGTTGATCTTGAAGGACGACTGGAATTGCTGCTTTAGACAGCTGTAATGAACTTATGATTAGACTGATAACTGTAACTAATATACTTAAATTTAAAGATTTTTGCTTCATTTATAGTAACTCTCTCAATACCTGCCGATAAAATATGAATAACGCTACGAAACCGCTTGCCTTTGAAGATGTAGGATTAAAATTTGTATAAAAAGTTCAATTAAGCATTACAGAAGACCATTATGACGTTAATAGTAAGGCTATAGAAAAAATTCATATTACGGCCAGACGCTAAAGATAAAGGGTTTTAATCATGCCGCGCTGTTTGATCATGGATCCAGTCCCGAATGCAGATTCTTAGTGGCTAAACCCAATATTTTTAGGTGCACTTCATTATTATTTATTTGAAATTCTCTCAGTTGAGAGCGGAGAATACATTCTCCTAGCTTGTCTGCGTCATTAGTGAGATGATGGGCTCTTTTCTATATATTGATACAATTCAAGATAATCATTAGTTATCCCATCAATATATTCTTTACTATATATAAAAGTAATCTGTCAATTATATGTGATCTATTTCTAATCTATCTTTTTCTTTTATTGGATTCATGCTACAAATTTTTGTTAATTTTTAAGGTTGTTAAAATACGTTCGTGTCACTCTTAATTATTATGACGATTATTAACTTCATCAGTAGAGTGATAGAGAGGTCATAATATTTATTTTTTAAACTTGTTTTGCAAGGAATGCTTTATTTAAAAAATTTTATTATAAATATGCATTTTATTCGAACCAAACACTGAGGTGTATTTAGAAGTTCTTGAAATATAAGTCGGAGCGAGAATTATTAGTGATAATAAAATTAAGTAATTTCAGTGTTCCGCTAATATTCGCTAAAAATTTCTTATTTTTTGGAGATCGCTAACGCTAATAACTTTAAGCATACATAGAACTAGACTTATAGAATTATTAAATAATTTAATATATAAAAATTTTTGAGGGCTCTGGAAAGATATGCGCCTTCAGTGGCTTTCAAAAGATCATAAGTGACTTTCAAATTACCACTACTTTATGTTATTATCGCCACTTTATGTTATAGCTTTAAGGCTAACCTACGCTGTAATTGTAGGTGGTTCTGTTGTAGCAACTATTAACGCTCTAAATTATAAATTAATTATTGTGTATTTAAAAATACTTCGTGTTCAAGACCTAATAATACTGTGTTAGTAGGGGATACAATACTATTTTTAACTACCAAAGATCATTCACTTCCTAATAATTCTAAAATTTAGACAGATGCTTGATTTGTCGATATTTTTTATACTTCAATTAACCTCAATGATCGTATCTGATTATAATCAATCTATTGATAAACGCTATATTTTTTATAAAAATTTACGTCTAGAATAACTAATCCCTGTCACTCTAAGTGAAATCTTAATATACTTAATTTTATCTAGTGCGTATAGGAGATATCTTAAAATTATTATTAAGCTAATACATTGAGCTGGAGGATAGACAAGATTTTGAGATAGCTTTTATGTTATTGAGATAGCCTTTATGCTATTATAGTGAATAATCGAGACACCAAATAATACATTAACTATTCTACTCCCATCTGCTACATATAAAAATTAATGAAGACATGGCAGTCACCCCGGTCTATATTGCTCACGATTCGTGCCCCGTGACGTGATTCTGTACCACAGTTTATGCTAAACTCGTCGTTAATTTTGAACATGCAATGCTTGAGATATATGAAGAAAGAGCGTTTACCGCTTGAAGACTAATACCACCCATCTTATTTTGGGAGACTGAAATTGACAATCATGCTTAACTATCTTATTTGAAATAAATTTTTAATACAGTCGACTCTAGTGCATGTTCTACTAACTATTTTATTTGCCACTATCTGTATATAGCGCCTTTTATGCTTCTAGAGATACATTTTATAGATAATCATATCGCATTTTTATGCCATTGGCGCCATAAGTAAATTTTCGGAAAGAGTGTGAATACTATTATGAAGGTAAACATTCTATTTAAAAACCGTTCGATTTTTGTTATCGACGCCTCTATAATCTTCATATCCCATATTAAATAAGGGCTCTCCAAAATTCTTACAGTGTCAGTAATTCCAATTTAAAACATTGCGCACGTCAGAAGTCGCGTAGTCATATGAGCGTAAAATATCTCTGGGCGTTTAGGTGTCCACCCAACGCCCAGCCAACTATCGAGTAAGCCTTTTAATGAAAACTTTTACAGCTAAACCAAAAACTGCAAAGCACAACTGGTACGTCGTTGATGCAGAAAATAAAACTTTAGGACGTCTCGCTACCGAACTTGCCCGCCGACTCCGCGGTAAACATAAAGAGGAATACACTCCGCATGTAGATACCGGAGACTATATTATCGTTCTAAATGCCGAAAAAATTTCTGTAACTGGTAATAAGCGCACAGACAAACTTTATTACCACCACACCGGCTATATAGGTGGTATTAAGCGGGCGACTTTTCAAGAAATGATCGTCCGCCGTCCTGAGCGCACTATTGAACTTGCAGTGAAAGGAATGTTACCAAAGGGCCCTCTGGGCCGAGCCATGTTCCGAAAATTAAAAGTTTATGCGGGTAATAAGCATAATCACGCAGCACAGCAACCTCAATTTTTAGGTATTTAAGCGAGATGAATAGCAATGATTGAAAATCAATACTATGGCACTGGTCGTCGTAAAAGCTCCACTGCTCGTGTTTTCATGAGGAAAGGCAGCGGAAAGATTGTAATTAATCACAAAACATTAGAGCAATATTTTGGTCGCGAAACGTCCCGAATGGTAGTACGTCAGCCTCTAGAGCTAGTTGAGGTGGATAGAAAATTAGATCTGTATATTACCGTTAAAGGTGGCGGAAGTTCTGGTCAAGCAGGAGCTATTCGTCACGGAATTACTCGTGCTCTAATAGACTATAACGAAGCCTTACATCTCGAATTACGTAAAGCCGGATTTGTTACTCGCGATGCCCGTCGAGTCGAACGTAAGAAGGTTGGCCTACGAAAAGCTCGCCGGCGCCCTCAGTTTTCTAAACGTTAATTCTGGTCAAGAAACCGGATCGATTAAAGATGCCGTACGCCGAACGACGTACGGCTTTTCATTATGTTCCTTAGATTCGGTACGAGAGCGTGCTCTCGTACCGAAAGCGCCAGTTCTTTTAAAAAATACAAATGATATTACTCGTACAACAGGAAGAGTCCAGCAGTCCGCAATACATTTTAATCTTATATGATTTTCGCGCTAATCTCTCAGATTCAGCGTTGCGTCCACGGTAATAGAGCGGTTTTATGTGGCTTAAAAGATTAACACACCTTACTATTGATAGTATTTTCTAAAAACCCGGAGGTTTAATAACCGTATCAGCTAGCAAGCGTTCGCTAATGACATTATTGTTTGGATCTACCGATTATATTTAGTCATCGGGCGCTCACTCTTATTTTTCTAAAAGAAAGGCGTAGACGTTGAGATTAAGTAATTAGCAATGAACAATCTCGGGAAGACTCGATCGTCTTTAATCCATATCATGCGATTTCAATATTATCAGATCGTGAACTAGCTCTCTATAAATCCCCGATCATTATGAAATATCTTGATGAATGCCTCCCGCATCTACCATTAATGCCGGGCCGTCCTGTTTCTCGTGAAGAAATCCGGTTAATGATCTACGTTTTGAGAAAAATTGGCGTTCGCCGATGAGAAAGATAGAGAAAAGGCGATCTGTAAGCAGTATGCGCACGTCAGAAGGTGGTGAAGAGCCTCTGGCATGCGCACCGATTTTTGGAAAACGTCTTACCTTTTGAGCACAGAGTGTGGCCTGGTATGGATACAATTTTATGCGTGTACATTTGACGAGGTCGAACCCCATTATAATAAACGTATTATAGGAATTATCTCCGAGCATGAAGTTGGAAATTAAACGTTAGAGCATGACGATTTAATTTTCGATATTTCCTTCATCGGAATATTTCATTAAATATCGACGCTACTTTATCTATCTTACTTACCTCTCTCCGACTAGTCTTACAGACGCAGTCAAATTTTTATTAAGCGTTGCACTTTTTATCCAATTTTCAGAAAATGACTTACGTCGATAAAAATAATTTTATTCATTTAGTATTGTGGGTCGATCAAATCAACTTGAAATTTCTTCCGTCTTGCTCATAGACTGATTTCGCCATTTTTAGCTGCATTGTTATCTATGCTCAGAAAGTTTTACATAGATAATACGATGTCTATCGTCAGACTTTTGGTAAATAGATGCGATTAAGCCGAGATGATGCGTGCCTTCTAAAATCTAGAACGTCTACTCTAATTTTTTGAAACTTTCGATCTATTCATCTCTTCCAGCATTACGTATAAAGACGTCACGAAGAAAATTGTGCTAAACGTATTATCTTGTCATATCATCGTTATCGCAGCTTAAAGGAATTTTTATCTTTAAGATAAATGCGGCAAAATCAATTTTATTTAGTAACTTTCTACATGCTCCAGCAAAAGTTACTAACATTTCGATACACAAAAGTAATATCTCTTCAAGATGCATACGGTTAAACATCGATAAGCTTACTCATGGGCAATATGCACACCATCATTTTTTAAATTTTTCTTACTACTTCTCAATTCGAGAATTTGTTTCGTGTGAACACGCCCGTAGGTATGCGCTAAATAGTATAGGGTATACTATTTAGTAATTTGCATAATGAAGTAAATTTTCTCTTTGTTACAAGCAGACTCTTACTTGCGCTTTTATCTAGTTTTTCAAGCGGTGATTTATGGATGGATTTTATAATCTAGCACTTTTTCTAAACAGATTAGATGAGTCTGATTGATGATATGGTAAATTCTGTTTTATGACTAAATTAATATGTTTGCTATAAATATTAAATATTTTTTAAAGATGTTCGTCGAGTTTACTCATTTTTATTATCATGAAGTTAAGAGTTAAAATAGATTACTGATCTAGCCGAGACGACTGGGCTAAGTCCGCATGGTTCGTGCTATATATCTTAAATTACTTGCCGTTGATATGATACGAGCGCCAAAATAATGTTTTGTTTGGGACAAAAAGTACTGAATTTTTAGTTTTCTTAGGAATCGTTGCTCAACGAGTAGGTGAGATCATTTCAGAGGCCCTTAAAGCCGATCCAAATGCGCTGATACTTGAATATAATGGAGAGCTTAGTTGTATGAAAAAAACATGGTTACCTCTTCTTAGCATGGTAGTCATATTCGGTTCTATCGCCGCAACATTTAGTGATGGCGTTCAGTATGTTACCTTAGATAAACCATTAACTGACGCGCCACAGATCCTTGAGTTTTTTTCTTTCTACTGTAAACACTGCTATCAATTTGATCAAATTTATCGTGTTACTGAGAACATGAAAAAAGCACTACCTGTTGATACAAAAATCGCTAGATACCACGTTGAATTTCTCGGCCCACTAGGGCAATCACTAACTCGGTCTTGGGCTGTCGCAATAGCGTTAGGTATTGAATATAAAATTAGCCCTCTGATGTTTGAGGCGATACAGAAGACCCACGATGTAAGTACGCCGGATGACATCCGAAACGTATTTTTAAGAGCTGGCGTAAGCCCAATTGATTATGATGCTGCTTTAAATAGTTTTGTAGTAAAATCTTTAGTAGTTCAACAACAAAAGGCCGTAACAGATCTCCGTCTACATAGCGTTCCTGCAGTCTTTGTGAGTGGCAAGTACATGATTAAAAGTGAGGGGTTAGATACAACGTCAATGGATGGATACACAAGGCATCTGGGTCGCGTGGTGAGCTTCCTAATTCAAAAAAATAATCAAGAATAAAGGTTCTAAGCTAATAAAATGAATTTCATGGCTATTTCATCCCAATTTTTATGTGTCTTTAATTTTAATTCTATCTTAAATTATAACCTGTTAAGTAATTGGTTAAAGCGGTGATCCTTAAAATAGAAATATACCGCCTGATACTTTTATCTAAATTATATCTTCTATTCTAGAAATTAAGGTACTTAATGTTATTAAAAATATTCAGTCTATACTTTGCATTTAGGTATGCACTGGCTATTTTTAATAAAAATTAACTTATATTTTTGGTTATAATATTTTTATAAAAATCAAAATATTATAACCTCTACTTTTTCTAGGTATAGAGTTCTATTACAGATAGTAATATCGAGAGCATTGTAGAAGTACTAGATTATTTAAACTTATAATAGACACTAAGAATATTGCTACAGAAAACTGTAGCGCACCGCTGATAAATTCAGTCATTCTAAAGAAGCGCCATGCCCCATACTGCAGAAAGCCCTTTCATACTAGTTGATGGCTCCTCTTACCTTTACCGTGCTTATCATGCTCTTCCATCACTGACTAATTCATTGGGGGAATCTACCGGAGCGATGTATGGCGTCTTGAATATGCTACGTAGTCTACTGTTACGGAACCAACCTAGCTATGCCGCAGTCGTATTTGATTCCAAAGGAAAAACTTTTCGCGATGAGCTATTTCCTGAATATAAAGCACACCGTTTATCTATGCCCATAAATTTAATGAAACAAATTGAACCACTTCATGAAATGGTAAAAGCTATGGGGCTTCCGTTGATAGTTACCCCAAATGTTGAGGCAGACGACGTGATAGGGACATTAGCACTCGAGGCTGAAATGGCTGGACAGCGAGTATTAATAAGCACTGAAGATAAAGACATGGCGCAATTAGTTAGTCAAAAAATTATATTAATAAACAGTAGATATAATACGATTATCGGGCCTCAGGAAGTATATAAAAAATACGGCATTTTGCCTGATTTAATAATCGACTTCTTGGCTTTGACAGGCGACGCTTCAGATAATATTCCCGGAGTTCCAGGAGTTGGCGCAAAGACTGCTCGGGTTCTTTTACAGGATGTAGGGGGATTGAACGTATTATATGATCAATTGAGTAGCATAGGCATGCTTAACTTCCGTGGTGCGAAGACTATAGCAGCTAAATTAGAGCAGAATAAAGAGATAGCTTACCTTTCTTATCAACTAGCGACAATTAAAACAAACGTTAAGCTACATGCTTCTTACAAAGACCTTAAAATAGCTTCTCCAGATACTGGAATATTAAAAAAGCTATTTAAACGGTATGAATTTAAGCATTGGCTGATAGCTTTAGAAGCTGGAGTATGGCTGAAAACTCGATCGTGAAACTTTTTAATATTTACGAATCTGAAAAACAGCATGCTAATCAAGCAAAAAGGCATGGAGGAAAATACTATGCCATCCAAGAATAGCTACCTATCTATTTTAGAAGAAGATACTTTTTGTGATTGGATTGAACGGTCGCAAAAAGCCAAGGCGTTTGCTTTTAATACTGAAACTGACGGACTAGATACGGTGACCGCCAATCTGACCGGTTTTGCATTCGCTATAGCACCAGGTGAAGCGGCTTATTTACCGCTGGCGCATAACTATCTAGGTGCACCCGAACAATTAGATTTCGGATCTGCATTAGAAAGGTTGAAGCTGTTATTCGAAGATGAGCAAATACTGAAAATTGGTCAAAATTTAAAATTTGATATTGGGGTTCTAGAACGTTACGGCATTAATCTGCGTGGAACTACGTATGATACTATGTTGGAATCGTATGTATTAAACAGCGTTGGAGGCAGTCATGATATATATCATCTAGCCGAGCGCTATCTGGGCTACAAAGCTACTACATTTGAGGAGATTGCCGGAAAAGGAAAAAACCGGATGATGTTTAATGAGATTGCTCTAGAACAGGCAGTGCCCTATGCGGCAGAAGATGCCGACCTTGTATTGAAATTGCATCTAGCGATGTGGCCTCAATTAAATCAAAGTTCTGAATTACTTCGGGTATTTAATGAGATCGAGATGCCAATGGTGCCAGTCTTATCGCATATCGAACACATCGGTGTACTGATCGATCCAGATATTTTATTAGCTCATTCTCAGGAATTATCCAAGCGGATCGGTGAGTTAGAGATGGAAGCATACAACCTAGCGTCAGAAAACTTTAACCTTGCATCACCCAAGCAACTACAGATGATTCTGTATGAAAAACAAAAGCTTCCAATATTAAAGAAAACACCGAGTGGTGCACCATCAACTAATGAAGCAGTCCTTTCTGAACTAGCAATAGATCACCCGCTTCCGAAAGTACTTCTTCAGCATCGCTGTCTCTCAAAACTAAAAACTAATTACACCGATAAATTATCTATAATGATTAATCCAAACAGCAACCGATTGCGCACCTCTTATCATCAGGCCGTAACCGCAACCGGTCGTCTCTCTTCGAGAGATCCTAACCTGCAAAACATTCCAGTACGCCACGAAGAAGGGCGGCGTATTCGCCAAGCGTTTATTGCTCCTGAGGGTTATGTTATTGTCACTGCAGACTATTCGCAAATAGAACTGCGTATTATGGCTCACCTTTCTCAGGACGCCGCTCTACTAAAAGCTTTCTCGGAAGGTAAAGATATACACTGTACTACGGCATCTGAGGTATTTGGTATCCCGATAGATAAAGTAGTTAACGAACAACGACGTAGCGCCAAGATCATTAATTTTGGACTTATTTACGGCATGAGTGCATTTGGTTTAGCATGTCAGTTAGGTGTGCCGCGTTCCCAAGCTTCTCTTTACATAAATCACTACTTTGAGCGGTATCCGGGTGTTCGAGATTACATGACACGTATTCGTAATCAGGCTTCTGAGCAAGGATATGTTACTACTTTAGAAGGTCGCCGTTTATATATTCCGAATGCACAATCCAGAAATAGCATGCGACGAAAAGCGGCAGAGCGGTCTGCGATCAACGCTCCGATGCAGGGTACAGCTGCAGATATCATTAAGCGTGCGATGATTAAAATAGACGCTTGGATCCGAGCAGAAGAACGCTCTCTGGTGCGCATGATTATGCAGGTGCACGATGAATTAGTATTTGAGATACACGAATCAGCAGTTCATGCATCCATCCAGATAGTTCGTGAAATTATGGAAGGCGCTATGGATCTTAAGGTTCCCTTGAAAGTTGATATAGGTGTGGGTGTCAACTGGAACGCGGCTCACGCTTGAACTCTATCGCTATTAAGCGTAACCTTTTTCGTAATAGAAAAAATGCATATTTCATGCGAAAAGCACTTTAGAAAATCTATTTTTTTTAATCTGAAAGCTAATTCGTACTCTTTTCTTAAAATTTTTAGTGTATTAGACTAAATAAATCTGAACAGTAAGCACTCTGCTCCTCGCTTCAAATAAAAACATTTTAAATAAATAGTGGGGCTCTCATCATATTGAAGAGAACCTTAAACTAAAAGCCTTTCGAGGCGCTCTCGATGGCTACATTGATGGCGTTAAGGGTCTTCGTACTCTTATTTTAGAAGGGCGACCCCGAAAGAAATCGTCTCTCATCCAGAGATCTAGCTTTTCGGATAATTTATCAGTCCCGATTTTTTTCTTTGCAGAAAAAATTTCAACTGTTATGTCTGCCATGAGTGGCAGTAGGGCCCCCCGGACCGTATTAAGCTGAAATTTACGCGCTTCAAAGTTAAGCTTATCGGCTTTAGTTAAAAGCAGCAAGATTGGCATTTTCGCGCTGACTCCCCATTGAACTATCTGCTGATCTAGCTCTCTTAGGGGATGACGAATGTCCATTAGCAGCATTAGCCCTTTCAGACAATTACGCACTTGTAGGTATTTACTTAGTGTGTGTTGCCATCTAAGCTTTATATCTTTTGAAACTTTGGCATATCCAAAGCCTGGTAGATCTACCAGGCGACGATCCGTTTCGACTTCAAATAAGTTAATTAGCTGAGTACGCCCCGGCGTTTTACTGATACGTGCCAGATTTCTCTGATTCGTCAAGGCATTTAAGGCGCTAGATTTACCAACATTAGATCGGCCAACAAACGCAATTTCAATGCCTGTATCTTTGGGTAGATCGCGAGCATCAGATGCACTTTTGACAAAACGAGTCATGGTGTAATTATAATGTTTTCCGTTCAAAGTGTTTGATTTCCTTAAGTATAACTAATTAGACTAACGTTTATAAGTATATCGAGATACAGTTAAAAAAGAAAGCCACTTTAGAACTTGGTTAAGAGATTTCTAGATGCAAGAGGGCTTAAAAATCTATACGAACATATCCGTATCGACTATACGTACTCAGGATAGTACTAGGAAGCATAAAACGAACGATCGGATCTGGGAATGCTCATGTAGATAATAGTGTATTAGTGATTCCTCTATTAGAGATTGTAAAGAATTGAGGGTCTAGAATTCAAAGACATGCTGCATCCGTATCTATTGACGAAAAAATTAATTGATCGGCTCAGAGAATTATAAATCTCTGAATATAGTATTAAATGATACTCATAGGATGGCGTGGCTAAATGCGTGAAGAGAGGGTTTCCCTTTAAAATACGTTAGATTATATTGATATTTTTATCAATACTATAGAAGTAGAGTTAAATAATAACCAAGAAAAGGCGAGTGTGCGTTTGAGTTCAATGCAGGGATGATATAAATCACAAATGATAATATATATAGAAGCTAGATGTAATCATGGCTACCATTTTTATGGTATTCGCTCTGATTATTCAACATGGTACATGTATCTCGACTCAGTATGCCTTTTTTCACGGGAGCGGGCTCTTGGTGAGCAGTCACCCAAAAGATCATCACTTCGAGCTGGTTCTTCAAGTCAGGAAAGGACAAATGAAGAGGTCGTATCAAGCGGCTAATAATCAAACTATTAGCTGTTTGATAAAAATACAATGTTTAGTAAAAATACTAAGCTTACGGCCTATGTTACATTATCTCAAACTGGAATTACTATTATTCGTAACTGTTGATTTTTATATATACCTTCTGACTTTTTTAATTAATCTAAATCGGTGACAATCTACACGTAGATGGGTGGCCAAGAAACACATGTGACTTGGCGATTATATGAAATTGAACAAAATAAAGTCATTTTTTGAATATTGCTAGTCCGATCAAGTGTTCTAAATTAAAACAGATAGACAACTGCATTCCTGATTCAGGAGTATCACTTAATCTTAATCTATGTATAATTTAAATTATACATTTAAGTGATTATATAAATAACACTTTAATTATTTCACAATCAACGTAAAAGTTTCTAAAAATAAGCTCAGCAGAAAATAAATAAAAGAAAGATTAAAAATGTATTTTTTTCTTAATTTTGAGTAAATGTATTAAATAAGTCACGGCCCTGATTGCAGATCGACTTCCCCTACTGAGGGAGCATATTTTTATAATGTATTTTTTAATGAGCATATCAAATAAACTAAATATTTTTTTCAGGTGCACTCAGGGTCTCCAGATGATTCTGACTTTTCATTAAAAAGCATAGATCATTCGGACTATTAAGTGGTTAAGTTGCCCTATATCAGAACTTCTAAGTCTATAAGTTCTGATTAGCAGAGAGCCCCACTACTTTTAATACTCTCTTGAGCATATGAAAGTTGGTGATAAGTACAGGATAGCATGAGAGAGTATTAAAATCAGTTATCAGGTGGAGGGGCATCGATTCAGAATGTGATGGAGTGCATTCTGAATCGATGAAAGAAGAGTGTTTGCTTGTATACAGTAAAATCGTATAACATTATTTTCTTCATAAAACCTAAGTATATTATTTTTATATATTATACAAGTATAAAGATCTCATATTCGGCTCGAATAATTTACGCTGATCTGCCATATACTCATGTCATTCAGTCACTTCATCATTATCTCGCCCCATGTCTCAGATTCTGATATGGGGCCGATTTTTAATTCAAGCATTATTTTTCTTGCTAACAGTCTCGATAGACGCAATAGATCGCATAATTTCATTACATGAGTTAATATTAGAGAGCATTCTTCTTGCAGAAAAATTAAAAATATCTTTATAAATCAATTAGATCCGCTCGATTACTGTATGGTAATCGAGCGGATCTTTTTAGTGTCCTTTCTGTACTCTCATTTCATAATGATCCGTGCATAAGATAGCTTTATAGAAAACATATTTAATTTAGAAAAGACTGGCCACTATCAGATAAATCATGGATTAGATCTGTCGCATCAGACAGTACGGTATGAGCTAAACGCTATAGTAAAGCTCAAATTCAATCGGATGTGGTGTCATTCGAATACGATTAATGTCTTCTTTAGCCAGTGCGATATAGGCGTCGATCGCATCGTCGGTAAACACATCGTTTCGGGTTAAGAAATCGCGGTCTTTATTCAGGGCTGCTAGGGCCTCATTCAGAGAAGTTGCTACTTTTGGGATCCCGAGCTCCTTTTCAGATAGGTCATACAAATTTTTATCTAGCGCAGGCCCAGGGTGGATCTTATTGATAATTCCGTCTAGGCCAGCCATTAGTAATGCAGAAAAGCACAGGTATGGGTTAGCTGCTGGATCTGGAAAACGGGCTTCGATACGGCATGATTCCGGGCTCATAACTGCCGGAATTCGGATGGCAGAAGAGCGGTTACGTGCTGAATAGGAAAGCATGACTGGTGCTTCGTAGCCCGGAACTAAACGTTTATAAGAATTAGTAGTTGGATTGGAGAAAGCATTAATCGCTTTAGTGTGTTTGATGATTCCACCGATATAAAGCAAGGCCATTTCAGATAACCCACTGTATCGATCTCCAGAAAATAAGTTATCACCATTCTTAGATAACGACATATGACAGTGCATACCAGAACCGTTGTCGCCGCATATTGGTTTCGGCATAAAGGTTGCAGTTTTCCCAAGGTTGTGTGCCACCTTGTGTACTACGTATTTGTAAATTTGAATTTCGTCAGCTTTTCTAGTCATAGTATTAAAGCGCATAGCTATTTCATTCTGACCTGCCGTAGCTACCTCATGGTGGTGCGCTTCAATTACTAAACCCATTGCCTCCATAGTTAAAGATATAGTGGATCGGATATCTTGTGAAGAATCGACAGGAGGCACTGGTGAATAGCCGCGCTTGATTGCGGGCCTGTGGCCTTTATTGCCGACTTTGTATGTGGTGCCCGAATTCCATGCGCCTTCGATGTCATCGATAGCGACATAGGAACCAGATGGGCTGCTTCCGAAACGGATATCATCAAAGAGAAAAAATTCTGGCTCTGGACCAAATAAAGCACTGTCGGCAATACCAGAAGTATTCAGGAAGTATTCTGCGCGTTTAGAAATAGCGCGAGGATCGCGATTGTAGCCTTTCATGGTTGATGGATCCAGAATGTCGCAACGGATGATTAAAGTGGATTTTTCAAAGAATGGATCTAATACTGCTGTACTGGGATCGGGAAGTAGCACCATGTCAGATTCATTAACATCCTTCCAACCTTGGATGGAAGAGCCATCAAACATTTTCCCTTCTTCGAAAAAGTTAGTACTTACCTGATGAGCCAGGACGGTGAGATGCTGCTCTTTACCTTTAGTATCAGTGAAGCGTAAGTCTACGAATTTCACTGCATGTTCACGTAGCATCGCTAAAACTTGTTCAGCTGACATAGTTATTCTCCCGGATCTATCATTATCATAGTCGCGACTAATCTGTAGAACTTTTTTACCCCAAAAGGATAAGATAAAAATATGGAGTCTCTCTGTTAGCACTTTTCCTAACTTGATGGGTAGTCTTTATATCTTTATTGTCTGAACTATCTTTCTAAAGAAGATCATTATGATGAAATTTTCATTTAAATATAACACTATTATAATACATGTGTGCATCGATAATGCTTTTGAGACGAAGTTAAAGAGCCTATAATGATTAATGTTTTATAAACTAAATGCGCTATTTCTTACAAGAAAACCGACAATTTTTCAATTTTTCGCTTAACATCTGTACAATAGCGCGTTATCTTCAATTCCAGAGCAGAGGCAAAGCTGTGATAGAAAATTTGCGTAACATTGCTATTATTGCTCACGTTGACCATGGTAAAACCACATTAGTTGATAAGTTACTACAACAATCCGGCACTCTGGGAGAACGTGCAGAAACCATCGAACGTGTGATGGACTTCAACGATATAGAAAAAGAACGCGGGATTACTATTCTTTCAAAAAATACCGCAATTAATTGGAAAGATTACCGCATTAATATTGTAGACACACCAGGACATGCCGATTTCGGTGGCGAAGTAGAGCGAGTCATGTCTATGGTTGACTCAGCGCTATTGCTGGTTGATGCAATCGACGGACCGATGCCGCAAACGCGATTTGTTACAAAGAAAGCGTTTGATAATGGCTTGAAACCGATCGTAGTCATCAATAAGATTGACCGTCCGGGATCCCGTCCCGACTGGGCCGTCGATCAGGTCTTCGACTTATTTGTTAGCCTCAATGCAAATGATGATCAGCTCGATTTCCCAATTATCTATACATCTGCACTGATGGGCACCTCTGGTACTGATTATAATCACATGGCAGAAGATATGACCCCTCTGTATCAAGTGATCGTTAATCACGTATCAGCGCCGAAAGTTGAATTAGAAGCACCGTTTCAGATGCAAATCTCTCAATTAGACTATAATAACTACTTGGGCGTAATCGGTATTGGTCGTATTAAACGCGGGAGGGTGAAACCAAATCACCAGGTTAGCATCATTAATATTGAAGGGAAAGTTCGTAACGGTAAAGTAAGCAAAGTCCTTAGTCATATAGGCTTAGAGCGCATCGAATCTACCTTAGCGGAAGCTGGGGATATTATTGCTATTACCGGATTAGGAGAACTAAGCATTTCAGATGTCATCTGTGACGCTTCTACAATTGAATCACTACCAGCATTGTCCGTAGATGAACCAACCGTAAGCATGTCATTTAGCGTCAATACTTCACCATTTTCCGGAAGGGACGGAAAGTTCGTTACGTCACGACAAATCCTTGAGCGTTTAAATAAAGAATTAATCCATAATGTAGCGTTGCGTGTCGAAAAAACTGAAGACCCCGACACATTTCGTGTATCCGGACGTGGCGAACTTCATTTATCCGTTCTAATTGAAAATATGCGACGCGAAGGATTTGAACTCGGGGTCTCTCGTCCTAGAGTTATCTTCCGTGAAGTCAGTGGTTCTAAGAAAGAACCTATTGAAAACGCCACTCTGGATATTGAAGAGCAACATCAAGGTTCTATAATGCAGGCGATGGGTGAGCGTAAAGCAGATTTAAAAAACATGGCTCCTGACGGCAATGGGCGCGTGCGTCTTGAGTACCTAGTTCCAAGCCGCGGATTAATTGGATTTCGCAACACATTTATGACCCTAACCTCTGGTACAGGTTTTCTGTATTCGACATTTAGCCACTACGAAAATGTGCGATCGGGTGAAATAGGGCGTCGTCAAAACGGCGTGATGATATCAAATAGCCACGGTAAAGCGGTGGCCTTCGCTCTTTACAGTCTACAAGACCGAGGTAAGCTGCTTTTAGGACACGGCTCAGAGGTATACGAGGGTCAGATAATCGGCATTCACTCACGCTCTAACGATTTGACTGTTAATTGTCTGACGGGTAAAAAATTGACCAACATGCGCGCTTCCGGTACTGACGAAGCGACAACATTAGTACCATTTATAAACATGACTCTAGAGCAAGCTCTAGAATTTATTGATGATGATGAGTTGGTGGAAGTGACGCCGGTTGCAATTCGTATTCGTAAGTATCATCTCACAGAAAAAGCGAGAAAGCGTGCTAACCGTAGTTCCAAAACCTCTTTATCTTTCAGATAGCTATTGTTTAATAAATGCTACTGTTACTGTATTCTGTCTTGACTCCAAATTAGCTCTCTTTGTGCGCCGCCTCAAATATTCTCTCACTTTTCTGAATAGCCCGGTCTTTTCGTTCCTAGAAGAGAAGACCGGGCTATTCAGACTATGCTCAATATATCAAGTTATTATGAGTAGACCTCGTAATATCCTTGATTATTACGATAACGGAAGGATCTGACTTGGTAACCAATCAGATTAGGATGTTAATAGCATGCAGTTCCGTAATCGGTGTTCTTGTACTCTTGACAACATAGCCAAATAGATGAATAATTATTACCTCGCATCGAGCTTCATATAAACCCCGATATGGTTATTCTCTACTCTTGTCAGCGAATCCTTTATTTATATATCTTCTTAGATTAGCACTTAAATAATATAAAAAGAATTTAAAAAAATAATTTTTTAATAAAATTCTTGTCCGAATTTAAAGCGAACTATAGATGAGATCAGGCGAAACTTAGCCGCTATCTCTCAAAAAATTTTCTTTTTCTCGTCTCAGAATCAATGAAATTCAATATCATTTAGATTATTCATATAAGCCATGTAATCCAGATAAATCAGATGAGATAAATAAGCTAAGGCACGGGAATACTTACTTTATTTCCCTAGAAGCAATCATCTAAAAAACTAAAATTTCTAAGTAAAATTTAGGCAGTCTATATCTGGTAGCATTTCCAATTACTATCTAGGTTACATTGGCTACTGAACTCTGCTACGCTAAGCTAATTACTTTCCTTAAAAAGGGATATTTATGAAGTTTATGTCTTTTAACATTAATGGATTACGTGCGCATATATATCAGTTAGAAGCTATTATTAAAACACACTATCCCGATATTATCAGCTTACAAGAAACTAAAGTTCATGATGATATGTTTCCATTAGAAGCTATCAATCAGTATGGCTATCATGCTTTTTATCACGGACAAAAAAGTCACTACGGCGTTGCACTCTTAACTAAAAAAGAACCTATATCAGTTCGATACGGCCTCCCAGGAGATCACAAAGATGCACAGCGGCGTATTATCATGGCTGATCTTCTTACCAATAAGGGTGTAGTGACGATAATTAACGGCTACTTTCCGCAAGGAAACAACCGCAAAGATCCGATTAAATTTCCGGCTAAGACTCACTTCTATCAAAGTTTTCAAACTTATCTTGAGAGACAAGTACCGGTAGATACGCTAATGTTAGTAATGGGTGATATGAATATTAGTCATAGTGATTTTGATGTGGGTATCGGAGAAAAGGCAAAAAAACGTTGGCTTCGTATCGGAAAGTGTTCTTTTCTACCGGAAGAGCGTGAATGGATGAGTCGTTTACTGAGTTGGGGGCTAGTGGATACGTATCGCCGCACTAACCCGACGCGTAACGACGAATTCTCGTGGTTTGATTATCGCTCTAAAGGATTCGAGAAAAACCATGGACTGCGTATTGATCTAATACTGGTAACGCCCCGACTCGCTATTTATTGTACCGATAGTGGAATTGACAGAAAAATACGAAATATGGAAAGACCTTCAGATCATGCACCGGTCTGGGCGGAATTTGCCTTATATGGTTAGATTTGGTGCTTAATGGTCAGATCGCATAGAGCTGGATTGACTTTCATTTTATAATGCTGATTTATTTTAAATAGCGTTACTTTTTAAAAAGAATGAGATTATGAGACACTGTTAATCTATATTTATCTAGTTCGAGTAATACGCGTTCTGATAAACATAGAAAACTGATGAGATTAAATAGCTATTTTATGTATATTTACCGAATGGCTACGTCAATAAAATTAGATAATGTTCAGGTACATACTATACTTCTATCTTATTAATAATAAGTAATGTTATCGAGAGATAATAAAATAAAAATGTAACGCATTACTGAAGACCGTAAGCAACATTTCGGTTACTGTAATAATACAGCTACTTATTATCAATATAACGCATCGCCGTTCGAGAAATGATGGTTTGATAATCGATAAAAGTCGGATATCCACAGGTTTTCATGCGCACCGAAAAGATGTGCTCAAAAAATTTCGTCGAGATTCGATAGGTGCAGCCACTTTTATTATTCCTTTTCATGCCACTTCGATTGGATCGTTAACAATACTATACGGTATAATTTTTTAAAAAATCTTCAATCAAGATATGATTAATCTTCTCTTACGCTTGATTAGGAAAGCACCCGTAGATCCATCGATTAATTCGAAAGATTTATATATAAGACTTATCTTTATTTTTCTGTGGATAGCCCCTAGAATTTTTAGTTTCCTTATATGAGATATTCTTTGATTACCGCTGGAATATCTAGTTAAAATCTGAGGTATTAATGAGTTTGATAGTTAAAACTCAACAATTCAGACTCATTTAAGCGCTATGCAATCTGGTTGCAGCTTAACTTGTATCTATACTTTCGATTATAATACTACTCGAATTACTTAGAATATTTACAAAAAAATGTACTAGCATTAGTTTTTAGATCTTTCCATAGCAGAAAGCTACTTAGTAAACGAGTTCTAAATAAGTGCGATGCTCCATAATCTACTGAAAATTGCTAAAAATAGTGTCTTCTTAGAGGAATGCTTCAAAATATTTATATATCTAGATTGGTGTAATCAAAAAATTGATGACGAAAAATGTGTTATCTAAAGAGATGCATCTGTCTAAGTTTCTCGATCTAAGAAATGTAAATACAATCAGACGAGTGATCACCCCTTGTTTTTAGAATATCAATATCACTAAGCACTAGTAAATGCGATCATTAAAATCATTCCCGCCTTTATACGATCCTAAAGCTCCGATTTGATCCTATCGCTTTCAGCGTATGTAACACGCAAGCAAGAAACTTGCTCCTTATTCTTAATATTATATCTTAATTTTTTAGTACAGAACCTAATCTGTAGTAATCATTAAAGATATGAAGGAAGAGTATCTGGGTGATCTTCTGATAGGTAGATTGTATCCTTTACAAGAAATTTGTGAAAATTTCATTAATTACTCTAGACTTTAATTTTATTTATTATGAAGCACTGTAATTATAAGTTGTCATGATCAGACGTAGGTATAAGTGATGATATTCTAATGTACTTCTTACACAGGCATTAACCCGAAAAACCATAAGACCATACCTTAATTTAGTAACCAGCACGCTGTACTTATCAAAAATTCTTGGCAGTAGCTTTTAAAATTGTATTAGGATAGCACAGCACCATATAACAAGATTGTCGATTCAATTTGTAATAGAAGATTTCAAGGGACACCGCTTTAGTCACTCATTAGGATCATTAATATTTTCGATTTTTTTTTGGAGAGCAGATGCGCAAATTGGGACAAATTTTTGCCAATATGTTTGGGTGGACATGGTATCTTCTAAAATTTATCAGGGAATTAATCCTTAATTTATTTTTAGTATTATTACTGCTAACCGGATTTAGTATTTACATCTACTTTCAAAACTCTTCTAATCCAGAAGCATCAGTGCGCGGTGCCCTTCTAGTTGATTTGAGTGGCATAGTAGTGGATCAGCCTTCGTTAAATAATAAAATGCGCCAATGGGGACGTGAATTAATCAGTGCTTCTAATAATCGACTACAGGAAAACTCATTATTCGAGCTCGTAAGCAATATTCGTAATGCCATAGATAACAAAATGATTACTGGGATGGTATTACAATTGAATGACTTTGGTGGTGCCGATCAGCCTTCGTTAGAGTATATAGGAAAGGCACTACGTGAATTTCGCGATAGCGGAAAACCTATCATTGCAATCGGTGACAATTATAGCCAGATGCAGTATTACCTAGCTAGTTACGCCAACAAGATTTACCTATCGCCACAAGGTTCAGTTGATCTTCGTGGCTTTTCTAGCAATAATCTATACTATAAATCACTACTAGATATATTGAAGATTACCCCTCATATCTTTCGAGCTGGAACTTATAAATCAGCGGTAGAGCCTCTGATCCGTGACGATATGTCGCTAGCCGCTCGTGAGGCAGATAAACACTGGATCTTTGGTTTATGGGAAAACTACCTGAAGACTGTGGCGTCTAATCGTCAACTTACTTCAGAACAGATATTCCCCGGAGCTGACAGCCTTTTAAGCAGCTTACAAGTAGTAAACGGGGATACTGCACGTTATGCACTAGACAAAAAGCTAGTAGATGAAGTGGCATCGCGCTCTGACGTCGAAGAGCAGCTAGTACAAACTTTCGGCTGGAATCCTCAGACTAATCATTTTAACGCTATTAGTATTTATGATTACCAGCCGAAACCATCTGATTCTCAAGGAAGCGAAATTGCGGTTATATTTGCTAACGGTATCATCATGAATGGTCTAAAAGCTCCGGGTTCTGTCGGATCTGATACCACTGTAGCGGAACTGCGTCGAGCGCGCCTAGATCCTCTAATTAAGGCAGTAGTATTACGTGTTAACAGTCCGGGCGGAAGCGTCAGTGCTTCCGAGGTAATTCGCTCTGAATTAGCTCAAATTAGTATCTCTGGAAAGCCAATAGTAATCTCGATGGGAGGCATGGCAGCTTCTGGTGGATACTGGATATCGACACCAGCCGATTGTATCATCGCTAGCTCAGGTACTCTTACTGGTTCTATCGGAATTTTCGGAATTATCAATACCTATGAACGAATGCTAGACAGCGTTGGTGTCCATACTGACGGAGTAACAACCTCTCCACTCGCGGATATCACGGCGACCAAATCATTGCCAGAAGCATTTTCACATATAATGCAGTTAAGTGTCGAGAATGGTTACAATAACTTTATTGATCTGGTGGCTAAATCCCGAAAAATGGCGCCGCAACAAGTAGACAAGATTGCGCAGGGGCGTATCTGGTTAGGAAGTGACGCGAAGGCCAATGGATTAATTGATCAGCTAGGTGATTTCGATGATGCGATTAATACGGCGGCAGAACTAGCTAAATTAAAACAGTGGCAGCTGAATTGGTTTGTTGATAGGCCAAGCTTAACGGACATAGTACTTCATCATTTCAGCAATACTATTAGCACTTTTAGTGCCTGGCCAACAGAAACAGCCCAAAGGATATTACCCGATCCACTTGAATCTATAGTCATATCAGTAAAAGAACAGTCTAGTTTACTTAACAAGCTTAACGATCCCCAGAGTCGCTATGCGTTCTGTTTGAGTTGTAAAGCAATCTATTAATCTTATCTTGGTTAAGTTATAGTGGCCATGAAAAAGAAATCGATTTACGTTGCCTATACGGGCGGGACTATTGGCATGAAGCGCTCAGGGCAAGGGTACGTCCCTGCTTCCGGAAACTTACAGAAGCAACTCGCACTCCGGATGGAATTTCAGAGACCGGAAATGCCAGACTTCAAGATCTGCGATTACATGCCTCTAATTGATTCTTCTGATATGACACCAAAAGATTGGCAATATATCGCCGACGATATTAAGAAGAATTATGACCGTTATGACGGCTTTGTTATTCTCCATGGCACTGACACTATGGCTTTCACTGCTTCAGCGCTATCATTCGTTTTAGAAAACCTAGCTAAGCCAGTGATTATGACAGGATCGCAAATCCCTCTAGAAGAGCTTAGATCTGACGGTCAAACTAACCTCCTAAATGCTCTCTATCTAGCAGCCAACCATCCAGTGAATGAGGTAAGTCTATTCTTTAATAATAAACTCTTTCGTGGAAACCGTACCACTAAGGCTCACGCAGATAGCCTCGGTGCATTTGATTCTCCCAATTTTCCACCGCTCCTAGAGGTCGGCATCCACGTTCATCGGATGAAGGGTATCAGTAGCCCGATCTGCAGTGACACCCTTCACA
Source organism: Serratia symbiotica (assembly GCA_964059975.1). GTDB lineage: Bacteria > Pseudomonadota > Gammaproteobacteria > Enterobacterales > Enterobacteriaceae > CAXKXX01. Next base: position 27,570 of record CAXKXX010000006.1, read on the forward strand.
TGCATGTCATCGCACCTCATCCGATCAGCATAATATCTCTGTACCCGGGGATGTCAGATACCGTAATCCGAAACTTTTTGCTTCCTCCAGTAAAGGCGCTGATTTTGCGCTCTTACGGAGTAGGTAATGCTCCCCAAAAATCTTGTCTAATCAATGAGCTGCGTTCTGCATACGAGCGTGGAATCGTAGTGATTAATCTAACGCAATGTATCTCCGGGAAAGTCAATATGAAAGGGTACGCAACCGGTAATGCCCTTGCACATGCTGGGGTGATTAGCGGATTTGATATGACAGTAGAGGCTACGTTAACTAAGCTGCTCTACCTATTAAGTCAACCTCTGACGCCAGAGCAGATCCGATGCCGAATGCAGCAAGATCTGCGCGGAGAGATGAGTCTTGGGGATTAGACGCAGATAAAAAAGAAAGCGTAAAGCGCCAAATATGATTAATGATTAAATTCCGGAATCGACTTACAAATAATGAGCAGAAAGTGTGGGCGATAGATTTCGACTTTATAAGTAGCTTCTTAGAACAGGTTATAAGGAGCTAGTAGTACGGATCATAACGAAGTTCTAGTACTTACAGCTGAAAAATATAGGATAGGCATATTAATTTTTGATCCATGAGAATCCTTAATATATGGGACTCCCATGCCTTTATAACTTTTTTAAATACACCGCTTATGCATTATTTACTCTCTATGTTTAATCAGTCTCATATCGTCCTATGGCTTACGTAACGTAAGTGCTTCTAACAGGTAAGAAGACTTAACAACTCAAAAAGATTTCTATAAAATTTTTTACATATTCATCAAGTGCTGCTTAGTTGTAAAATAAATAAATTTAATCTCATTAATAAAACATTGATTCAAGAAATAATATTATCGACTTTTTGTACGTGGAGGAGCTATTAGCGAGGATATATTGACAAAAATATTTTTTTGACTATAGAATAGAATAAAGCGAAGACTTCAGATCTGGAAGATTTCAGATCTGAATTACAGAAACCATCACCGACCTTCGATATATTAATGTTGGCTATTAGTAATACGATGAATATGATAACTAGAAGACTGCTGACAAAAATACGGTTTGACTAAGTCGGAGTCAGTCACACTTTTTTAGCTACTCGGAAATTTACCGAAAAATACTATCTAAGAAAGCACTTATTCTCTTAAACTCTGAGCGCTACACCGTTTTATGTCCTCTAGGGTATTATCCGAATAATAGAGGGAATCTTATCTGAAAATATTTACTATTGAATATATAGTTTTTACTAAAATAAAAAAGTTATCTAAGGGAATTAAAATTCTGTAGAAATTAAGTTTTTTGAATCTTAATAGGTTGTTTTAAATCTGAATAAGTCACACAAGATACTGCATAAGACCTTAATGCTGACCATAAATAAGGTCAAAGAGCAGTAAACGTACAGAATCAGTTTTCAGATGTAATTTATGGCATAAATTAGTACGATTCTTATTGACGTCCAGTACAGTTTTTGTAATTTTATAGCCAATCTCCTTATTCACTAAAAACCCGATGGAACTATGACTATCAAAATAGGTATTAACGGTTTTGGCCGTATCGGCCGCATTATTTTTCGGGCTGCTCAAAAACGCTCCGACATGGAAATCGTTGCAATTAACGATCTACTACACGCAGACTATATTTTATACATGCTAAAATACGACTCTACTCATGGCCGTTTCAGCGGTACGCTAGAGATTAAAGATGACCACCTAATCGTTGACGGAAAAGTTATTCGTATTACAGCGGAAAAAGATCCGAGCGCTCTTAAGTGGAACGAAGTCGGCGTCGATGTGGTCGCCGAAGCGACTGGTATCTTCCTCACTGAGGACACTGCATATAAGCACATCTTGTCGGGCGCAAAGAAAGTCGTATTAACGGGTCCATCTAAGGATGCGACACCAATGTTTGTTCGCGGCGCTAATTTTGAAAAATATGCCGGTCAGAATATTGTCTCAAACGCCTCATGTACCACAAACTGCCTTGCTCCGCTCGCTAAAGTTATTAACGACAACTTCGGTATCATTGAAGGTTTGATGACAACAGTTCATGCAACTACTGCAACTCAGAAAACCGTTGATAGCCCATCTTTCAAAGATTGGAGAGGCGGGCGCAGCGTTTTCCAAAACATCATCCCCTCTTCTACCGGTGCCGCGAAAGCGGTAGGTATTATTCTCCCAGAGTTAACAGGTAAGCTGACCGGAATGTCATTTCGTGTTCCCACACCAAACGTATCGGTAGTCGACTTAACCGTGCGTCTTAGAAAATCTGCTAACTACGAAGAAATTAAGAAAACTATAAAGTTTGCTTCTGAAAACTCTATGAAAGACGTGATAGGCTATATCGAAGATGACGTAGTCTCTAGTGATTTTAACGGAGATACTCTAACCTCTATATTTGATGCTAAAGCTGGCATGTCACTGAATGATAATTTCGTAAAGTTAATTTCTTGGTACGATAATGAAACCGGCTATTCTCATAAAGTTTTAGATCTGATCGCTCATATCTCAAAATAACAGCGAGACGTGAGCGAGCAAAGTATGGAGGGGTCGATATAGCTATTGCCCCTCCGACACGCCCCAGATCGATAACGCATAAGCGGGGAACCCAAGTAGTGCGGGAGAGCTCCTCCTAAGACTTAGAGGCTAATCCCGAACCTGATTGGGTCTTAAATTAGCAGACTTATTTGGATATGACGCAATTTGCCACTTGATATTAAAATCATGCCGATGTGGGTCACGGTAGCTCATGTTGCAATTTTTAATAAAATATTTTTTATGACCAGTCTGTTTTTATGCTTATGAAATAAGCCGTTTGAGTACATCATAAGGCGTCTTGGGTGTAAAAAATTGATAAAATTATTATATAAATCTAAGCGTAATCTTTAGATCCATAATATTCGTATATATAGATACGAACGCATAAATATAAATATTTATATTACATCACCTTATGGAAAGCAATGGTGTGCTTCATTTAATATCGATGATATTTATTTTTAATATTATGAAGCTTCTGTAATAATATTACAAATATTTTACAGCTACTAACTCATATTTAATTACCAACTTTTGTATGATTATAGTTTTACATTAACTTAATTTTATTAAAATTATCTAAATAATTTTTTTAGCATTATCTAAATAATCTTTTGATGCAAACTACGATTTCTATATTTTTTTAAAAAACAGAATATAGAATATGACACATTATATACATGCTACACAATAAAACTGTGAATAGTAAAAATAATCGCTTATTTCTATTAGAATTCAATAATTTTAAATTATTATGAAAAATTAGGTAAAAGACTTAAATTCACTTAATAGATATGTTTTTTATAAAAGTTCTGATTAGTTTATATTTTTTTATTTCAGATACTATATAAAAATACGAAAATTTTTGATGTTTTGATGGATTCAAACCTAACAGACTCGGATCAACGATAGTAATCATAAATAATTTGAGTACGAGTGCTATCGAGGGGTAGTCGATGTTTTATGGAGGCATATAAAAATATGGGGGATCCTTCGAACTTACTTCATATGCAAACTGGTTATCGTGAATAGAAGCACTTGATTCACATACTCATACTTTTAAGTCTTTTGGGTATAAAAAAGATACGTTGTTATATGGGCGGGCCTCCTTTGTGCTAGCATTTTAGGTTGCGCAATAAAAGAGGTGTTTTCTGTCTATAATACCAGAAAGCGCAAAAATTTTTCAAGAAAAATTCTCCAATCCTTATTCACTGTTTTAGATGCGGTTCGAGATTACTGGTGTGATTGACTAAAAATAACAATGTCATCGTTATACCTTTAAAACTTCCCATACGAACATAAAATAATACTAAAAATATTAGGTAGCGATCTTTATGATTTTAGGTAAATCTAAAAAGATTTAGAATGGGCTGGCCCCTAAAAAGATAAATATCTCATGCACGGCCTAATGTAAAGGATAAAACGTCGCTTAGACTTTCAGCGCCTAGCGCTAACATAACAAGTCGATCGACGCCTAAAGCCACTCCCGAGCAGGGCTCCATACCATGCTGGAGAGCATCTAAAAAATTGTTATCAATTGGATATTGAGGTAAGCCAAGTTGAGCACGCTTGATCCTATCTTGCTCAAAACGTTGGCGCTGTTCGGAGCTGTCAGTCAACTCACGAAAACCATTCGCTAGTTCGACACCTTTAAAATATACCTCAAAACGCTCAGCCACGCGGTTGTCTTCAGCGTTAATCTCCGCCAAGTGGGCTTGTTTAGCTGGAAAGTGATATACAAAAACTGGTTTGTCAGGACCAATATATTTCTGTATTTCAATAGTAAATAGTAATTGCAATAAGCTATCGCTATCTTCTTCGCTATCAGTAAGATTACTCAAATCAAGCTTGACTGCTAGCTCTCGCAGCTGCTTCTTGTTTGCTGTAAGAGGATCAATATTTAAATGGCGGAGAAACACCTGTTGGTAAGATAGGACTTCGGAGCTATCGCAACCCAGTATTTGTTGTAGTAAATCATCTACCTCATCCATCATTCGGTACATATCATAGTGGAGCCGATACCATTCCAGCATAGTGAATTCAGGATTATGATAGCGTCCAACCTCTTTGTTACGAAAACTACGACCTAACTGATAGATCGAGCCGCTTCCCGCAGTTAATAGGCGTTTCATATGGTACTCTGGACTAGTCATCATATAAAGCGTCACATTATTCTCGGGACTAACTCCTAAGAAGCGCGTCTCAAATGGAAATAGATGAATATCGGTAACCGTTGCATGACTCATTGTAGGGGTCTCCACCTCCAATACTCCACGATCGGAGAAAAAACTCCGGATCTTAGATAGGATTGCTGCGCGCTTTAATAAATTAGTGATAGGTGCGCTTGGCATCCATCTTGCAGGTTTGCTCATATGCACTAGCTCCGAAATAAAAATAGAAAGGCGTCTACTAGAATCAAGTCGTATAAAAAATCAAAAAACTTAATATGTGAGAGATATATTTATGTCTATTTTTTAAAAAATTACATTAAACTTTTCTTTAAGGTATATATTTGTGAGTATTTACATAAATCATTAGAAGATTATTTAAAATAAGAAGCTATTAATACTTATATGCGGTGTAATTAATTAGCATCCGAAGAGTATTAGATAAGCTTAACATTTTGAGAAAAACACTCTGCTCTGTATCAGAATGTTTAATAAATTATAAATATAAAATATAATCTGCTAATAATGAATGTCGAATTTGTTTTAACAATCTTATCAGGTACGCATTCATATTGCTATTCTATAAAACAATCTTCTATCTCATTTAATTGAGATTAAGTCTATTTCATTATAAATCCTATAATCTTGTTACCTAAGGTAATTGAGGGGCCCGATTAAGATATAGTCAGTCAATCGGTTATGCTAACTTAAATAAATCTTTTAATTAATGTTAAAAATTCAGGCATTGTAAAATAGGAAATAGATAAAAGTTTTTAGGATTAGAAATTTGATATCTAGTAAATATACTGTAGTAAAAATTAAAACCCCTGAGTCCAAGGAGCTAGAATTAAGATTCATCCGCAGTTGATTGGCATCACTTCAGTACTCATATACTAAAAAGGGGTACATGCGATCTAGGGCTCCATAGCGAAAGTCTATATTTTCTCAATCCAAAACTAAATGTCTTAACTTTAAACTGAGTACCTTAATCGTTATTGTGTCCTATTATTCATGAAGTGAGTGTTTCATGATACTTAATTACACAGTACTACTAAACCGATATGAGTAGTATGTTTAATATTCTTACAATGTTACGTTATAAGAAAGAATAGCATTTTCTAAAAGCAATAAATCAGTATTAGAAATTAGGTTAGATACTTTTTTAACAATCTCGTATGATTAGTAATACGAATTATAGAAGGATGTGTTGCTTTATTTATCATGTGATAAAATAAAGAAGCAATCTAAGGGAATTACTAATAAAAAAAGAAGAAAAACTGCAGCAAATCCTCATAAGTGGCTATTTATGAGCGGCTTTCACGCTAGATGAATCGTTCCTTTTAAGGAACGATTCATCTAGCGTGAAAGCCCGAATTAACGCGATGATTGACATGAGCATTCTGGTATAGAATAGTAAATTCTTATCTAGAAAAATCTTACGTTGCACTAAATGGTCCGCATTATCACTGACTTCTATACTCTGATCCTAAGATCGCCCAATTACTAACTAGAGTCTCCTTGTTGTAGAGACGCTTAAGGTGAAGCGGGCATCTCTTAGTTATAGATTAACCCTCCTATTTCATTAGCCATAAAAATTGATTAATGCACGTCATTTACACGATGACTAATTTTTCTAAAATAAGGTGACTTATATCGGTTAACTTATGCCATGATCTGATAGTGTAAATTGTTAAAAATGAGTCTAAATTTTAATTTTTGACAAAGTAATTCAACCATAACTATGCTAATTACACGGAGCTTATCGTACATTAATTCTCAATGTGACTTTCAAAAAAACTAGAATATTTATCAAGGATGAACGTAGTACGAAAAGCACTTTTGTCTGCTAAATAATGAACGCTAGTAAGTCGATAGATGACGGCGCTACGGACATACTCCATTCATCTGCCTCAGAAATCTAATCGTTGTGGCCGATTCGGCAGCTAGCATATTATGCTTATCTAATCTATTATAGTGTCATGGGTTATATTATTTTTAATAAATATCTCCATTAATCTATGAAACCCAACCACTTTGCTATTCTTTAGTGCCTATTCTTATAACAGATCTATATGGATTAATGAGCCACAGTCATTACGTAGTAGCGGAATGTGAATCAATGCGCAACATCTATATGCATAATCACAGGCGGTTTAGACTTTACTATGTACGTCAAGTGGATCTCTTTACCCAGTTATCAACTGGTTTAGGACTGAAGAAATTGATAAGTTTTATCTATCAAGGATAAACCCATGCGGAATATAAGTACATTTCTGACATACTTTTTCATCTAACCCTATCTTACTATAACTTATATTATTTTTAGGATACAACCATCATGAATATTATCTATCAGGAGTCATATATTGAGCCTCAATAACATGACTCACTGGCTCAGTAGCCTCATGTGTCATCACGAGGGCTGGGCTATCCCCGTTATCTTCTTTCTAGCGTTCAGTGAATCACTAGTTTTTTTATCACTGATACTACCAGCGACCGCAATCATGTTGGCATTAGGATTGCTTATAGGCAATCATAGTATTGCTTTTTGGTCGAGTTGGGCCGCTGCGGCTATTGGTGCATTCCTCGGTGACTGGCTTTCTTATTGGATTGGATATCGCTATCAGAATAGGGTGATTAACATATGGCCGCTATCCCGCAACCCTCAACTTCTGAAGCGCGCCCATATCTTTTTTGAGCGCTGGGGGGTTCTAGGTATTTTCATTGCTCGTTTTTTCGGTCCATTCCGTGCCATCGGGCCACTGATCGGAGGGATTTGTGGCATGCCTCAAGCTTATTTTCAAGTGGCTAATATCACATCAGCAATGATTTGGGCGTTCGGCATTTTAGCACCAGGGGCTCTAGGTGCTAAATGGCTAAATCAATAGCGGAGTGCTGGCGGTCCGTTTCTGATAACATCAGATTAAAATTGTATACGCATTGGTCATTTTTCCTCGCAAAAGATACTGATATTTTGATCTCATCAAAGATGGCTCAAATAAATTAAAAGTAAAAAATAAAGTAGTGGCACTCTTATCGTAGAGCGATTAGATTAATTAATAGTTTTAAGGAGAAGCCGGATAGTAAGTGAGGAGGCTTCATCCTGATACGTTCGTAGGAATAATAGCAGTAAGCGCCCCAAGTGAAGATTCTGAGGAAGACTTTCATGGCTTAGTCTATTATTCTACGAGGTATTAGGTCTTCCTCCTTAGTAAAGAGGAAGGGGGGGTTAATGCTCGAACATTGCAGAGATTGACTCTTCGTTACTAATGCGGCGAATAGCTTCGGCGAGCATACCAGATAGCGTCAGAGTGCGCACATTTTTTAGTGCTCTGATTTCCGAAGATAATGGAATTGTGTCGCAGACAATCACTTTATCAATTACTGAATTCTTAATGTTGAGTAACGCTTCACCAGAGAAGATCGGATGAGTTGCATAGGCAAATACCCGCTTGGCGCCGCGTTCCTTTAAAGCTTCACTCGCTTTACACAAAGTACCAGCAGTATCAATCATATCATCGACTAGCACACAGTCACGTCCTGCTACATCACCAATAATATGCATTATCTGGGAAACATTAGCACGCTGGCGACGCTTGTCGATAATTGCCATATCAGTATCATTAAGTAGCTTAGCAATAGCGCGGGCGCGTACCACGCCGCCAATATCCGGAGAAACAACTATAGGGTTTTCTAGATTTTGCTGTAACATATCTTCTAATAAAATCGGACTACCAAATACATTATCTACCGGAACATCAAAAAATCCTTGTATCTGCTCCGCGTGTAGATCTACCGTCAAAACACGATCTACACCGACGCTGGAGAGAAAGTCGGCCACTACCCTAGCTGTGATTGGTACACGAGAAGATCGTACACGGCGATCTTGTCTAGCATACCCAAAATAAGGAATTACAGCGGTGATGCGACCTGCGGAAGCACGACGTAAAGCGTCGACCATCACAACTAGTTCCATTAAATTATCATTGGTTGGTGCGCAGGTTGATTGGATGATAAAAACATCTCCGCCGCGCACATTTTCATTTATTTGTACACTTACTTCACCATCGCTAAAGCGGCCCAGAGCGGCTTCACCAAGGTTGGTGCACAGACGACCGGCAATGCGTTGTGCTAATTCTGGAGTGGCGTTACCAGAAAAGATCTTCATATCAGGCATGAGATCGACCTCGGTCTTACGTATAAAGAAGATATTATCCTTACGTTATGGCTTTCACTAAAATCATATAAGGATTCCGGCATAGTATACATATACGTATACGTGTTCGTGTCTCACTATAGTTTAATATAGTGAGACACGAAGAGATCACATTTCAGCTTATACGTAATTAATTATTAATAAAGATTAATTTACAACTTAATCTAGCTTTTAAGGATGCGACGTAATGGAGAAATATTAGTGCCTCGAGCAACAAAGGCCTTTAGATATTCTGGCATTTGATTCAGCACAAGACGAGCTGCGATTTCTGTATCAAATTCTGCAAATACACAAGAGCCTGTTCCCGTTAAGCGCGATGGGGCGTACTCTAGAAGCAATGAAGCAAGTTTTTCGACTTCTGGAAAACGCCTTCTTACTATCGGTTCAAAAACATTTTCATAAGGAGTTAGTAATAGGTCGCTTAAACGACGCGTCGGTGTGTCGCGCTTTAATTCTGTAGCATCAAAAATTAGAGAGGTAGAAATATTAATACCAGGATAAGCTACAAGATACCATTTTTCTGGAGGATTGACTGGTCGAAATTTTTCTCCAATACCTTCAGCAAATGCGGAATAGCCGTGTACGAATATGGGCACGTCGGCACCAAGTTTAAGTCCCAATACAGAAAGTTGCCTGTTATTTAATCCGCAATACCATAGTTTATTTAATGCTACTAGTACAGTGGCAGCATTCGAAGAACCTCCGCCGATACCCCCGCCTATCGGAAGACGCTTTTCGATACTGATATCAGCCCCACGTGGCGCACTACCCAGTCCATAGCGATTGCAGTATTTTTGTAACAAACGGGCGGCGCGCAGGAGCAAATTTACTTCATCTGGAACGCCATCTAGGGGCATAAGAAGACGAATGCTGTCGTCGTGACGCGGCTCTATGGTCAGGGTGTCGCTATAATCTAAAAACTGGAATAGCGTTTGTAATAGATGAAATCCGTCTTCGCGTCGTCCTGTGATATATAAAAATAAGTTAATTTTAGCGGGAGAAGGCCACTGACAAATCATTTAAACCCCCAGCTATCAATTTTTAGTTTTATACGCGTATTGCCCTGATGAATTTCCATACGGTTTGGCAATGACGGCGTCATAGTGCTATAATAATCTTGATAGCTTACTATCCATTCTAGCCCATCTTGCTTATAGATCAGACGACTCAAATGGTATCGCTCATCTAGGGTAATATCGTTAGATAAACCTGGTAGGCCAAGCATCCATTCTTTCAGGTTATTTAGTGGGAGTGCGATACCGGTTAGCCCATAAATCATCTCCTCTGCGTTATCACCGAAATAGTGCGTGCTTTGACGGTCAATAAGTCGCGCTCCGTTTTTCTGAACATCTAGATCTACTTCAGTATTACCGAGAAAATTGGTAAGTAGTAAATGATAATGTTCGGGGGAATGCTGCCTCCATAAGAAGCGCACACAAAATTTTTTTTTCAGAGAGATAGGCAAAAGAGCCACGAATCTGATATTGACTAAGCTGTTTAGCCTCTTTCTTAAAAGCATACCACTGTGGTAAATTGGGTTTATTCGCTGATTTGATCATAGTACAACTGTTTGATGATAAAATAGCTAATAAGATTAGGTGAAGTAAATAAATTTTGGAGATTACCATAGCTTTCTATTCTCTTTTTGTTCTCTTTAGGTTCAGTCGCTGTTACATTTACGTTTCCACCAGAAAAAGGAAACGGTGGCATCAACAGTGTTATGCCGGTACCGGATTTGAATCAGACAGGCTCACCCGATCACTACCGCCACGCCCTTTTATTAAAAAATTTCTATTTAATTCTTATTTTAATGCCCCTCAGTTATAAACGATTTTCTTATATTTTCGAAGAAAGATACTTTTTAAATTTTAATCGAAATTATTAGTATCCTTTTTTAACTTAAATAATATCATGCATCCTAGGGATGCTCAAAGTTATATAAAGGGTTATCTTTATCACTAAATCACACTTTATACTTCAGTAATTTTAATTAAACTATAGCACTTGAGGTGAATTTTATCGCTCTAAGCGCGATACTATCTATCCGTCATGACCATGTAGATTATTTAGTAACACTAAGTTATTTTTATTTATTATTTAATTATGTTATTACTTTATTAATAAATATGATTAACGAGAACATTTTTAATATTTTCAAATTAAAACATTGTTAAGCTATTTTTATATTTTTCTAACTGCGATAGAAATTACTTCTAAAAATATTTCCTTTCATATATCAATTTAAAATGCATTCATATTACTCTTTTAGTATTACTATTTTAAATTTATTTTTTATCTTATCTATTTATTATCTTCAATTTATTTTATTAATTCATAAAATGTATATTGTCCTTATCATGACTCACAAAAATTGTTAGTTAAAATCTATATTTATAAATTAAATTTTTAATCTTTATATTTTTTATTTTTAGAATATTATTATCTATTTATAGTAAATATTATTTTATTTCCTATAAATATTTATATATAAATTAGTTTCCAAAATATTTTATATTTTCCCTATATTTTATATAGTGCCTCGCATTTTTTTAAAAAGTTATTTGAATGATTTTATTCTAAAAAACTATATTTTTATTAGATTATCTATCTGCATCAATGAGCTCATAATTTTAAGTCCTATTTTTTATATTTTTGCATCTAGGATAATAAGTGTTTTTATACATACCTGTATACGATTCATGATGAGCGTGTTATTAACAATTTATAATAAATAAAAATTTATCCAGTTAATACTTTGCATCTTTATATAATATATACTATGTTATAGTATGGTTATACTACTACTCTTATAGTTATTGATTATTTTAAAATTAACGATTTTGCTATATAATATAAGGTAACACTAATAACAATACGATTTATTAAAAAATTTTTTATTAAATATTGATTTTTTGTTAAAAATTTTTATATAAAATATTAATTAATAGAAACTCTGATTATTAATATAAAATAAAAAATTTTAAGTTGATTACTTGTGACAGAGATTATTTAGATATAATTATATTTTTAGGTTAGTCATCTTTCTCTATTTTTATAGAATTCATCATCTCATTATTTTATTGAATATTTATTTAATCTAAAATTTGCCAAAAATTTGTTTATGATCATGTGAGGCATACAAGACAGCATTATATATTCTTAGTACGATACTAAAATATATAATTGTTCTATTTAATATTTTCAATCATTTTATAAAAATTTATTTTTAATAAAATTTTAGATTAATCGAGAATTAAAAATACAAATGCAATAATCTAAGTTTTATTGAGAAATATCTACATAATTACTTCTTAAATTTATTTATAATGAGTACATATTATTCTTTCGAAGAAATATTTAGAATTTACAATTCTGTTTTATTGATTTACCTAGATATAGTTAACCTGAATTATACTTATAATCCGTAGACATACTCTAATTTATTGGTTTATTTTTTCCAAAACATAGTTAATTGCTAAACACAAGATGTAGTTGTGGGTTTTATTGCTTTCGTGCATCAAGTAGAATACTTGACAACAAAAAACTATATTACGATAAGCGTCACATTAGTAATGACCCTTCTAGCCTTAGGTATTAATCACAAAACTGCTTCAATTTCTCTTCGGGAAAGGATGGCGTTCTCACAAGAATCTCTTAATAAAGTGCCTACTAGCCTGTTCCAAAAGGGGCTAGCTCAGGGCTGCGTAGTCCTGTCTACCTGTAATCGCACCGAGTTATATATTAGTGTAGAAGCAGAGGAGTACAACCACGAATACCTACTTTCCTGGCTGTGTGAATATCATCGACTTCGTCCAGAAGATGTGAAAAAAAGCCTCTACTGCCATCATGATAGCGATGCGGTTATCCATTTAATGCGTGTAGCTAGCGGTCTAGATTCATTAGTGTTAGGTGAGCCTCAGATCTTCGGTCAGGTAAAAAAGGCTTTCTTTGAATCCCAGCGTGGTCAAGCGCTTCCTGGAGAATTAAAGCGTCTTTTCCAGGCCTCTTTCTCTGTTGCTAAGCGAGTGCGTACCGAAACTGAAATTGGTGCTAATGCTGTATCTGTTGCATTTGCTGCTTGTGTATTAACACGCCAAATCTTCGAATCACTTGCTAATCTAAATGTGTTGCTAGTCGGGGCTGGTGAAGTGATTAATTTAGTTGCACGCCATCTTCGTGAGCATAAACTTCGGAATATGATCATTGCTAACCGTACGCGCGAGCGCGCTCAAAGGTTATCAGATGAAGTTGGAGCAGAAGTCATTGGCCTACCAGATATTGATCAATATCTGGCCGACTCAGATATTATCATCAGCTCTACTTCTAGCCCGATACCAATAATTGACAGAAGAATGCTAGAACGAGCGTTAAAGGCACGGCATTATCGGCCTATGCTTCTAGTAGACATCGCTGTACCCTGCGATATTGAACCGGAAGTCGGAAAATTGGCTAATGCTTTTTTATATAGAGTAGACGATCTACAGGCTATTATTCATAGCAATCTCGCACAACGCAAAGTCGCAGCAGCACAGGCAGAGGTCATTATCCAAAAAGAAAGCGCTAATTTTATGGCTTGGTTGCGTTCGTATGGTTCAGGAGAAGTCATTCGTGAATATCGATCTCGGGCCGAGAAAATTCGTTTAGAAATGGAAAATAAGGCATTAGCTGATATTGCAAAGGGCGCTAAAGCCGAAGAGGTTATTCATGAATTAGCATACAGATTAACAAATCGCCTTATTCATGCTCCTACTAAATCTCTCCAGAATGCCGCTAGCGATGGAGATATGAAACGGTTACAATTATTGCGAAATAGCCTTTGCCTAGATCAGAATTAATATTTAATTAATAGGGTTTAATACTAAGCATGAAGACTTCTATTTTTTCAAAATTGGAAAAGTTACAAAAACGTTATCAAGAAGTGGAGCTTATGCTTAGCGACATCGATATTACGGACAATCAAGATCGATATCGCGCACTTTCACGAGAATCTGCTCAATTGAGCGATATTAGCCATTACTTCCTTAAATGGCGTCAGATACAGAGGAATATGGAAGAGGCAGAAGTGATGCAAGCTGATCCGGAAATGCGCGAAATAGCACAAGAAGAACTTAATCAAAATAAATCGCTAATTAGAGAACTAGAAAAGAAGCTTCAAATACTATTGTTACCCAAAGATCCAGAAGATGCGAATGATTGTTTCTTAGAGGTACGAGCAGGTACCGGAGGCGTCGAAGCAGCGATATTTGCTAGCGATTTATTCCGTATGTATAGTCGCTATGCTGAAAAACATTACTGGCGTGTAGCAATAATCAGTATTAGCGAAGGAGAGCATGGTGGCTATAAAGAGGTGATTTCCAAGATCTGCGGAGAGGGCGTCTACGGACAATTAAAGTTTGAATCTGGCGGCCACCGTGTGCAACGAGTTCCTTCAACCGAGTCACAAGGCCGCATTCACACCTCGACCTGCACTGTCGCAGTGATACCTGTAGTACAAGAAGCTGAAGTCAAAAGTATGAATTTAAGCGATCTGAAAATTGATACTTTCCGTTCCTCTGGTGCGGGAGGTCAGCATGTTAATACTACAGACTCAGCAATCCGCATTACTCATCTACCGACCGGCACTGTCGTAGAGTGTCAAGATGAGCGCTCACAGCACAAAAATAAGGCTAAAGCAATGTCTGTACTGGCTGCACGGATCTATGCTGCAGAAAAGGCTAGACGCCAAAAGGAAACAGCCTCAACTCGCCGTAATCTCCTGGGGAGCGGTGATCGCTCTGACCGAAAACGCACCTATAACTTCCCACAAGCACGCGTGACCGATCACCGAATCAATCTAACTCTATATCGTCTGGACGAGGTGATGGAGGGCAAACTAGAGTTGCTAACTAAACCCATTATTCAGGAGTATCAGGCTGACCAACTTGCTGCGTTATATACCGAGTAATAGCAATGAATTATCGGAATTGGCTGAAGACCGCTATTTCTCGGATAAAGCATAGCGATAGCCCCAGACGCGATGCCGAAATTTTACTTGCATTCGTTACTGGTCGAACTAGAACCTTTATTTTGGCGTTCGATGAAACTCGACTAACCCCAAAACAGCAGTGGGAGCTAGAAGCCTTGGTGCTTCGCCGTGAAGCAGGTGAGCCAGTGGCTTATATTGTTGGAAAACGTGAATTCTGGTCGCTACCCCTTTCAGTGTCTCCGGCCACCCTCATCCCGCGTCCAGATACTGAATGTCTAGTAGCGATGGCGCTAGATCTCCTACCGACTACTCCTTGCAAGATTCTCGATCTCGGAACTGGAACGGGTGCTATAGCATTAGCAATAGCTAGCGAACGTCGGAGTTGTTCTGTTACGGCAGTTGATATACGGCCCGATGCTCTAGAATTAGCAAAACATAATGCGAAAAATTTAAATATCAATAATATACGCTTTCTTCAGGGTGACTGGTTTAATACATTATCTCCGGAAAACTTTACATTAATTGTAAGTAACCCGCCTTATATCGACGCCGCTGATTTATATCTGATTCAGGGTGATGTGCGTTTTGAGCCTACTAGCGCATTGATAGCCGCAGAGCAGGGTCTAGCGGATTTAGACGCCATCGCATGTAAGGCAGCGCCTTATCTAAAACCAGGAGGATGGCTACTACTTGAACACGGATGGAATCAGGGTGGTAGTGTGCGTTCGCTATTGCTAAATTATGGATTTATAGCCGTTTCTACTTTCCGTGATTACGGAAATAATGAGCGCATAACTCTTGGGAGATTTTATCAAAATTAACTAAAAATGAGTCATTTTAATAAGCGGACTATCAATTTACTTAATAAGTTATTTTAACTGCATATGGAATAATAACAATCTATTATATTTTCTAAACACTTTATCATTATAAAACTTTATACTTCTTTTTTCACAGTAGCACAAATCAATCGGATATCATGAACTGTAATTAAATCTAAATTATATCGCATCTTAATGAAAAACTATTCTATAGAGGAATTATATGATCGAGAGCATTTAAATGCTTCTATTTACTACTGGTACGCTACTACAAAAATATCATTTCTAATGAGAAAATTATGAGCCGCATTGCCGATTTTAAATTTAATACTTCGCCACTGAGTGCTGGCGTCATACTCGTATCAAAAGCGATACGGCGTGACTTTCCTGTGCATGAAGTTGAGGGAAAACTACAGAAACTGGTCGATGAAGCACGAGCTGTGATGCCGCCCGATCTCGATCAGGAACAGCAATTAGATACACTCATTAAGCTTTTCTTCAGAATTTGGGGCTTCGGAGGCATTGGCGGCGTTTATCGTTTATCTGATGCGATCTGGCTCGATAAGGTTCTAGAAAGACGTCTCGGGTCACCCGTATCTCTAGGTACTATTTTTTTACATATCGCGCATAAATTAGATTTGCCTCTCATGCCAGTCATGTTCCCGTCTCAGCTTATTTTACGTGCTGATTGGCTAGACGAAGAAATAATGTGGTTAATTAATCCACTAAATGGCGAAACGCTAAATGAGCATCAACTAGAGGTCTGGATTAAGGGTAACTTAGGATTGGGTGCTGAGTTAGAAGATAATGATCTTGACGAATCGGACAATATAATGGTAGTGCGTAAGATGCTTAACGCTCTTAAAGCTGCGTTGATAGAAGAAAAACAGATAGAAATGGCACTGAACGCCAGCCAGGCAGCCTTATGCTTTGACCCAAAAGATCCTTACGAGATTCGAGATCGAGGGCTAATTTATGCTCAGCTTGACTGCAATCATGTAGCTATTTCCGATCTTAACTATTTTCTTGAGCAGTGCCCTGAAGATCCGATAAGCGAAGTGATTAAACTACAAATCCACGCGATGAAGCGAAAGCATATGACGCTGCATTAACTAATGAATTTAATTTTCTCAAGGTAAGGAATGAAACAAAAAGTAATTCGCATTGGAGAGATCAGTCTAGCAAACGATCTAAACTTTGTCTTATTTGGTGGCATGAACGTTCTAGAATCACGTGATCTCGCAATGAGTCTTTGCGAAGAGTATGTTAGCGTGACGCAAAAACTGGGCATCCCCTATATTTTTAAAGCCTCTTTTGATAAAGCCAACCGATCTTCGATTCACTCGTACCGGGGTCCAGGACTAGAAAAAGGGATGAAGATTTTTGAAGAGATTAAAAAAACCTTTGGGGTTAAAATTATCACTGATGTTCATGAAGCGGCTCAGGCACAGGAAGTTTCTGAAGTAGTAGACGTAATTCAATTACCCGCATTTCTAGCGCGTCAGACTGATTTAGTCGCAGCGATGGCCAAAACTAGCGCGGTAATTAATGTGAAAAAGCCACAGTTTGTCAGTCCAGCTCAAATAGCTAATATCGTTGATAAATTCAAAGAAAGTGGTAACGATCAGATAATCTTATGCGATCGCGGTAGCAACTTTGGTTACGACAACTTAGTCGTTGATATGCGAGGTTTTAATGTAATGAAGAACGTAACCGGCGGGCATCCAGTAATCTTTGACGTGACTCACTCTCTACAAACTTCCGATCCATGTAGGTATGCACCCGGAATACAGCGCGCACAACTAGGTGAACTAGCACGCGCTGCTATGGCGATCGGTCTAGCCGGTTTATTTATTGAGGCTCATCCAAAACCGAATAGTGCTAAATGTGACGGACCTTCTGCGCTTCCGTTAAATAAACTAGAGCCATTCCTCATGCAGATTAAGGCTCTAGACGATCTAATAAAGCAATTCCCGCATTTAGATACTAGTAACTAGGCCGATTATTACTATGGGCATTACTATGGGCCTCTCTACGTTACTATATCAAAAAAGTATGATTTAAGACCGACTGCCACTTTAAGCGCAGTGGCACAGCAGAAAAGTATGGATGGAAGGTGCGCGGCTATTGCTACTCCTTTATCACGAGTAGCAATAGCCGCGCACTACTAACGTTGTGTGATCAGGGTGATTTTTATTAGCGATACTGTCCATAAATTTTATGCTTGCATGAGCTGCACTATCCTCCTTAAGTCGTGACCCTCTATGGGATAGAGGGTCCCTGCGAAATAAAGTAAATTTTCAATTCCAAGCTCGTTCTATTGAGACACTTTTAGAATGTAGTGAATTTTAGATAATAGGCTGATCCTTAGAGACTCAGACCGATCAGGTGTACTTGGAATGCTTTGCGCTCTCAAAAAATAATTAAGATAGTTGTGAAGAAAGTATATCCGTATAAATTGAACGCCGTAAATTTTAACTAAAAATCTAATTTTTTAAAAAATAGGAATTGATCAAGTAGATGCGAAGGACAGATTTAGCATAACCTTTCTTATAAATTGCTCTTTTTTTATTCTGTTTTATATAATATTTTCAGCTTGATCAATACTCAGTATTTTATTTATTCGAGTAGCTCCTTCGAAATCGGTAGCTCGAAGAAAGAAGAGATCAGCTAAGCTATCGTCTATTTATTGTTATTGATCAATACATATTTCTTCGAAATATGGAGAAGCATTAATTAAACTGATGAAATTAATCTTTCCGCTAAGAAGCTATTCAGAAGGTTTTCTATAAATTCTAGTCGTACCGTACGATCGCTCAAATCGAGCATAAATCTCAACTTTCTTTTTCCTTCAAGACGATACGACTTTGAACTGTTTCTCAATAACGTAATTACGTAATTTAAGTCGACGGAGTTATTGTCACCGAATTCGATCAATCCACCGCATGCGTTGCTATCGATGCGTTTGACTCCTAGAATTTGGGCGTATTGTCTTAGTGCTGTAATTTTTATAAGATTTAATACCGGTGCAGGGGGCATTCCAAATCGGTCAATTAGCTCTACTCTTATCTCTTCTAAATCCTCACTACTTTTAGTGCTAGCAATGCGTTTATAAAATGATAAACGGACGTTGACGTCTGGAATAAAATCTTCTGGTATCAGGGAGGGTATGCGTAATTCTATCTCTGGATGGCTACTAATGAGTTCTTTAAGAGAAGGTTCCCGACCATTTTTTAATGCTTTAACTGTACTTTCTAATAATTCCATATACAAAGAAGAGCCGATTGCGGCTATTTGGCCGCTCTGATCTGCTCCTAATAGTTCACCAGCTCCACGAATTTCTAGGTCATGAGTGGCTAATGCAAAGCCAGAGCCGAGATCCTCTAGTGAAGCAATGGCTGCTACTCTATTTTGTGCGTCAGCCTTCATAACTTGGCGGTTGGGCGTCATAAGATAAGCATAAGCTTGATGATGTGAGCGGCCGACACGACCTCTTAATTGATGCAATTGCGCTAAACCAAAGCGATCTGCACGTTCAATAATAATAGTATTAGCATTTGCAATATCAATGCCGGTTTCGATAATAGTGCTACAAACTAACACGTTGAATCGTTGATGATGAAAGTCATTGATCACTTGCTCTAAATCACGTTCACGCATCTGGCCATGACCAATAATTATACGCGCTTCTGGAACTAGCTCGGCTAGTTTTTGTGCCGTTTTTTCTATCCCTTCTACATTATTATGCAGATAATAAACTTGCCCGCCGCGCATCACCTCACGAAGGATCGCCTCGCGCACTACTAATGTATTATATTCGAGCACGAAAGTTTTTACGGCTAGGCGACGTGCGGGAGGAGTGGTGATAATAGATAAATCGCGTATTCCGTTCATTGCCATATTTAGCGTGCGTGGAATAGGAGTGGCAGTCAGGGTGAGGATGTCTACGTCCGGACACATCGCTTTAATACGCTCTTTATGACGCATGCCAAATCGATGTTCTTCATCAACGATTAGCAAACCTAAATCTTTCCAGTGTAAATTATTTTGTAATAGCTTGTGAGTGCCAATGATGATATCAATCTTACCCGTAGCCACGTCATCAAATATTTGACTCTGTTCTTTTGCGCTACGAAATCGTGACATCATCTCAATACGAATTGCCCAAGTGGCGAACCTATCACGAAAGCTATCGAAGTGCTGCTGTGCTAAAAGCGTGGTTGGCACTAGCACCGCTACCTGTTTGTCATTGCCTACCGCAAGGAAAGCGGCGCGCATTGCCACTTCTGTTTTTCCAAAGCCCACATCACCGCATACAAGACGATCCATAGTCAATGGCTCACACATGTCGGCTAGAACTTCATTAATCGCTTTCTGCTGATCAGGCGTGGTCTCGAATGGGAAAGTTCGGCAGAACATCTGATACTGCTTTCGATTATACTTGAAAGAGAAGCCAGATTTAGAGGCACGCTGGGCATAGACATCTAGGAGCTCGGCCGCCACATCACGTAGCCTCTCCACGGCTCTCTGTTTTGCCCGAGGCCAGGCGTCTCCCCCCAATTTATGCAAAGGAGTATTTTCCTCCATACCTCCAGAATAGCGGCTGATTAGATGTAACGAAGAAATTGGTACGTATAGCTTGTCTTCACCAGCGTATGAAAGAGTCATATACTCTGCCTTAACACCCCCAATCTCCAGCGTTGTAAGACCGGTATAACGCCCAATACCATGGTCAAGATGCACTACTAGTTGTTCGGGATGTAGCTCCGAAAAATTTCGGATTAGAACGCTGGCATTGACAGCAGATCGCTTATCTGGATGTCGTCGGATGACTTGTGTTCCTAATAAATCACTTTCGCAGATTAGAGCTCGACTGCGTATCCTATCTAGGAAACCGCGTTCGCACGCGCCGATCATCACGTAACAGCCTGATGCATGCGCCTCATTGAGATGCTGTATCAAAAGGGCAGAAATCTTAATTCTGCTAAGTAGATTATATAGTGTATCAAGCCGACCTTGGCTCTCGACTGAGAAAATTACAGTGCCGCTAAAATTTGTGATAAAACAATTCAGGTTATCTAGAGGTCGTGTCTTTTGAGACTGTATCACTAAATTAGGTAGTGCTAAATAACCCAGATTTGTATGACCTTCCTGATCAGGTAATACTTTGGTTTCTAATATTATACGTGGCCAGTCTTTTAGTTTATTGAATAACGTATCGACTTGTAGCCATAATGCATCTGGTTTTATAACCGGACGCATCGGATCGGTCCGTCTGATTTCGTAACGATGGTTAATACTTTTCCATATCCGCATGGCAGCGCTCTCAAGATTACCGATGTTGATAATTAAAGTCTTGGGAGGTAAGTAACTAAAAAGTGATGGTAGCGGCTGCCTAAAGAATAGTGGGTGCCAGTATTCGATACCACCTGGCCATATACCCCTGCTGACCTGTTGGTAAACACTCTCAGGATCACGGTGTACATCAAACTGTTTTCTCCACTGAATGCGAAATAGCTCAATGGCGCTTTTGTTAGTTGGGAATTCATGGACTGGCAACAAATAAATTGTGTTAACTTCGCTCATCGTAAGTTGGCTATCAACATCGAAGGTGCGCAAACTATTTATTTCATCACCAGATAAATCAATGCGGTAAGGCTCTAAACTACCCATAGGATAGAGATCTATCAGGACGCCGCGTATAGAGAATTCGCCATGTGCCATCACTTGCGCAACGTTACGATAGCCGGATTGCTCTAGTCGACCGTGCAAGTTATCACATGACATGCACTGGCCTTTTTTCAGTATAAATGTGTAACTATGTAGAAATTCGTGCGGACAGACGCGTTGCATTATGGTATTAACCGATAAAATCATCGCTCCGCGTGCAATAGTAGGAAGATGATATAAACTAAATAATCGGGCAGAAATGGTCTGTTGATGAGGAGATAGATTCTCATAAGGTAGTGTTTCCCACCCTGATAGGGTGTTTATTCTTTGAGTAGTAAACTGACAAATTTCCTCGCGTAGCCGTAGAGTGCTCCGCATATCTGACGCTATCAGTACCACTAGACCATTGTGGCGTTCAATAATATCGGCGCATTCTATGGCAAAACCCGAACCGCATAGTTGACCTAGTCGCCTAAGATCTCCGGGGCGTTCAGGAATAGAATAGGCTCGGGATGAAGAATAGATGCAGTTATTAGAAATACTCATTCAGTTATCTTTAATCATCCTGTAAGATTGCTATCTAGTAATAATTACTAAAAAATATTTAACTTTGAGATATAGTAGACCCGTAGTTAAAAGACCGAAACAACTAAAAGCGATATGGGAAATTTTAAATATAAAATTTAACTATTTAACGGCGAAGCTTTTTCTTACTCAGGGTGATCCCATCTCCGTCTAGCATGTCGGAGCGATTTGATATAATAAAATGTCGTTTAACTGTCCTTAAATAATAAAAATCTTTTGATTCACGATCATTGTATTGCTTGCATTATGGCGAAAATCAGATTTTATGTATCAGCCCGTTATCTTATTTATCGGTCTCCGCTATATACGTGGAGGTTCCGCATGCCCTCTAAGACGATTCATTTCATGGCTACCTTCTATGGGTATCACCCTAGGAGTGATGGCGTTAGTTACTGTGCTTTCAGTAATGAACGGTTTTGAGAAAGACCTGGAGCACAAGATCCTAGGATTAGTGCCACAGGCACTCATTACTGGAAAAGAGGGGTCGATTAATCCCAATACGCTAACTAGTTTCACCGCTAAGTCCTTAAGCGGCGTGCGTTATGTCACATCATTAAGTACCGGAGATGTCGTTCTGCAAAGCGCCCGTAGCATAGCAATTGGCGTAATGCTTGGTGTCAGTCCGGATGAAGTCGATCCTTTAACTCCTTATCTGGTGAATATTAAACAACACCAACTACAAGCGAGCAACTACAATATTATTCTTGGTGAGCAGTTGGCCAAAAATCTTGGCGTCAAGTGCGGCGATTTACTCCGATTAATAGTACCAGGCGTTATTCGTTTGACGCCCATTGGTCGTATGCCCAGTGAACGGATCTTTACCGTTATCGGAACCTTCTATACTAACACCGAAGTAGATGGTTATCAGTTTCTCGTCAATCAAAATGACGCGTCACGGCTGATGCGCTATCCAGTTGGAAATATCACGGGCTGGCGTCTATTTTTACAGAAACCACTGATGGTTGATATCTTTAGTCATCAGAAATTGCCGCAAGGGAGCGAATGGAAAGACTGGCGTGAGCGAAAGGGAACACTATTTCAAGCTGTACATATGGAGAAAAATATTATGGCATTGCTGCTTAGCCTTATCGTTCTCGTCGCCGCATTCAATATTATTACCTCTCTAGGCCTATTAGTGATGGATAAACGGAGCGAAGTGGCGATTCTTAAAACTCAAGGGTTCACTCGAGTTCAGATTATGACAGTATTTGTAATACAGGGCGCTAGCGCTGGCATAGTAGGTTCACTGATAGGCGCCCTGCTTGGTGTGCTACTAGTCACTAACGTGAACAACTTAATTTTAGTTTTTGGCACATTGATTGATAGAGCTTCACTTCCAGTATCGGTTAATATACTACAAGTGACGATTATTGTTGTTACAGCGATCATAGTGTCTTTAATCTCTACACTGTATCCTTCATGGCGCGCAGCTGTCATACAACCTACTGAAGCTTTACGCCATGAGTAAAAATTATCTTCTTCAGTGCAAGAATTTATGTAAGAGCTACCAAGACGGGAGTGTGCACATCAACGTGCTCCGTAATGTTAATTTTACTATGCAGACTGGAGAGATGATTGCAATCATCGGTAATTCAGGCTCCGGTAAAAGCACTTTTCTACAACTTCTTGGTGGGTTAGATTCACCAAATTCTGGTACAGTGATCTTCAAAGGTCTATCGTTAAATAGCATTTCTTCATCAGCTAAAGCGAAACTTCGAAATCGTCTGATCGGGTTTATCTATCAATTTCATCATCTTTTGATGGACTTTACTGCATTAGAGAATGTCGCTATGCCTCTACTAATCGGGGGAACTCATACAAATTTAGCTAAGAAGAAAGCGATGGAGATCCTAGAAGAGGTTGGGCTTCAGAATCGGAGTAACCACCGTCCTTCTCAGCTTTCGGGAGGCGAAAAGCAGCGAGTGGCAATCGCCCGTTCCGTAGTCCATAATCCAGCGCTGGTACTGGCAGACGAGCCAACCGGTAATTTAGATACAGGGAGCGCAGCTAACATTTTCGATTTGTTAAGCAAGCTGAATGTGTGCTACGGAACGGGGTTTTTAGTCGCGACGCACGACTTATATTTATCTAAACGCCTCGATTATCAACTAGAAATCATAGACGGCGATCTTCATACGCCATCACCTTTATTAAAAATTCAATAATGGAAAGTCTAGTACTCTCCTTACGGACGGCGATGCGCTTTATGCGTTCCAGTAGGCGCGAGGGTATCATTTCATTTATTTCGGTTATTTCCGTCATGGGCATTACCCTAGGGGTAGCAGTACTCGTAGTTGGATTAAGCGTGCTAAATGGATTTGAACGTGAATTGAAAAATCGTATTCTTGCAGTAGTTCCTCATGGTGAGATTGAAGCGGTCAGCCAACCCCTAAAAGGGTGGGCATCTATGCTTCCTCTAATACAGGGTATCCCTGGAATCTTAGCTGCAGAACCCTATGTTAATTTTATTGCTTTGATGGAAAATGACCTGCACCTGCATGCAGTGCAGGTCAGGGGGGTAAGTCTAACACAAGAGGACCAGCTTAGCCCCTGGTCGCATTTTGTACAGAACAGAAGTGCCTGGATGAACTTCAAAGCCGGGGAGCATCAATTAATCTTAGGTAAAGGAGCAGCAGATAGTTTAGGTGTTAAAGTGGGTAGCTATCTCACAGCGATGATCCCCAACAAGGATCCTGGATTAAAATTAATTCAACCAAAATATCTTCGACTCCACGTAACTGGTATTCTTCAACTTAGCGGTCAATTAGATCACAGTCTTGCATTACTTCCGTTGAGGGACGCCCAACAGTATCTCGACATCGGTGATAGCATCACTGGTATTGCTATTAAAGTGGACGAAATATTCGATGCCAATAAGCTAGTACGTGATGCTGGCGAAGCAACTAATACTTACGTCTATACGAGGAGCTGGATTGAAACTTATGGTTATATGTACCGGGATATTCAGATGATTCGTGCTATTATGTATTTAGCTATGTTCCTAGTCATTGCCGTAGCCTGCTTTAATATCATTTCCACGCTAATAATAGTGGTAGAAGATAAAAGCACCGATATTGCCGTACTGCGCACTTTAGGTGCAAAAGACAGCTTCATTAGTGCTATTTTTATATGGTATGGTATACTCTCCGGATTAATTGGGGGTCTAATTGGTATAGCAATAGGGGCAACTCTTTCACTAAAACTCACTACTATCATAAAAGGTGTAGAAAAGTTACTCGGGCGCCCATTTCTCTCAGGCGACATTTACTTCATTGACTTTCTTCCTTCTGAACTGCTTTTTTTAGATATGATGATGGTGCTCTCGGTAGTGATGATTCTAACTTTTATTGTTACTTGGTATCCTGCTAATCGAGCTTGTCAAATCGATCCAGCACAGCTATTAGGTCAAAAATAGTCAGGTTATATGTAAGATTCTTATATTTGAGGATATAAGCGGGCGCCCAATATCGAGCGCCCCAAGTTTTTATTGAGCATATCAGGTATTTAAAATACTATAGCTGCTCACCTCGTAATGGGGTGATCTTGATAAAATAAGATCCTGCGTATTTGTCCTCGAGTTACTGATTTTTTATTTACACCATATTTCTTATTGAGATTTTTAGGGCTCTTACCTTCAATTAATAGCTCGGGAACTAGTGTAACGTGATCGGAGGGGTTAGCTTTCTCCGTTTCATGCAAAATAATCCTTCCCCGATCTACTACTCCGCACTAAGTAATTATTCTATGATCGCCGTATTTAGATATATATTGCTCTCTCTAGAGTTTAACTGACTAGAGTCTTATTAATTTAATAAGATTTTATATTGATCTGTTAATCAGGTGGCAACTACTGGTTTTTGACTTCTTTTAGTCCAATGAAGGAAGCATTATCTCCAAGTGTTTCTTCTATACGGATTAATTGGTTATACTTGGAAACGCGATCAGATCGACTCATGGAGCCCGCCTTTATCTGACCTGCTGCGGTGCCTACCGCGAGGTCAGCGATACTAGTATCTTCGGTTTCACCTGAACGATGAGAGATTACTGCAGTGTAGCCTGCATTTTTTGCCATGCTGATCGCGGCTAAGGTTTCCGTTAGAGAACCAATCTGATTTAATTTAATTAAAATAGAATTATTAATCCCTGCTTTAATACCTTTTTCTAGAATTTTAGTATTAGTCACAAATAAGTCATCACCTACTAGCTGAATTTTAGAACCTAAAACTTTAGTTTGATAAGCAAATCCATCCCAATCGGACTCGTCTAATCCATCTTCAATTGATACGATTGGATACTGTTGAGTTAAGTCCTCCAGAAAGTGCGTGAACTCTTTAGAGGTAAAAGATTTATTACCTTCACTAGCCAGAATATATTTACCATTTTTATAAAACACCGATGCCGCACAGTCTATCGCTAAGGTTACATCTTTTCCTAATTTATAACCCGATATTGTCACCGCTTCGGAGATAACCATTAATGCTTCAGAGTTAGAGCTGAGATTTGGAGCATACCCACCTTCATCGCCCACTGATGTGCTCATGCCTTTTTCTCGCAGTATATGTGCTAAGTTATGGAAGACTTCACTACCGATACGAACTGCTTCTTTTAGGGTTTTTGCCCCAACTGGTTGAATCATAAATTCTTGAATATCAACGTTGTTATCTGCATGCTCTCCTCCGTTAATGATATTCATCATCGGCAATGGCATAGAGAATTTACCGGGTGTGCCATTTAACTCAGCGATATGCTCGTATAACGCTATACCTTTTGAAGCGGCGGCAGCCTTAGCGACAGCTAAGGAGACGGCTAAAATAGCATTCGCGCCAAATTGAGATTTGTTATCAGTACCATCCAAATCAATCATGATCCCATCAACACTTGCCTGATCCTTAGCATCTTTATATAGAAGAGCTTGAGCAATAGGACCATGTATTGCATCGATGGCTTTAAGTACACCTTTACCCAAGAAACGAGATTTGTCACGATCGCGTAATTCCAGAGCCTCACGCGAACCAGTGGAGGCTCCTGAAGGTACTGAAGCTAGACCTATAAAGCCGCCTTCTAGATGTACTTCTGATTCAACAGTTGGATTACCACGGGAATCAATAATTTCACGAGCAATTACTTTAATAATTTTGGACATTAGGGTTTCTCAGTATAAGTTAAATTAAAATACGAAGTAGATGTTAGCTATTTCTCGCGATTCGATAACCCCCTTTTTTTGTGCTTATAAATCTACTGCATCTGGCGCTTCTGATGCTCACTAGCAGCCTTAATAAACCCAGAGAAAAGCGGGTGTCCATCGCGCGGTGTTGAAGTAAATTCTGGATGGAATTGACAGGCTACAAACCAAGGATGATTCGGTAATTCTATAAGCTCAACTAATTTATTATCAGCAGAAAGACCGGCTACGCGAAGTCCAGCGGCTTCGATCTGCTTTAGTAGCATGTTGTTAACTTCATAGCGATGACGATGGCGTTCAACTATGGTGGGTTCCCCATAAATCTGGCGCCCTAAACTATTTTCTGCCAGATGGCACGGCTGCCCCCCCACACGCATCGTGCCCCCTAAATCGCTCGTTTCGGTACGTACTTCAATGTTACCATGTTCATCGCGCCATTCAGTGATCAATGCAACTACCGGATATTTACAGTTTGGCGAAAATTCAGTTGAGTTGGCGTTTTCCATACCCACCATATTACGGGCAAATTCCATTAAAGCTACATGCATCCCCAGACAGATGCCCAAGTAAGGAATCGCATTTTCTCGTGCATAACGCACAGCCGTAATCATACCTTCTACGCCGCGATAACCAAATCCTCCTGGTATAAGGATCGCATTTAGTCCTTTTAATACTTCTACGCCTCGATTCTCTACATCTTGTGAGTCAATTAGTCTTGTATGTACGGTTAAGCGTTTTTTTAGTCCGCCATGCTTTAATGCTTCAATTACTGATTTATAGGCATCTGGAAGCTCTACATATTTTCCAACCATTCCCACGGTTACCTCACCGTTTGGATTAGCTTCCTCATAGATTACCTGGTCCCACTCTGCTAGGTTTGCTTCTGGAACATTCAGTTTAAATCGTTTACAAATATAATCATC
This sequence comes from Serratia symbiotica, assembly GCA_964059975.1. Classification (GTDB taxonomy): domain Bacteria; phylum Pseudomonadota; class Gammaproteobacteria; order Enterobacterales; family Enterobacteriaceae; genus CAXKXX01. The sequence goes on from CAXKXX010000006.1 coordinate 55,663, forward strand.
TAATCCTTGGGATTGTAATAGACCTAAAATTTTATAAATAGAATCAAGGTCTTTAAGAGAGATAACTGCTTTTTCCTGAACATTGCAGAAAAGTGCGATTTTCGCACGTTCATGATCAGGAACAGTGCGATCAGAACGACAAATGAGTATGTCTGGCTGAATACCAATCGAAAGCAATTCCTTAACCGAATGCTGTGTCGGTTTTGTTTTCACTTCACCTGCCGCTGCTATATAAGGTACTAGTGTTAAATGCATGTAAAGGGTGTGCTCGCGGCCAACTTCTACGGCCATTTGTCGAATAGCTTCAAGGAACGGAAGTGATTCAATGTCTCCAACAGTACCACCAACTTCTACTAATACTACATCATGGCCATCACCGCCTTCCAGAATACGATCTTTAATGGCGTTGGTAATATGGGGGATAACTTGTACTGTAGCACCCAAATAATCACCACGACGTTCTTTTCTTAGAACGTCGGAGTAAATCCGTCCAGTAGTGAAATTATTAAGACGCGACATTTTGGTTCGGATAAAGCGCTCATAGTGGCCTAAATCTAGATCTGTTTCTGCACCATCTTCAGTCACAAATACTTCCCCGTGCTGAATAGGGCTCATGGTACCTGGATCAACGTTAATATAGGGATCGAGCTTTATTATAGTCACTTTGAGGCCGCGTGCTTCAAGGATGGCCGCTAGGGATGCAGCGGCCATCCCCTTGCCTAGAGAAGACACAACGCCGCCAGTTACAAAAATATAATTAGTTGTCATGCTAAACCTGAGAGCTTAGGTTTATAGACGATAGAAGAATAAATTAACATGGGAAAGTAATATGCCCGAACCTCTTCGCGCTTATAAACGCTCGTTTTACCGCCTATCATCTTTGCCACCCTTAGATGTTTATCTCAAAAAGGTTTGTATCTTGTAAGACTAAAAGCTTATTGAATATTAAATTAGTAAGGCTATATCTTTTTATCATTATATAGAAAGAGGCAACTACTTAATTGCTGACTTACTCTTATAACCTGTGATAGCTTTCTAGATATTACAAACCGTAAGCTAAAAAAGCTTACCCAATAACTTAATGTTTACCATTTTAATCCTTTTAAACATTACTACATTGCTTCATAGCAATCAAAATGACTTTCACACTGTCAAAAGTCGGGTTGTGCGCAATTAATGCGCAATTAAAGAGTCGTATGCTCTTTCCCTTATTGCTTTACAGGATCAAGTACCATTAACAAAAGTATTGTTAGTATTAAGATCTTGTTTTAGATCTTCATTATTAGGTGGCTGCGCTCTCTCTGAGGGGCAGCTAAATACTTAGTGGGCTAGTATCAAATGTCCCGACTGCTTTGTGAGCAATAAACTGGGCTATATTTAGGAATGATTCAATACTATTTAAAATAGTGGGTGAAAATTAATACTAGATGCTTCTGGAATTTCCGATTGACACAGAGTTCTGTTGCTGATAAGTGCTTCATAGACGGTTTTGACGCTCTTTATAAAGAACGCGTCTCTTTTTTGATGTCTACTGTTATCTTTTATAATAACGAATAGAAAGTAGTATTTTTACTATACCTGATTAGAATATTTTAACCGAAAAGATATTAAATTATTTTACTTTGATTTTAAATCAAGGTCGCCTTTTTATTTTTTATCTAAAATTTTAATTTAGCCATATTACTTATTTGATCTATTAACTTATTTTAAAAAAGCGCCTGTAATGTTCTCTGGGCAAGCCGAGGGTTTTTTCTAAAAATAGATAAGCCATTTCGTTCTGGTCCGATCTAGTTCTACATATCGTGTTAGATGTATTGCATGCTTTTTTATAAAAATTTCTTTGCCATCGGACATGCTGCATATTTAAAGCTTTACCTAAAAATTCGATACTATCTTGGCTTGAAGGACAGAGAACTGGGTTAAAATATAACGCAGATTTCATAGACCTAGGTGCTCAATGTAAAACGCTATTCTGACATTAGATAATGTGGCGCTAATACTGATTCAGATATTTTATATCTGAATCAGTCTATTGACTACACTGACCCGATTATGTTTTTCTCTAATGTCAGGGTAAAATTTTCTGGATCTTACTACACTAATAACTCTTTAGATTGTAAATCGGCATGATAAGACGAGCGAACAAGAGGTCCGCAGTAGGCATGAGTGAAACCCATAGACATAGCCTCTTCTTGCATTACACTGAATTCTTCCGGACTGATGTAGCGCTGAACCGGAATGTGTTGACGGCTTGGTTGAAGATATTGTCCAAGCGTCAGCATAGTAACCCCGTGGTGAATTAGATCACGCATTACTTTAATAATTTCGGTATTAGTTTCTCCTAAACCAAGGATTAGACCAGATTTTGTGGGGATGCTCGGTTTTGCTTTTTTAAAACGCTCTAGTAGTTTCAGTGATGATATATAGCTGGCACCGGGGCGAACCTGGCGATAAATGCGTGGCACACTCTCTAGGTTGTGGTTAAATACGTCTGGGGGCGTTTTAATGAGAATCTTTAAAGCACAGTCCATGCGTCCACGAAAATCGGGTACTAACGTTTCGATCTTGATAGAAGGATTTTTAGTACGGATAGTCGTTATACAGTCAGCATAATGTTGAGCGCCCCCATCACGCAGATCGTCGCGATTAGCTGAAGTTATCACCACATAGCGTAAATTCATATCAGAAATAGTATTCGCTAATTTTTTAGGTTCGTTGATATCGGGAATTAGCGGGCGACCATGGGTCACATCACAAAATGGACAGCGTCGGGTGCAGACGGCACCTAAGATCATAAATGTTGCCGTCCCTCGATTAAAGCATTCGGGTAGGTTTGGGCAGGAAGCCTCCTCACATATCGAATGTAAACCATGTTTACGCATGGCATCTTTAATACTCTGAATGCGGGTGAAGTCGGTGACCAGCTTGATTTTTATCCAGTTGGGCTTTTTTAGTAACTCTAACGGCTTAGGCTTTTTTATGGAGATCATTGTTATTTTTTCTTTATTATAGTATTTCCTGACGAATTCTATCTGCGTTCATTTATGCATAATTATATCGGTTCTAGCTATGGTTCTTTTAATTCTATTTGAGTGATTGGGTTAATGTTAATAAGGTGAGTACTATATAAGAGTTTTGATGGGTCGTATTTCGTATCACATCTTAGGCTTCGAGAATCTTTTTTATTAAAAGACTCTCTATTAAAGAACTCACTATGTAAGCGCATTAATAAGCGACTACTTTGTTTTTTATTACCTATACATTCATCTATTACTTCTCGGATGCTGATCATGTTTATTCACTTTTATCCTAGAAGAGGATTCGATCTTTTAATCGAACGTTAAATTTTTGCTCATCTTCTTACTACTTCTCAAGAGCATAAAGTAAAGATTTTCTATGAAACTAGGCGTGGAAGAGATCTTAAAGCAACTTACTATTCTATAATCTAGTATAAAATACTAATGGTAAATAAGCTTCTAGGCAATATTTGATCTGTGCTATCTATAAAACTTATTACAGACGTCTTTAATGTCGTGTCGATCCGGTTTGCGAGATGTTGATCAGAAACGATAGCTAACTTGAACATCTTTTATACATCACGGAAAGTCATCGGTAATGCTCAATATTTAATTCTACGTGGTTCCTTGTTTGCCATAGATCGGTTTTCGACATCTTGTATAAAGTTTTTCTAATGGTAAGTGGCGCACTTCAAGGTGCAGGTACGTTAATGAATCTATTTCTCTAATTAGATTATTCCGTATCTATTTTATTTCGATCATACTACTGATCTTTTTTCTTCTTATTCATAAAACCAACAAATTTTTGAATTTTTCTTTGATGTCATTCATCTCGATAGCTCTCTTCATAGAGAACTATCATCTTACATATACTTTTTAAGTATAAATAAATATTATTTAGTTAGGGAATATGAGCATATCAAAACATTATGGTTTAGATGACGAGAATGTATTGCTCTCTATTTATTTTATTCAAAGGTATTATAGCTTATCTTATACTGATTGTTGTTAATGTATTAGTTATTATTAACTTATGGATTAGACATCGTATATAAAAATATTATTTTTTAGATCTATGCTATTGATAATTAGTCTAGTTTATGTTTTTTATAAAAATTCGTACCGTCTATTATAGCCTAATATATTTGAAAATATAGAGAGATGGGAATTAACATGATATAAAGATTAGAGATATGAATGCTAACACTGGTTTTAATATAATTCTATATTACGGGGTATTTTATGCTGTTTAGTACGCTAATTTTATAAAATTTTTAAAATATTTTAAGAGCTAGTTTTATAACATAAAAATAAAAATAAAAATAAAATTTATGGGCTTACTTTGATTAAGGACTAGAATGAATAAAAATTAGTATAATATGCAATATGTTAATAACATTTAATTAATTAGTTTTTCTTTTTATTAAACTAATTATCTATTTATAAAATCTTGCTATTTTTATGATCATATGGATATAGTTGTATTTTTAAAAATTTATTTAATAAATTATTAAAATATTCTAAAAAGTTAATTTATTTAACTTTCATAATAGCGACTCTTATTAAAATTTATTATTCTTATGATCATAAATAAATAATTAAAATAAAGAATTTAATTAACTTAACATTTTATATCCGATATAACAAATAGGCCCGAATTAAAAATATAATCTGCTATCCATAGCACTATATAAAATATTTTATAAATTTAACGGTTTTATCATGAGTAAATTTTTATTAATCCTGAGAAATCAGACTTATAAAAAATAAATGAGATTATAGAATATTTGTATTAATCTTCAGTATTAGTATGCCTATAAGATTTAATTTATTTATTTCTAATATTCGTAAACTATTAGAACGAAGCTTAATCTATCATTATAAAATTTTTTATTGATCATAGTAGATTTTACAGTTAGTTAATATAAATTAAAGTAGTTATGCACTATAAATAAATTATAATGTCCTGACTCTTTTTTATTTCATTTAAGTATTTCAGTAGAAAATTTATGAAAATATTTTACTATGCTTCGATAAATAAATATTTTTGTAGTTTTATTACTTCGTATCATATACTAATATGTTAATCCGTATAATAAATATTATGTCGGTTGTCGCAAATTTTTAACCCTTCTTTAGTGTTAAACTAGGTGTTGATGTTGACTTGGACAGTATTGAGAATAGAATAATGGCATGTAGTATTGGGAAAGCGCTGAAGATTATTTCATCATCTTCTTATTAAATAAATTTAAATAACTTCTAAAGTATAGACCCATATTACTAGCATCGCAATATAAAATTGGAGATTCATTAGATATATTATAAGCTTTGATGGTTACCTGTATTCGGGAATTAAATGACTGTAAACTTAATAGAGCGTCATCGGGGATTAAGAGCTAACTCTTTTGATCAGTACAAATGTCTACCCGTAGTTTCTGTTGTTGACCACAATGGGCTAAAGATCCTTGTATTACAATACATTCCGTGCGCCATATCAACACAATTTTATAAAATTGTCTATGCCTTTTAAGGTGTAACAAATCGGACTACTATTGTAGTTCTATGATTCATTGTGGCTAGAATAATTATATTTTTCCTGGCGCCTTATCTAATTTTCATTACTGACTTTAGATAAAGATTTCACAGTACTTTCTGCTTTTTGGGGCGAAATTAGTGCCTAAAGAACACAGCACCATCAGAGCTATACCGGCTGAATAGTATTACTTATGCGTTACTCGCTATTTTATAAAATTTTAGACAACATTTTCCTGTGTGTATGGATTGACATAATAATTCCGAACCCTGCCATCAAAACAATTAAAGCTGAACCTCCGTAGCTTACTAGAGGGAGAGGCACGCCGACTACGGGTACGATGCCACTGACCATACCAATATTGACAAATACATAAACAAAAAGAATAAGCATCAGACTACCGACGATTACTCGACCGAAAGTAGTTTTTGCTCTTGCAGCAATCATCAGTCCCCGCATAATTAACAATAGGTATAGTATTAGCAGTATTAGTACTCCAATTAATCCGAGCTCCTCAGCTAATACTGCAAAAATAAAGTCAGTGTGGCGCTCTGGAAGAAATTCCAGCTGTGATTGGGTGCCGTGTAACCAACCCTTTCCTAATACTCCACCAGATCCAATAGCTATTTTCGATTGAATAATATGATAGCCGGCGCCAAGAGGATCACGTTCTGGATCTAGTAGCATCATGATACGATTGCGCTGATAGTCGTGCATTAAAAAAAACCATAAAACTGGGATAAAACACCCTAGAAGTAAGCAGGCGATAGTGATTAGCTTCCAGCTTATACCGGATAAGAATAGCACGAACAGGCCAGACGTGGCGATTAGAATTGAGGTACCCAAATCCGGTTGAGCGCCGACCAGTAAGGCAGGAAAAAAGATCAGACTCAGTGCGATACCGGTATTTGTCAGAGAAGGTGGGCATACATTACGATGCATAAAGCGTGCTACCATAAGAGGTACGGCAATTTTAGCAACTTCTGAGGGCTGAAAACGTACAAGACCAAGATCTAGCCAACGTTGTGCGCCCTTACTAATTTGACCAAAAATATCTACTAATACGAGTAGAATCACACAAGTAACATATAAATAAGGCGCCCAATTTTCATACGATCGTGGCTGGATCTGCGCCATCACGCCCAAAATAATAAGCCCGATAATGATTTGACTAATCTTGCGTTCTATCATTCCAATATTCTGACCGCTGGCGCTCCACATCACTAGAGTGCTATAAATAAGCAAAGCAATGATAAGCAGCAATAACGTAGGATCGATGTGAATTTTAGCCCAGATCGATCTTTTATTCTGACTCAGAATCATGCTGTATCTTCCTCATGGTATGTTACCCTAGTCTGAAGTAAGTCCTCGCTAGACCAATGTGTATTCTTATTACCTAGAAGAATATAATCGAAAATCTGACGAGTAATTGTCCCGATCGCTACGCTAGTGCCACCATTTTCTAAAATTATAGCGACTGATACCTTAGGATTATTATAGGGCGCAAAGGCGGTCATCAGTTTATGATCACGGAGGTGTTCTGGAAGTTTATGTGCGTTGTAGGTTTCGTAACCAAATATTTGTGCTGTACCTGACTTTACGGCCGCTCGGTAAGGTGCATCTGCGAAATAATGACGGGCCGTACCATTCGGACGATTAGCAACACCATACATGCCATCTTTAACAATTTCCCAAAATCCCGAGTTAATATCATAGATCTTCGTAGTCTCTTTCTGATGAAAAGGCACTAGCGCACCATTTATTCTAGTACTTTGTAGCAAATGTGGCGTTTTGATATTGCCATCGTTAATTAGAATGTTGAGAGCCTTAGACATTTGGATTGGCGTAGCCGTCCAGTAGCCTTGACCTATTCCTACTGGAATAGTATCACCCTGATACCAAGGTTTTTTATAGCGCTTGAGTTTCCATTCATAAGTTGGCATTAATCCGGAGCGTTCTTCGGAAAGATCGATTCCGGTATATTGGCCATAACCGAATTTTCTGAGCCAGCTTGACAAGCGATCGATGCCCATATCATATGCGACTTGATAGAAAAAAGTATCTGCGGATTCCTCTAGCGCTTTGGTAACATTCAATTGGCCGTGCCCCCATTTTTTCCAGTCTCGGAATCGTTTTCCTGAACCTGGAAACTGCCACCATCCGGGATCGAATATAACTGTATTTTTAGTGATCACGCCAGTAGTGAGTGCTGAAATTGCGATATAGGGCTTAACTGTTGATGCTGGCGGATATAATCCTTGAGTAGCGCGATTCATCAAGGGATAGTTTGAATCATTTAGAAGCTTTTGATAATCCTTATGTGAAATCCCATCGACAAATAAGTTTGCATCGTAGCTAGGGCTGGAGACCATTGCTAGAATACTACCAGTCTGAGGATCGCTCACCACTACTGCAGCCCGGCTGCCTAGGACTAAATGCGCAATATAGCGCTGTAGGTCGAGATCCAGCGTTAAGTAAACATCTTGGCCGGCAGAAGGCATCTGCTCGTGTAATTGGCGAATTACCCTGCCACGATTATTGACTTCGACTTTCTCAAAACCAGTCTTACCGTGTAATGTATTTTCATAGTAGCGTTCAATGCCCACTTTTCCGATATCGTGGGTGTCAGCATAATTAGCCAATTTACCGTCTTTATGCAACTGAGCAATATCACGATCGTTAATCTTAGATACGTAACCAATAACGTGTGTAAATGCAGAACCATAGGGATAATACCGACGCTGGCAAGCTTTTACTTCCACGCCATGGAAGCGAAATTGATTGACTGCAAAGCGAGCGAGCTGTACTTCATTCAGTGTTGTTTTCAGAGGAATAGAGACAAAACGTCGTGAGCGTTTACGTTTTTTTTCAAAATTAGTGATTTCAGCATCTGTTAAATCAATTACCGGGCGTAGCGCTTGTAGCGTGGCTTTTAGGTTATTGACTTTTTCTGGCATGAGCTGTAGCTGATAAACGGTACGGTTAAGTGCTAACGGAGTGCCATTACGATCATAGATCGCACCACGATTAGGAGTGATAGGTACTAGTTTAATCCGATTTTCATTAGATCGGGTATGGTAATCTTCATAATGAACAATTTGCAAATGACATAGATTAGTGACTAGGATGGCGCTCAAAACTAAGACAGCCAAAAACGCGACCAGGGCACGGCGTACAAACAGGGTAGATTCAGCTGTATAGTCATGAAAAGAGTTACGTTTTATTTTCATCCCGCTGTTTGCACTTTTTCACATTAATAACTGATTTTTCGCAGCGATAAACGTAATGTGTCGTAATAAATATCTTAAATATAGCAGAGATTTCTGCCATAGAACGCCTACTGAGATATTCGTTGTAGTATCAACAGGGAGAGAGACTAGTGCTATTCTGCCGTATCTTGATGTACGGGAAGCCAGCCCTTATTAACTAAAAAATCATAGTATTGTGGTATTGCTACTATTATGTCTATAGCAATCATCTTATTGTAATACTAAGTTTTAGAGTGTTTCTAATAAGCGCCGTTAATAGCTTTCTTTCTAATATTTAGTACGACAAAATTTTGAATTTTTAATTCATCGGCTTTATCGACGACGAAATTTTAGAGCGACTTTACATTGCAATATTTCTTACTCTAAATTGAGTCGCTATCGGATGGGTTATAGTAGAGTAAAGTGCTCATTTATAGTCCCATAGTAACATGTGAACTAGATTCTAAGCGATACTTGAAAGCAGCGGCAATTGTTATATCGTAGTTTTCACTAACGATATAAACCCTGTAACTCGATATAGCGCCGTACCGCGTGGGGCATGAGATCGTCATAGTTTAGACCCTTATGACGATACTGACGGATCGAAGTCGCCGAAATTGCTAATTTAGGCGTATTACCTAGGTAGATATGCCCGTGAGATTGCTGGCTAAGAAGCATAGAGTCTGTGACTTGATGACGAGCGAGAAGCTTCTGAAGTTGTGGCATACCACTATGATTATCATAGCCTGGACGTGCTAGCACTAGTAAATGACAAAGCTCTAGTAGCGATTGCCAGCGGTGCCATGTATGTAATTTTAGCAGCGAGTCCTGTCCAATAATAAAGGCCAACGGAGGAGACATGCCACGTTCTGCGCGTACTGACTCTAATATTTCGATAGTATAAGATGGCGTAGTGCGATGTAGTTCTCGATCATCAACTATAAATAGAGGCTTTCCGGCCACTGCTAACTCCACCATTTTTAGTCGTTGTTGCGCATTAGCTTCGGGCTTTGGGCGATGAGGTGGAACATGATTTGGGAGTAAAATGATGCGATTCGGGCTTATTTCTCTAGCTAGTGCTTCAACTGGCCAAAGATGCCCATAATGAATGGGATCAAAGGTACCGCCAAACACTGCATGTAGTGCAGTGGTATCTAACAAATTATTATTCATACATAAAACTCGCAATAGGGGACTTCCCGCATATGAACATTGATAGTGCCTCTAGCTCTATCCAAACAGACCCACTGCAGTCTTGCTTAAAGCTCAGTTCAATATTCGCTAGCTCTTTTATTGCCTGATGCAACTGTTTGTAAGATATCCGACATATTGCTTGGGTCATTAAATTACGGCGATTTTGCCAGACTTTATACTGATCGAAAAGTGTGCGTAGCGGTATTGATTCCATGCCACGCTTTAGCGTCATTAGCATCAATAATTCGCGCTGTAAAGTACGCAGTAAGATCGCAAGTTCAACATCCTGTCGCCTCATCTGTTTCAAAATATGCCATGCACGTTGAATCTTTCCTTCCAGTAAAGCATTCAGCCAATGGAGTGATGTAAAATGAGCGGAATCGCTAACTGCCTCCTCGACGCGTGGTAGAGTTAATTTACCATCAGGATAGATTAGAGATAACCTTTCTAGCGTTTGAGATAGTGCTACTAGATTGCCTTCATAGCAGTAACACAGAAGCTGATTAGCTGCATTCTCTAATACCAAATTCATCAGTTTAGCACGAGCGGAAACCCAGACGGTAAGTTGATTTTGTTTTGGTGATTGACAATTTACATAGATAGTTTTTGGCGTGAATGCTTTAAACCAAGCGCTCTTTTCCTCTATTTTCGTTAAATGGGAGGCGCGTAATATCAGCAATATATCGTTGTGCAAAATTTTATATAGCTTAATTAGTTGATCTCCAACCGTCAGCGTTATAGAGTTTTCTGGGAGCATAAGTAGCAATGTTTTTCGTTTGGAAAATAGACTCATCGTCGTACAAATACTAAATACGGTGTCCCAATCAGTATGGGAGTTAACGGAGATATTGTGGTATTCGCTGAATTGCTGCATTCCGGATTTCCGGATTAAATCTTGACTTTCCTGTAGCATCAGAAGTTCGTTGCCGCTCAATAAATAACACATAGATAGTTCTTTTTTAAGCTGTGCGGCAAGCTGATCAGGATAAATGCGGATCATTGCACGACGTCACTAGGATCATTGTACAACGTCACTGTCCGCTTTTCAGGGGCGGGATAATTTAACCTCTGGGTTGCGTCCGTTACTGTATATTGCTTTAGAAGTTTACGAACTAATTCTTGTGCAATCCGATCCCGCATTTCCTGACGAATAACTTCCTGCTCGGCATCTTTTGCTAACGCGATGAGCGGGTTATCAAAAAATGACTGGCATGCCTTTACTAAAAAAGAATGTGGATCATGATTAGGGAATAACATCTGCGCCTGTACCGTAATGATCATTTGGTACTCAGCAGTTTTACCGCTCTGAAAGATTGAAATGGTATTTTTGCTTTCTTGAGTGGTAACAATGCGCAGAGATGGAACGTTCTTATTATCTCTATCTTCGAGGACGATAATACCATTTAGAAGTAATTGTTCGCGAATTGCACGCTCAAGTGGTCCATAAGGGTTTGGGCTGTCTAGTATCAGACTTTCGATTGCCCGTGGCACTTGTGTAATGCTACGCAGATGAAAGCCACAGCCAGAGATAATGAGTACTGTTAGTCCTAGCAGAAACGTCAGAATGCGTTGTCGCACGATGACTCCTTGTCTTAATCCACTATTAGGTTAAGCAATTTTCCTGGAATATAGATTACTTTACGAATTGTTACTCCATTCAGATATTTGGATATTAAATGTTCTTTGGCTGCGCAGGTGTACACTTGTTCTTCGGTTGCACAACTTGCTACGGTGATTGTTGCGCGGACTTTTCCGTTAACTTGCACTACGACTAATTTAAAATCTTCGGTTGTGGCTTGTACGTCGGCTACGGGCCAGTGTGCATTATCAATATCACCTTTCCCGCCCAACTCTCTCCATAGAACAAAGCTTATATGTGGGGCGAACGGATAAAGCATACACGTAACGGCTAGTAGTCCTTCTTGAAGTAAAGCGCGATCTTGTGTGCTTTCCTGTGATGCTCGCGTTAGCTTATTTATTAGATCCATAACGGCAGCGATCGCGGTGTTAAAGCTTTGTCTGCGTCCGATATCGTCATTCACTTTGACTATAGTTTTATGTAGATAGCACCGTAACCTTTTTTGATCTTTATTCAATATCGTGAGATCTAAAGGTTTTACTGTTCCCTTTTTCAAATGGTTATATGTCAGACTCCAGACGCGTTTCAAAAATCGATGTGCCCCTTTCACGCCTGATTCTTTCCATTCTAGTGCCATTTCAACCGGCGAGGAGAACATTATAAATAAACGCACCGTATCTGCGCCATACTTCTCTACTATTTCTTGCGGGTCTATACCGTTGTTTTTCGATTTAGACATTTTTCTCATTCCGGCATAGATTAATTTGTGTCCCAGTGAGTCTACTGCTTTGAGAATGCGACCTTTTTCATCATATTTAATCGCGACATTTTTTGGAGAGACCCATATGCGATCACCATCTGTCCCGGTGTAATAGAAAGCATCCGATAGCACCATACCTTGACATAAAAGACGCGATGCTGGCTCGTCAGAGCCTACCAAGCCAATATCGCGCATCAATTTGTGGAAGAAACGAAAATACATCAAGTGCATAATGGCATGTTCGATGCCGCCGATATATTGATCTACAGGAAGCCAATAATTAGCGGCGATTGGATTTAACATGCCGTCATGATACTGTGGGCAAGTATAACGTGCGTAATACCAGGACGATTCCATGAACGTGTCAAATGTATCGGTTTCACGCAATGCAACTTGTCCGTAGCTATGGGTTTTTTTCCATTCAGAATTATTTTTAATGGGGCTCTCTACACCTTGCATCACCACATCTTCTGGAAGTATCACTGGTAGCTGATCCTCGGGCGTGGGTAGTACCGTATCATCTTCTAACGTCACCATGGGAATTGGTGTGCCCCAATAGCGCTGACGGGAGACGCTCCAATCATGCAAACGATAGTGGACTTTGTGTTGAGCTACGCCAATAGTGATTAATTTATGAGCAACGTCATTTATTTCATCTTGTTTATCAAGCCGATCATGTTGACTCGAGTTTAATAATATATTTTTTGGGGTTATGCTTGTAGTGTACTTATTTATCTTCTTATCATGGCAGTGTAGTGCGATCGGGATCTCTGACAAGTGATTCCGATTACTCAGATCCTGATCGTTCTGATTAGGATCTGAGATCACTATCAATGTACTGCTACTATATTCTGTAGGTGCAAAATTGACTGCCCAAATTGGCAATCGCTTTCCGCTCAGGGGGTGAGTCACAAATAACCCAGTCGGCATGCCGTACTTATCTTTTTTTGATTTTTGGGCCTCAGAGACATTTATATTATTATAAATTTGAATAAATGTAGCCAGTTTTGCGTTATTCCTCGAGATTTTCTGGACTAGAGGATGGTCTATAAACACGGCTACATGGGTGGCTTTCATAATAGTATCAGAATGTTGCGCATAGACTGTCAGCTTCTGATCGCTACCATTAACTGCAAAGGTAATATCTAGACCTCTAGAACGCCCAATCCAGTTACGCTGCATAGTTTTGACCTGATCAGGCCATCCTTTTAGGTTATCTAGATCGTTAAGTAGTTGATCTGCGTAGTCGGTAATTTTAATAAACCATTGAGGAATCTCTCTGCGCTCTACCTTGGTATCACAGCGCCAACATCTTCCTTCAATAACTTGTTCGTTAGCTAATACAGTCAAATCGCATGGGCACCAGTTTACTGCTGCAGTTTTCTTGTAAACTAATTTTTTTTTGTAGAGCTTAATGAAGAACCACTGTTCCCAACGGTAGTACTCGGGCTGGCATGTCGCGATCTCGCGATCCCAATCATAGCCAAAGCCTAATAATTTTAATTGATGCTTCATATGTTGAATATTTTCATAAGTCCACGTAGCTGGTGCAATACAATTTTTTATCGCAGCATTTTCCGCGGGGAGACCAAAAGCATCCCAACCGATAGGTTGTAGTACATTTTTACCAAGTAGACGCTGATATCGTGATATGACGTCGCCGATAGTATAATTGCGAACATGCCCCATATGTAAATTTCCAGAAGGGTACGGGAGCATAGATAAACAGTAGTATTTTTCTTTATCGGGATCTTCAATAACCTTAAAAGTTTTTTTTTCTTGCCAGTGAAGCTGAACGCTCGACTCTATGTCTTTTGAATAGTATTCTTCTTGCATGTTGGTCGATGACTCTTTAATTAAAACTATTATTGCATTTGAAGATAATGCAACGAGGATGTACGATACTTAAATTTATATCTTATGATACCCGATCTCGTCGTCAAACAACAATGTCCGACGATTGTGATGGCGGATTAGACGCTTGATAAAAGATAGGATATGTCAAAAATATTTGGGATACTACACTGAAAATAATGAGAATACCGCGGTACTGGTACTTACGGACGTAGGGCCCATCTTATTTAAGCTATTTTATTTACTATTTTACTTCGATGCAATTATATCTAGTTTTGACGGTCAATTATTGCCACCAAGGCAACTAGTAATAAAATAATAATCCATAATAAAGTAGAACCAAAGTAAGCGTAGGGTGTGACTCCGGTAGCTGGAGCGACTTTCATCGACAAAACAGTGCTCTTAAACTGAGGGATTTCGGCGATCACCTCACCATTAGCGTCTATTACTGCACTCACGCCGTTGTTAGTGCTACGAAGCAAAGGGCGACCTAATTCGAGCGCCCGCATTCGGGCCATCTGTAAGTGTTGCCACGGGCCAATAGATTGACCGAACCAAGCGTCATTAGAAAGAGTTAATAAAAACCCGGTATCTGGACGAAAATTGGTCCGTAAGTGATGACCTAATACAATCTCGTAGCAAATAGCGACGGTCACTCGATTGCCCAAGACACGGAGCTGAGGCTGAATATTATTGCCTTGGCTGAAAGAAGACATTGGTAGATTGAAGAATGGAGCTAAAGGTCGCAATAGCGATTCAAATGGTACAAATTCACCAAATGGCACTAAATAACGCTTATTATAGCGATCTTTAGCCGGGTATCTGTAGGGCGTGGATTCCCCTAATACTATGACGCTATTATAGATCCGTTGTCCTTTTGAGGTCTTTCGCATATCAAGAATACCCGTGATTAATCGACTATTTTTTGTGCGCATCTGTTCGTCTAGTATCGTTAAGAGGGTCTTTTGACTAGATTCATAATCTGGAATGGCAGACTCTGGCCATATGATAATCTGAGCCCTTCCTATATACGGCATTGTTTTATTTAAATAAGTTTGTAGCGTATCCTCAAGAGTTTTTGAAGACCACTTTATAGACTGAGATATATTGCCTTGTACAATGGCAATGCTTGTTGCTTTTTCGGGTAGTGGGGTAAAGTAGCGCCATTGGCCTAGCAGTAGCGAGGGTAGCCATAAGAGCACAACAGCGATTGTCATAGGCGCCATGCGCAATTTTTGGTTGACTCCGTACACTAAAAGACCGGAGATAGTTACTAGCATAAAAGTTATAGCATCAACTCCCAAAAGGGGCGCTATACCTTTTAAGGGTCCATTAATTTGGCTATATCCAAATTGTAACCAGGGGAATCCGGTTAATACCCATCCACGAAGGCACTCAGTTATCTGCCAAAAAATAGGAGCCGCGATTGTTAGCCTCCACCAACGCGTAGCCGGGTAGAAGCGCGCCAACAACCATGCGAACAAACCAGTATATAGAGATAGGTAAGCAACAAACAATGCCACCAGGAAAACATTAATAATCAGCGGCATGCCACCGAAATTAGATATACTGACATACAGCCAGCTAATACCGCTACCGAATAAACCTAATCCCCAGAGGAAGCCGAGTATGGAAGATTGACTGGAAGTACGATTCAGGGTTACCGACAGCAATCCAAAGAGCGAGACGATAGCTGCCGGCCAGATATCGTAGGGCGAAAATGATAGCGTACCTGTGGCGCCAGATATTACTGCTATTGGAGCCCGAATCTTTTGGTGCTCGATATAGGGGTGAGCTATCTTAGGTATTTTGGCCACACTCTTCTGATTTCTCTGATAGAAAATCGTCTGGAATTTTCACATGAACCTGAATAATTCGTCGGCTATCAGCCATTACAACTTTAAATAGATAGCCTTCAATTTCAATAGTTTCGCCGCGTGCAGGTAGGTGACCAAATGCCTGCATGACTAAGCCTCCGATAGTATCGACTTCATCGTTACTAAAATGGGTCTTAAAAGCTTTATTAAAGTCTTCGATCGGCGATAATGCACGTACGGTATATACGTAGCGACTTAATTGTCGGATATCTAGATCTTCTTCTTCATCATCATATTCATCTTCAATTTCTCCGACTATTAACTCCAGAATATCTTCAATAGTAACCAAACCAGATACACCGCCGAATTCGTCAATAACAATCGCCATATGATAACGCTGAGAACGGAATTCTTTTAGCATCCGATCAACCCGCTTACTTTCTGGTACAACTACTACTGGGCGTAACATTTTATCAATTATGAAGGGATCGGCATCAGTACGCATGAATGGTAGTAAATCTTTAGCCATTAAAATACCTTCAATATGATCCTTATCTTCGCTGATCACCGGGAATCGAGAGTGGGCGGACCCAACAATCACGTCTAGGCACTCTTCTAGGTGCTGGTTGCGTTTAAGTGTGACCATTTGAGACCGTGGAATCATAATATCTCGTACGCGCTGCTCCGCGATATCCATCACCCCTTCTAGCATGTTTCGAGTATCCGGATCAATTAGGTCATTTTGTTCGGAATCACGGATTAGTTCTACCAGATCGCCGCGGTTTTTAGGCTCACCGTAGAATAGATGGTTAAGAATAAGCGCAAAAAACCCCTTCTTGGAGGGGGGGCTCTCACTGCTAGATGAATAGTCGTCGCTCATCGTGTTTTGATTACAGTCACTCATGTTGGAGTTAAAAGGCGCCAGCCGCGGCCTGAGCGGAGGCTTTCGGGACAGTCTAGTGTCAGACGGGGTATTTTTCTAAAAAATATGGATCAGGATAGCCCAGACCTTGCATTATTTCGGTTTCTAAGTACTCCATTTTTTCGGCTTCATCATCTTTGCAGTGATCATAGCCTAACAGATGAAGACTGCCGTGGACAACCATATGTGCCCAGTGCGCCTCGAGCGTTTTCCCCTGCTCGAAGGCTTCTTTTTTAACTACTTGCCGACAGATGATTAAGTCGCCAAGTAATGAGAGACCGATGTACTTTGGTATCTCGCATGGAAAGGATAGCACGTTAGTTGGTTTATCTTTGCCACGATAGGTTAGATTCAGCTCTTTACTTTCGGCTTCATCAGTAATTCGTACTGTTACTTCGGTCTCTTGCTGAAACTCTGAGAGTACGGACTCTAGCCAGCGCTGAAAGTCAGATTTATGCGGAATATGATTAGTATCTTCACAAGAAATTTGTAAATTTAAGATTACTTGGCTCATGCTTTTTCTCTCTTTGAATGCCGATTCCTCGGGGCGTGTGCCGATCGGTAATCGTGTCTTTTTATTTTTCTGGCAGCTCCCCTGCATGGGATATCTAAATAGTGACTAAAAGACTCGCAATCTGGCTAGGTATCACCTCTTTTCTACAGAATCAATGAAAAATCGGACTTTGTTTCTAAGATCCCTTCTGCTGCCAGAGCAGTCTCTAGATTTTGATTATGCAGTTAGTGTATCTGGCTTACTTAACCGATGAACGGGTTTTGAATCAAAGTCGATGCATCTTGAGAGGCAGGCGTCGTTCGTTGATAATATTCTAGCTCTGTAATGCACATATCATTTAGCGTAACATTTAGCGTAAGATGGAGCTCTAACGTAAGATGGGATCCGTATGAATGAAAAGCTGAGTTAATCTTGAGGGCTCTGCCCTATCAGATTCTGTCTGGGATCAGCGATTAATGTTTCTCAGAGAGAGCAATACAAGGGAAAAGTAAAAAAAATCAATATTTTGATTTAAACTGTTTTTTATAAATCTCAGGTTCTTGGTAATTACAGTCATTAGATTGTCATTAAATATGATCTCGTCTGGAATCGGAGCCAGAGATCTGATTTTTTCTAATATGGCATTTGGCCCATGAAGTTTAACGCTATTGCTTTTAGCATTTAAGGTAAAAGACTCCTGGCCAAACTTTATATATGTATTTAGAAAATTACCTTAGCTCTAAACTATTTGTTTAATTGCTAGATAAGCTCACCATGAATCGATATCGAAGAGCGATCTCGAGTCCCTGTTCGTTATCAAGATATAAATTTATATCTGTCTGTAAATGACATGATGGCTTTCCGTCTCTTATGATTAATCCCTACTGATGATGGGACAAAACAACTAGACTAAACTGCATATTCTGCTCCTTTCTCGATAGCCGATCGGACCTTAAATTTTTTGATATTGTAATCAAAAGAGGTGCTGAAATTAAGTAAAGAGTCAATTTTTTAATTTTAAAAACTTATTATGTTATGAAATGTCGCGCTATTCTTGAAGAGTCATCTAAATTTGAGGGAAAGAACACTATACCCCGTCGAAGGGATACGAGCCTAGCATATCTAAAAATTTATCTAACTGAATATCACGAAAGTTACAAAGCAGGAGAGGCGCATAAAATGAATCCATAAAATTCAGTAGAGCGGAGTTTTACGCGCAATCCTTTGAGCTGTCAAAAAAGATTAGTTGGCGTCTCCCATAAGATTTAAGTCGCCCATCAACGATAGGTGCTAAAAAGTTGACGAAAAGCCCGTTTGTATTAATTACTATTAATTTTGCACCAATTACTACTAATATAGTAACAGAATCTTCATGGGGTGATAAACGGGGTATTATAAGGAGCGCTTCTGATCTGTATACGCGCACGATTAGAAGCTGGTGCCATATGTAATTAATGGCATGATCGATATTAGGTAGATACTTTCTTTAACACTAATATGTAAAATAATCTAACTAATTTTAGTCGTTAAATCTGACCTACGATACACGACCTATTTACGGAATCGAGCCATTTCTTTTGGCTCGGAATTCTGGCCCCGTTTTTATTTTATTTAGGAGAGAATGTAGCATGATTTCGCCTATTATATGCGAAATAGTACTCTTGGTTGAATAAAAATCTCACTCCATATTGCTTAATATATGGAAAGAAAGATGTCCTCGGCAGACAAATTCTGCTCAAGCAATAATTATAAGTGCGTAAGCGATATAGGCTGATAGTACAAAATAATAGCTGAAGGTTATAAAGTGTTAAGTAGTGGGGCTCACGACCATGTAAGCCCCACTACTTCGTGCGTATTAGAGTACCGCGCAGCGAGTGACCATACACTTTAGTAATTTTTACATCAACGAACTTAGCCACTATCTTTGACGGGCCTTCGAAGTTTACTGTGCGATTGCACTCCGTACGCCCGGTCAACTCCGCCAAATTTTTACGGGACGCGCCCTCTACTAAAACACGTTGCACGCCACCTAACATTCTACAACTAAACTCTAGCGCCTGCTGTTTAATGCGATCTTGTAAGATATACAGACGCTCCTTTTTCTCTTTCTTGCTGACATTGTCAATCATTTCTGCTGCCGGGGTTCCTGGTCGTGGAGAATAGATAAAGCTGAAACTAGAGTCAAAGTTAACTTCGCCGATTAATTTTAATGTTTTTTCAAAATCTTCCTGTGTCTCTCCAGGAAAACCGATGATAAAGTCTGAGCTGAATTTAATATTTGGCCGCACCTTACGCAATTTTCGAATGATCGCCTTGTATTCTAGAACGGTATGCCCACGCTTCATTGTGGTCAGAATATAATCCGAACCGCTCTGAACTGGTAGATGCAAAAAATTGACTAATTTAGGAGTATCTCTATACACTTCGATAATATCATCGGTAAAGTCTATCGGATGACTAGTAGTAAAACGAATCCGATCGATTCCATCAATAGCTGCTACCAATCGCAACAATTCGGCGAAGGTACAGATATTTCCATCATAGGCACTACCGCGGTAAGCATTAACATTTTGACCGAGTAGATTCACTTCACGAACGCCCCGTGCGGCTAGTTGATTAATTTCAAATAATACGTCAGCGCTTGGTCGGCTTACCTCTTCTCCGCGGGTGTAAGGCACTATACAGAAGCTACAATATTTATTACAGCCTTCCATGATCGACACGGGGGCGCACGGTCCTTCAGGCACTAATGTCGGTAGTCGATCAAATTTTTCAATTTCTGGAAAGCTGATATCGATGATTGGTACGAAAGTTTTTTGTGCACGATTAATCATTTCTGGAAGGCGGTGTAAAGTTTGTGGTCCGAATATTATATCTACGTAAGGTGCTCGGGTGTAAATATGGTCACCTTCTTGTGAGGCTACGCAACCACCTACTCCGATGATCAAGAATGGATTTTTCTTTTTTAATAATTTCCATCTTCCCAGCATAGAAAAAACTTTTTCTTCTGCGTTTGCTCGGATCGAACATGTATTCAATAGCAAAATATCTGCTTCCTTGGGATTTTCAGTACATATAAATCCATGAGTTTTTATTAGAAGGGATGCAATTTTTGATGAATCATATTCATTCATTTGGCAACCCCATGTTTTGATATGTAGTTTTTTTGTCATTGATTTACCGTTTCTCAGTAGAGAAATCATTTTATGCTAATACATATAGAACACATCAAGTATTCAAATTATTTAATAACATTACGATTATCGAAGATAGGTAACATATATTATTAAGGATAGATTAAAAGTTTATTTTGATTAAATTAATCGGAAGGTCTGATGTTTTAGATAATCTAAATTTTATATAAAAAGTAGTACTTAACGCACTATACTTTATTAATTATACTCTATTAAATGAAACATACCTCTCAAAAAAAGTATGACATAGTAATAATTGGTGGTGGAATGATTGGGGCAGCCGCTGCCTTGGCTTTAGCGCAATCGGGCTGGTTAGTAGCGGTGATAGAGCATCAAGAGCTGCAGACGTTTAAGGTAGGAGATCCACCCGACTTGCGGATCTCGTCTATAAGCTACACTTCAGTCAATCTGTTAAAGCAATTAGGGGTATGGCCAACAGGAACGGTAGCACATACCGCCCCCTACCGACGATTAGAGGCCTGGGAGTGGAAGTCGTCACGCCTAATATTTGATGCAGACTCTCTCGGATTGTCGGAGCTAGGTTTTATGATAGAAAATCGAATTTTAAAATTCGCATTGCGGCAAAATTTAATGCAATGCGATAGCCTTGAATTCTACTGTCCGGCTCGGATCCAATCACTCTATCGACTAGATGAAGTGTGGCGTTTAATCTTAGATAGTGCAGAAAATTTGGAGGCACGCTTAATTCTAGGAACAGATGGCGCGCACTCACAGGTTCGTCGCTTAGCTGCCATTGGCAGTGATGGTTGGGAGTCCCGAAAGTCCTGTATGCTAATAACTGTCAATACTGAACTGCCACAACAGGACGTTACATGGCAGCAGTTTTTCCCATCCGGCGCACGCGCCTTTCTGCCTTTATGTGATCAATGGGCTTCGCTGGTATGGTATGAAAGAACGGAACGCATCCGCCAATTGCAGTCCATGCCACTATTCATGCTAGAAAATGAAATTGCTCTAGCCTTCCCAGAACGACTAGGAAAAGTTAAGGCATGTGCCACTGGATCCTTCCAGATATCGCGCAGGCATGCGCACCGTTATGTATTGCCAGGTTTAGTATTATTAGGGGACGCGGCACATACTATTAACCCTTTAGTAGGGCAGGGGGTAAATCTAGGCTATCGGGACGTATACGTCTTACTTCAGGTTTTAAATGAGGCACGAGAGCAAGGTGAAGACTGGAGCGCTGAATCTACCTTAATGCGCTATCAGCGCCAAAGGCGCTACGATAATTTAATGATGCAGGGCATGACGGATTTGATTGATGGCATTTTTAGCAACAATCTGATGCCGCTAAGTCTGGCACGTAATCTAGCACTCATGGGCATACAGCGTTCGGCTGCGCTAAAAACGCAAATACTTAGGTATGCTATAGGCTTATAGTACGATCGGTCGGTGTAATCAAGCCAACTTTTTAGATTCCTTTTGAATGCTCGAGAAAGATGGATTCGAGTCATACTCGAAAAGGCTTTCTAGTTGGCTGGGACGCCAGGATTCGAACCTGGGTGTGCTGGCATCAGAAACCAGAGCCTTACCGCTTGGCTACGCCCCAATAGTTAGTGGCTACGACGGGATTTGAACCTGTGACCCCATCATTATGAGTGATGTGCTCTAACCGTCTGAGCTACGTAGCCATTGCTAATGCTATTTTTACTTCTGTGATGCATGGGGCCGTGGCTGGGGTACCTGGATTCGAACCAGGGAGTGCCGGTATCAAAAACCGGTGCCTTACCACTTGGCGATACCCCATGGGGTTTGGCGGTGATCATTCAAAGATTTGGTGCGGGAGGCGAGACTCGAACTCGCACGCCTTTCGGTGCCAGAACCTAAATCTGGTGCGTCTACCAATTTCGCCACTCCCGCAAAATATTAGATCTGAGAGTTGAGATTTAAATAAACTTTTAATGTTTTCATAATTAAAGTTTTCCTACTTAGGGGGCGTATCTTTTTTCAAAAAAATATAGGATTTGATTACTTAGTTTACATATAAATTTGATTTACGTCAATAAAATTTTCCCGTCATGGCGCGTGGACCCATTGTTTTGTATGGATTCCTAGCATTATTTTAAATAAAAAGAAGTTTAAGTAGGTGACTCTAGAAAATATCAAATAGTAAATATTAATTTAGTAACTAAATAGGTTTGTTCGCTTGTTATACCAGAATGCGACTGATTGAAAAAAGTAGTGTGCGTACATAGATACGGAGATAGAAATCTGATCGATTTCCTTAATTTAGCTATACTTCACTTAACAGACAAAGTACCTAAAATTTCATAGTATAGATCATGCGCCTTTAAGGTTATCGTGCTATGTAGGAAGTAAAATACTTAGCTTTAATTTATTAATGACTAATCTATGCTGTCATCAATTTTTAATATCTCAAATCAACTACAACGAACCCGTTCTAGCAACGAATTACTATTTTTTCTAGTAAGTCACTTTAATTGATAGACATACTTGACCGTGTCTTTTATCTTTTGATCTACATGCTCCTCTCCTCCATATTGATGAGCGACTTATTTTAGATAAAACGTATATGAGCGTCCCCTTAAGATTACAGAGAAGCACCGAATATTTTTTCTGATACAAAACGAGAATTATTTTATAATGAGAGCTAGAATTAGAGCTAATAGGATTTGATTAGGTAATGATAAGCGTCTTATAGTTTTAGCCTACATAACTGATCGCTGCAGTACATGGCGGATATGTATACGGAATTCGGAAATAGCAAAGCGTGCCTTCTAGCGGTTTCGATGAATCATAAAGAAATGGCGTGATCGACGATGCCCCAGATCATATGGGGCATCGTGTTATACTAAGTTTGATAGCTACAACGCCTTTAAGGGGGTTCGAGATCAGCTTCGGATCGAATATGTCGAAACCAAATGCGCATTCTGATTTTCGAATAAACACCTGAGATGCTATTAAACCTTAGATTTAATGCTTCATCGTGCTTAGGTAACTTTTATCATACGGATGCACATGGGATAATAATTAAAAATTATCTCAAAAGTTGAGCCCTTCTTGATTTTTAAGAATCGGGGGCGTGATGTAATCTATTGATTAAGTAATCAACATCCCCTTTTAATTGTTTGACTAAGATCACACATCTTATCTCCGCCTACACTGGTCCTCGTAAATGATTTTACTTGCTATTTATTACAGTAAGAATTACTAGCTATCGCTAATGAGCACTTCGGTGATTTTAAAATTAGTTGCGATAGCAGACGGACTGAACTTTCACTCTTGGAGTGGCTTAGTTTACGAGAGTCATTGATTTTGACTTTTAGGTACGACGTCCTTAGTTTTTCCATTTACATTAATGACTTTATCTTCAATGCTACGCCATAGATCTCATTGAATATCGTCGTAGATTGATTGTGGGGTCATGATACATTACCAGTTTTTCTATATAATTTTCGCCCGTTTACTGTCTAGCTTTCAATCGAAGTGCTTTAATGCGTTCCATCACTTGCGCTCATAGATTTAGCGTCATGAAGTCATGCACCTACTTCACATTATCCTCGTTTGGTAATTTAGTTCTACTTTACTAGATCCAGCTCCTTTTCATTAAATAGAAAATTATCTATTACAGTATAAAAATAAGTTATTTATTAAAGAATAATAAATATTATTAATTTTTTGAAAAAATTAGTACCCGGAGCATCGTGAAAGCTCATCGTGCCACCTAGTTGATGAAATCATATTTCAGATTACGAGTCTGTCTTCAAAACGAAAAGCAGTGACGACAACATCGCCGGCGCACTTATGCTTGTTCTTACGAAGGAGAGCTGCAGATGTAATCTTTATTTTTTAGTGTTGTACTCTATACAATATAATAAAAATATGAAGCCAATGATCTGATCATTATCAGAGCGAGCATTTATCTACTGTTTACTATTTTCATTAAAAGATCCAGAAATTTTCCGAATGTTTACAGCAAACTAGTATGAAATTTTCTGTTTAGATCCTACTAGTATATAGGTATTTATTATTAGGTCTGATGTAGACTAGATCAGATGATCTAGCTTCAGTGCTACTCGGAATTATAAGCGCAGAATTATGAAGGCGTAGCTCACTGGCGACCTCACTGGCGACTTAGTAGTTTATCTTAGTTTTAAAAAATGTTATGCTTGATTGACCACGCTATATTTTTATTTAACATTAATAAATATATATTAGGACTCTAGTAAGTACTTACTTCCCTCGTGGAAGGTATGTGCTGGCAGTAGCCAGCCACCTGTGGATTTTTGCCTCCAATATCACAGTATTCCTAAAAAGACATCTTTATTTTAAAGAACCTTAAGCGAGTATATGTGTTAAACTGCGATAGCTAAACTATTATCGCCTTCTATAATATACGCCTTCGTTTTCATCTAGCATCTGACACACAGATGCAGGGTACAGTAGCGAAAGATCGGAAGATTCGAGCATATTATTTTTGAATAAAGAAAGAGTAAAAACTATAGGCGACTACTTGAATGCATTTAGATCTGATTTTTGGGTTGGACTCGCAACCGTATTGACACTCATTCTTCGGGATACCCGCTTCTCATCATTCGGAAGCTTACCATTCTAACAGACAAGACATCCTGTTGCTTGCGATTAAGTGGCCAATAAAGGATAAACCAGTCTTAAATCAGTAAGTAATGATTTTAGAGCCATTCATCCGATCGAGACAGACACACGTAATGGTTTCTCACGATCACCATCGTTGAGATATTCAATACTAATTGCTCCGATCTCTGTTTATCAACTGATAAACACATGGATGTTATAGTAGATATAATCGCCTTAAGAAATTACATTACAGACTCAGTTTTCGAAAATTTGTATTTGAATAGGGTATCTAAATGAATAAAAGCCTTATAGACAATTTTTTAAAAATCTATATTTCTTAAATAGAAATTCGTACCTTATGATAAATTTAGTTTCATTAGAAGAGCGAGCTGCTCCTAAGCCAAGCGTCACTCGACGCTACTCTCGGATCTTTGAGAAGTAATGAGAATTAATTTCGTAATACTAATTTATTTATAAATGACAAATAAATTAATTTATATAAATCGTAATTTACAGGCCTGACTCGTTTTCTCTAGATAAAAATAGTCTCCTCTCTTAATCTTTCTGCTTTTACGTGGCTTTTTCGATGTTTAGTAATAAGGGATTGCCTTCGAACAGCATTTATTGGAAGATAAATGGTTTTCTATGCCTCTTTACATTGAGGAACAGTAAATGAGCGCAGCTCAAGTATACCCAACTAATTTTATCCGTCAGATCGTTGATGCAGATTTAAAATCAGGGAAACACGCCTTAGTACGCACTCGTTTTCCTCCTGAGCCAAACGGCTATCTACATATCGGTCACATTAAATCTATCTGCTTAAATTTTGGGATTGCTAAAGACTATAACGGACAATGTAATCTTCGATTCGATGACACTAATCCAGAATCAGAAAACATAGAGTTCGTGCGGTCGATTAAGCACGACGTGGAATGGCTCGGCTTTAGATGGAACGGCCATATTCGTTATTCTTCCGATTATTTCGATCAACTGTATCAGTATGCAGTCGAACTTATAACTAAAAACTTAGCGTATATAGATGAGCTTTCGCCCGAACAAATTCGAACGTATCGAGGTGGTCTGACTGGACCTGGAAAAAATAGCCCGTACCGTGACCGTAAAGTAGAAGAGAATTTAGTGTTATTTGAGAAAATGCGCGATGGGAAATTCTCCGTAGGTACAGCCTGTCTACGTGCTAAGATCGATATGACGTCACCATTTATCGTCATGCGCGATCCCGTATTATACCGCATAAAACTTGCTAAACATCACCAAACTAGCAATAAGTGGCGCATCTATCCTATGTATGACTTCACTCATTGCATTGCCGACGCACTAGAAGGTATCACTCATTCTTTGTGCACATTAGAATTTCAAGATAATCGCCGCCTATACGATTGGATTCTTCAGCACATCTCCATTCCCTGTCACCCTCGTCAGTACGAGTTTTCTCGGTTGAATCTTGAGTACGCCGTGACATCTAAACGCAAGCTAAGTCAATTAGTTCATGAGAAATACGTTGAAGGATGGGACGACCCTAGGATGCCGACTTTATCTGGTCTGAGGCGGCGTGGTTATACAGCGGCTGCCCTCCGGGAGTTCTGTAAGAGAATTGGAGTAAGTAAAAAGGAAAATAATGTCGAAATAGTAGCACTGGAATCCTGCATTCGTGATGATCTAAATCAGAATGCCCCCCGAGCTATGGCCGTTTTAGATCCGGTAAAAGTTATAATAGAAAATATGACTTCAGGAGAAGAGATGCTTACTATGTCCAACCATCCAAATAAGCCGGAAATGGGCAGACGAGAAGTGCCATTTACCCGAGAGATTTATATCGACCGTTCTGACTTCCGAGAAGAAGCTAATAAATGGTATAAGCGTCTCGTTCTAGGTAAAGAGGTACGCCTGCGAAACGCCTATGTGATCAGGGCTAATCGCATTGAAAAGCATTCGAATGGGGAAATTAAAACTATTTTTTGTAGCTACGATAGAGATACGCTGAATAGCAATACGCTTGATGGCCGAAAAGTGAAGGGCGTAATTCACTGGGTTTCGGCCACCCGATCATTACCAGCAAAAATTCGATTATATGATCGCCTATTTAACGTATCAAACCCTAATGCGATAAATTTTCTCTCCAAAATCAATCCGAAATCACTAGTAGTTAAGCAAGGTTTTGTAGAGCCGAGCCTAGCGAGCGCACAGCCTGAAAAGGCTTATCAGTTCGAGCGTGAAGGCTATTTTTGTTCCGATAGCCACCACTCTTCGCCCGAGCATCTGGTGTTCAACCGTACCGTTAGCCTGCGTGATGCTACTGCTAAGGTCGAAGGTTAAGTTTTGAGATAAAATAATTAAATATGAAATTACAGAAGTTTTTTATATCGATTTATCTACCTAGGTCTCCCTTCTAGTCGATTCTGACCTGATGCTAATACAATCTTTTATTAACGGCCTTTCACGTCGAATCATTAATTTTCTTTGCTATTTACTGAAAATCTTAAAATATTTTTATCTGATCTGAATTAAATAAAACGAGGATAGGATTTTCTTTTCTAGCTGTACGGATCGGTTTACTTTCAATAATCTGATATTGATCTTCAGCAGAATTTTGGCTTATGCTCTTGAAAATGAGAAATTTTCTACAATAGTGAGAGTGTGGAATACGTATTAGAATGCGTAAGGATTCGCCCCTATCAATGTAATGCGCGATTGCCCGTACCTACCCTGTACGGGCAATCGCGCATTACATTGATAGTATAAAATAAAAATAAAAAATTTTACCCGGACTGCTTTTTATAAACTTATCATATATGAATCAGATTTTTAGGCCCGATGAGCAACGGGATCGGCTCTTTCGAAGATAAACGAAAGTGGAGCAGATTAGTAATGCTCGTTCAGGTTCGTCTCCTTTCGTGTAGCGCATCATCTTTACGACAGTCGCCAATTTCGCAATGGCCGTACAAATACAGGCTATGATTAGTTAGTTTGATGCCGTGTCGCTTTGCGATACCGCGCTGACGCGTATCAATAGATTCATCACTAAATTCGATCACTTTGCCACAGTCTAGACAAATTAAATGATCGTGATGATGTTGCTGAGTCAATTCGAATACCGACTTACCTCCTTCGAAATTATGGCGCGTCACAATCCCTGCATCGTCAAACTGGTTCAGTACACGGTAAACCGTAGCTAGTCCAATTTCTTCACTCATGTCTATCAATTTTTTATACAAATCTTCCGCATTTACGTGATGGCACTCTGAATTTTGTAGTACCTCTAATATTTTGAGTCGCGGAAGCGTCACTTTTAAGCCAGCCTTTTTTAATGCGATATTATTGTCGGTCATGCGGATTAAGTCCTTTTGCTAGGGCTAATCGCCATAAAGCGTTTTACGCCCATATTTTTAATTAGCATAAAGAGTTGTTTGCGTCTCATTTTAGAATTGATTACACTAAATTCAGACACATATTATTAGTGGTTACACAGTTAAGTTTTTAACTTTGTTAATAAAATTATTAGATGAGTAAGACAGATCGATAACATAATTTATCACTACAATATGAATAGCCATAAATTTATTATTTCTATGCTACTTTATTATTAGTTCGTATGTTAAGCAGTTAGTACTGCGTATTAAGCGTATGGGACGTATTCTCCTGGCTTATCCTTGTAGAGCTAAGGCCTTCGCATTTTCTGTCTCGAGTAGTCGGGCACTCAACCTGGGTGACACAGATTGAGCTCCTTGATAATCTGTGTCACCCAGGTTGAGACGCGTCCATGAGTCAGATCGGGCTGGCGATCTTCGTCAATTGCGAGCCCGATAAAACTGTTTTCGCTCACTAAACCCTTGGATGCTTCGAAGCAGTAGCCTTTTGTTGGCCAATGGCCTACCATAGTGGCTCCGCATCGCTCAATGATATCACGGAGCAGACCCATTGCATCGCAAAAATATTCCGCATAGTCTTCCTGATCACCACAACCGAACAACGCAACTAGTTTTCCGTGCAAGTTCATCCTTTTAAGACTGGGGAAAAAGTTATCCCAGTCGCACTGAGCTTCTCCGTAGTACCAAGTTGGTATGCCTAAAAGGAGGATATCGAAACCTTGAAACTCTTCTTTACTACTTTTTGCGATATCATGGATTCTAGATACTGCATCCCCGAGTTGTGTCTGAAGAATTTTATGAATCATTTTAGCAATGACTTCTGTATTTCCAGTATCGCTACCAAAAAAAATACCTACCTTAGCCATATTAAATATAACCTTTTATTTCAATTAATCAAATTAGAGTATTTTGGGGGGATCCGTTAAATATAGGTCGAAATCCATGATTACTCAGAATGTGAGAAAAAATTAACAGCGAGCAACTTTACTGTTAAGTATTTTATATGAATTTACAACGATTGTGTAGTTATGAGTATTAGTGCCTTAATGATTTATTTGATCATTTCACAGTCAGGTACTTACTCAATAATTTTTCTGTGGAAAATATCATGCTGCTCTTCTAGCTTATTCAAGCTATTTACCAAATGAATATTTATTAGTGGCTCTACGTACAGAGATCTACAAAATTTATCGTAATGTAATTGATCGTATATTCATTAACTTTACACTATCTATCTTTTAGTAACGTATTAATTTTCAGACATTCCGTAAGTTCCGTGTCTAAGAATAGATCTGAAGTTATGCGATACCTTTATTTTTTCTATGTATAGCGGTATACTATAATTATATATGAAAAAAGTATTTCCAATTAAAATTTTTAACCTTCTTACATACTAAATTTTCTAGATTTTATATGAGTTACTTAATGATAATAACACCTAAGTAGCTCTTTATCCTGCGCTCTCATCAAAACTCGGATTATTTAGAGCACATATATACTAGACAGCCCGATAGTATATAGTGAGACCGCTACACCTATATTTAGTTATACCCCAAATCTAACGATAACCGACATTCCGTAAAAATCAGGAATCATACTCAAACATATTGCTCCATAAAATGGAGTAGTGATCATTCAAGATTTTTTAATATAAGTGCACATTAACTATATATTTTGTGATCTGATCACATGCATCGAAAACTTCGTTGAAACATCTTCAATAAAATAGCGTAAGATATGCATATTCACTGTCTCATTCTGCGCATATAGCTACGGTGTTTTCTAATACCTATGCAAAAGGGTAGAGGAAGGCGCATATACTTTCTACTCAACTACTATTTTTAGAAAAAACACCTTAATAAATTAATATAGCCAGATATTTTTATAAAATATTACCTATTAACTAGTGATAGCTTGATATTAATCAGTTGGTCAGAATTGGTTTAAAGCGTTATTTTAAGATTATAAAAACATGATAGAAGAGATGAAATAAGATAGAGCTCGTAGAAGAACAATATATTAATTCGTAGGAATATCGATCCCCCGACAATGCTATTACACGTAAAATATTTTATTCTAAAAGAAAACCACTATGGCAATACGCGGCGTCCTAATTTACGGATAAGACTAGATTGATGCTAAATAATTTATCGAAGTAACCGGAATCTAATGTATGCCTAGCTTCATGTCGTAAGATAACACGCCTATCTATCTCGCATTCATAAATACGTCTAAGAGTACGAGGATCGATATTTATAATCTTTAGGTATTAATTTATGATTCCCGATAGAGGAATTATATTCCTCAGATTGTCAAGTAAGTTCTCTAAATTAAAAAAACTGATAGAGCATCTTACTATAGTAATCAAGATTTTATAAAATCATTTCATAGAGAGGCTTACACTACAGAATATTTAGAATAAAGTATTATGGTTAATTCAGATAATACGTCGTTTAGACGGTAGTACTACAAGGATTGTGCTAGATATTATAGATACTAGACTGTATATTTGTCATCATTTACATTCTGATTTTTAATCTATATCGGAATCGGTGCGCACCGACAATTTTAAAGATAAAATTTTCATAGTGTAAACGTAAATTTTAATTTCAGGTTATCAAATATTAATTTGATAAAAATAACGCTCTAAAAACTAATAAAGAATTATAATTCTATATAAATAGATTAGCCTCATATTTCATTGAAAACCTATCCAACACCTTACACTGCATGTTAAAATTTATTTCAAGACAGGTAGAGGCGCTCGTAGCTGTCGGTCTAAATATAACAAGCACTGACGATGTCACTCGAGATAAAGTCCGATAGGTGCCTCAGATAAACTACTACTTTGCGATTAGTATACTAAAGAGAGAAAAATCTATTGATTATTTTATTCTATTAGCTCGCCCATATCTATTTTCTCAGAGAGAGCAATAATGCTCATCATTTTAAATGCAAGCATATTAACTTTAGACTAATTTAGACTCACTTATGGAACTAATTAATATTAATAAGATCTACCCTAAGAGCACCTTAGATCAGACCGTTTGGTCTCTTCATATACCGACAGAATTGAGATAAAAGGTTTTCAAGGCTACCTAGCATACTAGTCAGCGATGAGCGGGAGAACTCCATAGCAAAGAATCCACGAGCTGGGCAGCCTGCCCAGGAAAATGATCTGATCAATGTAGCTCATTTGATATCTCAGTATTACGTATTGTTGCCAGAGATCGGCAACCGCGCTCATGCAGTGAAATTTGGCACGTCTGGACACCGAGGCAGTTCGATGCATCATAGCTTTAACGAAGCACACATCCTCGCTATTGCTCAGGCGATTGCTATAGTTCGCTATCAAAAAGGGGTTACTGGACCTTGCTATGTAGGTAAAGATACTCATGCTCTGTCGGAACCAGCGTTTATTTCAGTTCTAGAAGTTCTGACTGCCAATAGCATCGATGTAATCGTGCAAGAAAATAACGGTTTTACGCCGACACCCGCGGTTTCGCACGCTATTCTATGCCATAATCGTCAGAAGATGGCCATGGCAGATGGTATTGTTATCACGGCCTCTCATAACCCTCCAGAACATGGAGGCATTAAATATAATCCACCAAATGGTGGTCCAGCGGATACCAATCTAACCGATCTAATCGAAAAACGTGCTAATGCACTTTTGGCTTTGCGCTCGAAAGATGTTCAGCGCCAGTCTTTAGATAATGCTTGGCACAGCGGTTATCTACACACTAAAGATTTAATTCAGCCATACATTACAGGGCTAGTAGATGTAGTTGACATGGTGGCTATTCAACGTTCTGGACTAAAATTAGGGGTAGAGCCACTTGGTGGTGCAGGTATTTCGTATTGGCAACGCATGGCTGAGCATTACAATTTAGATCTAACCCTAGTGAATGAGTGTATTGATCAGACCTTTCGATTTATGCACCTAGATTATGACGGTATAATTAGAATGGATTGCTCGTCCGAATCAGCAATGGCCGGCCTTCTGGCAGTGCGAGACAAATTTGATTTAGCATTTGCCAACGATCCAGATTATGACCGACACGGCATAGTAACGCCAAAAGGGCTAATGAACTCTAATCATTATCTTGCGGTTGCGATTAACTATTTATTTCAGAACCGACCGCAATGGGGACCGAAAGTAGCAGTAGGAAAAACATTAGTCTCTAGTGCGATAATTGATCGCGTAGTTAGCTATATCGGTCGAAAGCTAATAGAAGTGCCAGTAGGTTTTAAATGGTTCGTCGATGGTTTATTTGATGGTACGCTTGGATTTGGCGGAGAAGAAAGTGCCGGCGCCTCTTTTTTGCGCTTTAATGGCATGCCATGGTCGACTGACAAAGATGGTATTATCATGTGTCTGCTTGTGGCAGAAATCACCGCAGTGACCGGGAAAAATCCTCAGCAACATTACGATGATCTGGCAACTCGTTTTAGGGCTCCAAGCTACAGTCGCATTCAAAGACCGGCTAGCCACACTCAGAAAATTGCCTTGTCTACGCTTTCACCGAATAGAGTTAAAGCAAATATGCTTGGAGGAGATCCAATCATTAGTCGACTAACTAGTGCGCCAGGCAATGGCGCACCGATCGGGGGTCTAAAAGTGATAACAGAAAACAGTTGGTTTGCCGTTCGTCCGTCGGGCACCGAAGATGCTTACAAAATCTATTGCGAGAGCTTCCTCGGGAAGAAGCACCTCGGGTACATTGAGCATGAAGCGCTAGAAATTGTTCGTAAATTGCTAGTATCTACTAAATAGCTGTCTTCTTTTACTGCAATATAAGATAACCTCTGATGCGGATTCGTATTTAAATTACTAACGCCTTCACATTTAATTTAAACCCATACCCCGCGATTCCACTGTCATTTAGAGCATTAGAGATGTGAGATGAATTATACTTAACCTTGTTAAGTATAATTCATTTTTCACTTAGAAAGACAATATATTCTTGCTCTAAGAAGTTGTTATTTTAAGTAAATCAACTGAATATCGGGTGTATCTTGAGACTGTAATCTAGAAAAAATTGCTCGATTTTTAATTTTACGAGACAGAGCTTTCTGTAATTATATGACTACCAGTGTATCTGATAATATGTTGTTAGTATACTCACAATAGAGCAGTGAGCATGCCCCTTATCATTTTTGTTAAATCTACTACTCCTCCCATAATAAAGATATAAATTTATACAGGAAAGAGGATATCATGTTATGTATGAATTAATCTCTTAGTTAAATGCTTTATGTACCTTTTCAAAGCGATAAAGGCCTTATTGAACGACGTAAATTAGAGGACAGCTCTATGAAACGAACTTATTCGTCTTTCAATTTTAAAAATGTTGCTAGTTTTAATAAAGAGAGTGCCCGACGGAAGCATTTCTGTCTGATTTACGTAATAAGATCCTGCTAGTAGAGGAATGCAGTAGGATGAGCTTAATTGAAGAAAAAGGATGGGTGTGTACGCAAGTTTATGTTTGTTAATAATTAAAATTTGTTCAATAGTGTGAAATGACAAAATAAGCTCAACCGACTTCAACATAGCATGCAGATATTACCGGAATCGATAGCGTAGCTCAGGTGTTATATAACGAAGTCTTTAGATGATGATTCGTCGGATCTCAGCCCCACTTAGATCATGACTTTAGGATCCTGATCTGCATGATAATAATAATTCGTAAGGAGTTTTATGCATAATGCTACTACGCATCTAGTCTGGTTTCGTAATGATCTGCGTATCACTGATAATAAAGCGCTTTATGCGGCCTGTAATAGGTCCGACGTTAAGGTGCTAGCAGTATTTATTGCCACGCCAAAGCAATGGAGAATACATAGTATGGCCCCTCGCCAAGCCGCATTGATTTACAGTAGTTTAAATCAATTAAAGAAAGCATTGGCGCAAAAAGGCATCCCCCTTTGCTACCATCAATGCGATGACTTTACTGCTTGCATCGACTGGATTACAGACTACTGTATAAGGCAGCGGGTGACCGCGCTGTTTTACAATCGGCAGTATGAACTAAATGAATGGCAAAGAGATCAGAAAGTAGAAAAACGTCTCTTAGGGAAAGTGCTCTGCCAGAACTTCGATGACAGTCTACTATTACCCCCCGGCAGCGTACACACTAAAAGTGGCAAAATATATAAAGTGTACACGCCATTCCGAGATGCTTTTATTCGTCGCTTAATCGAATCCGACGTATCCTGTCTTCCAGCACCAAAGTCGCGTAGCAATGCTTCACAATTACTGGATACGCTTCTAGAGTCTGAACACTTATATAATAAGACAGATAAGAATGCTCCTTCCGGAGAACAAGCAGCGTTAGAGAGGCTGAAAAATTTTTGCAGGAAGCAAATACAGTGTTATTCTATTCAGCGAAACTTTCCATCTATTTCTGGTACTAGCAGCCTATCTCCTTGCCTGGCAATTGGCCTACTATCTCCTCGACAATGCTTCAATCGCTTACGTGCTGAATATCCTGCGGTACTAGAAGAACGCGAAAGTTGTGCTTTCAATTGGCTTAATAGCCTAATTTGGCGCGAGTTCTATCGGAATTTAATTAGGCATTATCCAGAATTATGTAAACATAAACCCTTTATCGCATGGACAGATAAAATACACTGGAAGAACGATGAATTGCTACTTAAATCTTGGGAGAGAGGGGAGACAGGCTATCCAATTGTTGACGCAGCTATGCGACAACTAAATAATACCGGATGGATGCACAATAGGTTGAGAATGGTAAGCGCCAGTTTTTTAGTAAAAGATCTATTGATCGATTGGCGCGTCGGTGAACGTTACTTTATGTCTCAATTGCTAGACGGTGATTTAGCAGCTAATAACGGTGGTTGGCAATGGAGCGCTTCCACCGGAACCGATTCAAGTCCTTATTTCCGCATATTTAATCCGACCAGACAGAGTGAACGCTTTGATCCAGAAGGTGTATTTATCCGAAAATGGTTGCCTGAGCTAGCGGATGTGCCAAATAATTATATTCATCAACCTCATCTCTGGGCTCAGAAGTATCAGATTTTGCTCAATTATCCTCGTCCTATAGTCGATCACGCAAAAGCTATCCCGGAAGCCATGTTGGCTTTTGATTCGGCAAAACGTAGATCTCTTTAAAGCGCATTATGGTGCATCTGGATCTTTCAGATTGTGATAAGTCTACTTTAAGCCGCACTTAGAAGGAAAGAAAAAATTATGCTAAATTTTGATTTAGAAGATCTTCTTAATAAAAAACTCAATACGTCCGCATTTCAAGATTATACTCCTAATGGATTGCAAGTCGAAGGACGAAAAAACGTACAATGTATTGTAACCGGTGTAACTGCCTGTCAAGCTCTATTAGAGGCGGCGGTGGAACATAAAGCCGACGCCATTATTGTACATCATGGCTACTTCTGGAAAAACGAAACTTCTATAGTACGTGGTATGAAGCGTAATCGCCTAAAAACATTACTGATCAATGACATCAACCTCTATAGTTATCACCTACCGCTTGATGCCCATCCGGTTTTAGGAAATAACGCACAACTAGCAATAGCGCTTTGTATTCGGGTCATTGACGATTTAGCGACTCTGGTTCCATACGGAGAATTTGAGCAACCAATTGATGCTTATAAATTGAAAAAGCGCATTGAGAATCATGTGGGTCGCAGTGTGCTATACTGCGGCGATAATGCCCCAGAACAGATCCGCCGTGTGGCGTGGTGTACCGGTAGTGGCCAGGGATTTATTGATAGTGCGGCGTATTTTGGCATAGACGCGTATATTAGCGGGGAGGTATCAGAACAAACTATTCACAGTGCGCGAGAGATGGGAATACATTTTTTTGCTGCTGGCCATCATGCTACGGAGCGGGGTGGTATAAGAGCTCTAGGCGACTGGTTAGCTCAGAATTATGGCTTTAATTTAACCTTCATCGATATCCCAAATCCTGTTTGATCCCCCTCGACTCATAATGCAAGTTAGCTGCATCATTCAATTTCCTTCAAATCTTTAAGACCGATATTTACTTTAGGTGAGCAGAAATGCTCTACCGCCCACCTCTATATTTTCCCCCAACTAAAGACTACTGATCATTTCATATCGTGTATTTATATTGAGATCAAAGATTAATTGCGATCTCAAAACTGTCTAAAGTACGATTTTATCTAATAGCTAGTAGATTTTATGATGAATAAGGATTTTTAACCAATTTTTACACTTTTTATGACAGGATCCCTCTCTGACTCCTCCGATAAATGAGGCTTCTAAAATTAATAATTTTAGCCTCCTTCAATATCATCTATTGATTTACTAAAGAAGATAAAAGGCTCTAGTATCTAGCAATTATAATGCGTAGTGTATAAGGATGTGTGCTCTTTTAAAGCATTAGACTTATCCTAATCCCACATCTTCTCGCTGGATTTCGAGGCATAAAAGTTTCCGAGGGGGAATGTGCTATAACGAAGACGCGCTTCTTGCCAAAATTTGGTGCTTCGGGCGCTGAATTTTTAATTTGTAGCTA
>CAXKXX010000007.1:0-86752 GCA_964059975.1 Serratia symbiotica
AGAAATTTTGAAAAGCATACATAGGGGATTATAAGTGGTTTAATGCTGGGTAGTAAACTTAATAGGGATTTTAAAAGCAGATACAGTGCTCTTTCGGATTTTTAAGGAATATCTGATAGCATGTCTAAGACGTCTAGACTGTTCACGCTATAGCCTCATCAGAAACTAGGAAAACCCGGTATTCACTAAAAAAGAAGGTACGTCAATCGGCGATATAAAAATTGAGCTCATGGCGTTCGTTTATTTAGATTTACAGTGATTCACTAGGCTCAGAAATAGATGGGATTTTGGCAAAGGCTTCACCCATATGTACAATGCTACCGTTATTGAGTTTTGGTGAAAATTGAATGCTGCCTTCTATAAATAAATTAATCACCGTCGAGCCAAGTTTGAAGCGGCCCATTTCGGCACCTTTTTCTAGTTCAACTGCTCCGTTTTCTCCTTTAGAAGGATAAGTCCAGCGACCTATCACACCTTTTCTATGCGAGGGTACAGATCCGGCCCAAACAGTTTCAATGCTTCCAACTATTGTAGCACCGACTAAGATTTGTACAAGTGGACCTATATTAGTATTAAACACGCAGATCACCCGTTCGTTACGCGCAAATAGATTTGGCACATATTTCACGGTACATGGATTTACCGAAAATAATTTTCCAGGTACGTAAATCATTTCGCTTAGCACGCCAGCGCATGGCATATGTACTCGATGATAATCACCTGGCGCTAAGTAGGTCGTAGCAAAAAGACCATTACGGAACGATTGAGCTAGAATAGAATTACCGCCTAATAGCACTTCTAAGTTGTAGAAGTGACCTTTTGCTTGACAAATAAATCCGTCGTGGATTTGACCAAGTTGGCTGATAATACCGTCAGCAGGAAGAGCTAACCAATTGCTTCCTTTAACGATTGGGCGCACGTTTTCTCGTAAAGACCGCACGAAAAATTCATTAAAGGTTAGATAGGATGCCAGATCTGGATTTTTTGCTATTTCCATGTTTATACGGTAATAGCGAACGAAGGCTTTTACCATTAATTTTGTAAGCCAGCCTCCCCGCTTAGTTGCACCCCATCCAGCTACGCGAGTTAGAACCAGTTTTGGCAACCCATACTGCAATTTAATTTTAAAACTATCCAGCACGTTAGCCTCTCCAATAAGAATAAGAGCGTGGATTGTAGTAGGACTCATCCCGTTGTCAATGTTGCTTGTGATAATTAAGTTTTTGAATCAATCGGAATTGCGCGTTCTTACTTGCGCTATTCTTTCTAAAATACGGCGATAACTATCGAGACGCGTTGCTGCAATATGACCCTTCTTCATGGCCGCTCGGATAGCGCAGCCCGAATCAGTTGTGTGGCGACAATCTCGGAATTTACAAGCATTTAAGTAATTTCGAAATTCAACAAAACCCCAGGTAATTTGTTCTTTTTTTAGATTCCATAATCTAAATTCTCGCATCCCAGGTGAATCAATCACGTCCCCACCATAAGGAAAATGATATAGTCGTGTAGAGGTGGTTGTATGTCGACCAAGTCCTGAGACCTCAGAAATCTGATTAACTTGAATGTGTTTTTTAGACCATGGTAAGAGTGCATTCAGTAGACTAGATTTTCCGACTCCAGACTGACCGACGAAGACACTAACGCGTCCGGCCAATACCTTTTTTAATGCTGTCATGCCTTCGAGAGTTCGGCTAGACACTTCTAGTGCCTGATAGCCAATTCTACGGTAGGAAGCTATTACCGGGTTTATTCTTTGAAGATCCTCGTGTGACAACAAATCTATCTTATTTAATACAATTAATGCTTTAATCTTCATTGTTTCACAAGCGACTAAATAGTCATCAATGCTATTTAATGAGAATTTAGGAAGAATCGCCGATACAATAACAATTTGATCGATATTCGCAGCGATCGGTTTTGATTTGTTGTAAAAATCTGAGCGTGTTAAAATAGAAGTACGTTCATACATCGCTTCTACAATGCCTTTTACCCCTTCATAGGCATCAACTCTTGGTCTCCACATGACTGAATCTCCAGCAACTAAGGACCCCAGCCTACGGCGAATATTACAGCGGTATTGTATGCCATCTATTCCTTCAATATCTACGTATGCCCCAAAACGACTAATTACCTTACCATCTCGAATTTCTCCGGTCTGGAAATTATTCAACGCTAATTTCTTATCGGTGCTTTTAAAACTATTTTGAAGTGTTGTCGATACGCGACATTTCTGGTCTATAGGTGGTATTTTCTTACTCATAGCGCCTCACTTAAATAAAGTAGTTCTGTATGGCTTCATGTAGCCTCTATATTTTTAGACGAAATTTAGACTAACTTATTTTCTTGCTCCACTTATTTAATTGACACGTCTATGAAGTTTAAATGTTTTCTATTATTTGATAATCTAGAACATATTCTTATCGAGAATAAAAAACTATGATATATATTATTTTATAATGCATAATCATTATTAACCGCTATATTGAGTAATCAGTCAGCACCGAAAACATGTTGCTTAATTTTCCACTTATAGATAGGGAACATAGTAGATAGGGAATATAGATAGGGAATATCATGAAAAAAAAAGAAAACAACCTCATTTGGATTGATCTAGAGATGACCGGATTAAATCCAGATCGTGATCGCATCATTGAAATCGCCACGCTGATTACTGATATCAATTTAAATATTTTAGCTGAAGGCCCAGAGATCGCTGTACATCAATCTGATGAACAGCTTAAATTGATGGATTCTTGGAATGTACGCACTCATAAAGAAAGTGGTCTAATAGCACGGGTTCGGGTTAGTTGCTTCGACGATCGATCTGCCGAAATTGCAACTATCGCTTTCCTCGAGCAGTGGGTTTCATCAGGACGCTCTCCTATCTGTGGAAATAGCGTGGGCCAAGATCGACGCTTTTTGTTCCGTTACATGCCTGAATTAGAAGCTTACTTTCACTATCGCTCTTTAGATGTAAGCACTCTGAAAGTGCTGGCACAATCTTGGAAGCCTGAAATTCTCAATGTTTTTAAGAAAAAAAATATTCATCGGGCAATGGCCGATATTCGAGAGTCAGTTGCCGAACTAGCATACTACCGAGAGCATTTTATCCAGATATGAATAGAATTATTTGTGTGCCTTAAATGCTCGTTTCTACGCATTGAAGCCACTTGATTATCTACTGAAAAATCTATTAAACAAAAGATACATTTTTTCCTCTAGGGCTTGCAGCTATAAAAATTTCTAGTATAGTAGGGACCACTATCAATAAAAAAACTTTTTAAGATTTTAATATCGACAATTCGCGCGGGAATAGCTCAGTCGGTAGAGCGCGACCTTGCCAAGGTCGAGGTCGCGAGTTCGAATCTCGTTTCCCGCTCCAATATATTTTTTATATTTCACCTAGACCATTAAAGGCCACACTCATATTGGCGATCATCCAATGGCAATCTGTACGACCCCCAAAAACAAATATCAAATCAATGCTCATCTGCACTTCTTCTGTATAAGTAATTCTGGTCTCAAATCGATATCATACGACTAAGTCGCTCGCCCTACGGAATTAAAGCGGCATCCTGCTCCATAAATTCTGGGCCACTCTATTACGTTCTTTTTTAGAATTAAAAATAGCGTACTTTTATTGCCAACTAGTATTCATAAATTTGTAGATAAATCCAGACTTGGCTTATAAGGCTATTCTCATCCTACACGATTCTAGTAATATTTTTTCTATAGAAATATGTCGAGTGCTTTCATTTTATCTATCCTACCTCAAGTTCTGCGACTTCCTCCGGAACATGCGCGCCAGAAGTTTTATCTAGAGATAATTGATGCATTGAGCTTTCTTCGATTAGATGTTGATAAACTTCATATTTCTGGAATCACTATACCTTATAAGAGGGATCTGTGCATTTTCTAAAATACAAAGGAATCTATTTCTTTTTAGCCAGACGTAAACGCAAATCATAAGGAATGCATAAATAAAAATTTATTACTATAGAGCATTTATGCTATTAATTTTAAATAGGTAAAAATAAATTTTATCACATGAAAGAACACTTTTTAACTCTACCAGATGAGATAGCCACTATTGCATTAGGTAGTACTTTGGCTAAAGTTGTCGATCGGTCTAGTATAATTTATCTTTATGGTGAGGTCGGCACAGGAAAAACTACTTTATGCCGTAGTTTTTTAAAGAGCTTGGGTCATCATGGGAAGGTAAAAAGTCCGACTTACACTCTGGTGGAGCCATACGCGCTATATCCTCTGACGGTTTATCACTTCGATTTATATCGATTAATTGATCCAATAGAACTTGAATTTATTGGAATCCGTGATTATTTTTCTCAAGATGCTATTTACTTGATTGAATGGCCGCAACGGGGTAGCGGCACGCTACCAGAAGCGGATCTATCATTACGTTTAAGCTATTATAATGTAGGGAGAGTAGCGCAAATTCAGGCTACTTCCGATTATGGTAATCAAGTTCTAGAGCTTATGAGCAGGAGATAGAAATGGTAACGCCGTAATG
Source organism: Serratia symbiotica (assembly GCA_964059975.1). Lineage (GTDB taxonomy): Bacteria > Pseudomonadota > Gammaproteobacteria > Enterobacterales > Enterobacteriaceae > CAXKXX01. The sequence continues at coordinate 4,535 of CAXKXX010000007.1, forward strand.
ATGTATACATTACGAAAAATCGTCTTAATCGCATTGATCGCAGCGCCAGGATTATTTGTTACTTCCAGTGTTCTGGCGGCTTCTACGTTACTTAAAATTAATGTAGACAACACCCATCATAAAGCAATAGTTTCAGTGAACTTTAATGGAGACCGCCCATTAAGCTATAACTTTTTCTCTTTGCCTCGTCCAGAACGGATCGTACTAGACGTGAAGTCTAGAGGAAAAATCGATGGTTTACCTTTGAGTTTTAGTAGTCAGAATTTAGTAACAGGCATTCGCTCTGGTGCACCAAAAGATCATCAAAGTATGCGTCTGGTATTTGATCTAGCTCATCCTGTTAAAATGCGTGTGAACATCAAAAAGCGTAACAGCGCACACATACTCATATTTGCACTTATCTCTGCAAGAGGCGCTAATGCCCACACAGCACATAAGTCAGTGCTTTCTACGCAGACACCGATAAACACATTGAAATTGATGCATATGGCGCCAAAAGGCGCTAATTTTTTTATAAAAAAACCTGCTGCAGAAGCAGGTGCCGCAGCAGGCATTACATCGAGTCGCAGTCACGCTTCTATCAGTTCTAGCGATCAAGTCGTGGTGGCGATCGACGCCGGACACGGGGGTCAGGATCCAGGAGCTATTGGACCGAGTGATCTAAAAGAAAAAAATGTTACTATCGCGGTCGCGCATCGCTTGAAAGCACTGCTTAGTAGCGATCCTCAATTTAAACCAGTCTTGACGCGTCATGGAGATTATTTTATCTCGGTCACGGGGCGTTCCGATGTGGCACGCAAGCAAGGGGCTAATGTGCTAGTGTCGATCCATGCAGATGCCGCCCCTAATCCCAGAGCAAATGGCGCATCAGTTTGGGTCTTATCTAACCGTCGCGCTCATAGTGAGATGGCAGGATGGCTTGAACAATACGAGAAACAATCTGAACTACTCGGGGGCTCGGGTGATATGCTAGTTAATAGTCAGGCAGATCCTTATCTAAGTCAAGCTGTTCTAGATCTACAATTTGGTCATTCACAACGCGTGGGTTACGATGTAGGATTAAAGGTTCTTCAACAGCTACAACATGTAGGCTCTCTACACAAGCGCAGACCGGAGTACGCTAGCCTCGGTGTATTACGTTCGCCAGATATTCCATCTTTTTTAGTAGAAACAGGATTTATCAGTAATAGTACGGAAGAGCGACTACTAGCCAGTAGCGCCTATCAGAATAAGATTGCTAGTGCTATTTATAATGGTTTACTCAATTACTTCTTAACACATCCACTTCAGATCGATCCAATAATAGATCCTCGACAAAGCAAGCCGCAAGAAGCGACTAGATTTCGGAATAAGAACATCAGTTTTTCTAGAACCAGTCCTCGAATGGATAGGAAGATTCAGATCCATGTAGTTCAGAATTCGGAAACACTGTCTAGTATCGCTGAAAGCTACGGTACTACTCTGGCTGTATTACGTGAATTGAACAAACTAAAAAAGAATCGAGTTCGTATTGGACAACGTCTTAAGGTGCATGCAGTTAAGGCTAAAGGTACAGTCATCTTTACTCCCAAACTAAAAATCCTAGAAAAAAGTCGCTGAAACATACAGTAATTTTGAAGTGATAGGTTATGATTTGCATTACCTTACTATCATCACAGATCGTACTATGAGTCTCTAAGTATTGACGGTCTGAATGTGAAGACGATAGATAACCAACCGAGTTACTTTTGAAAAGTAACAGAATGGCTAGCATGTGTAGTAAAAACTGCGAGAACGGACATTAGATATTATAAAACTTATATTAATGTTGATATATATAAGACGTGGCAATAATTATTATCACATTCTCATAATAATAGTTATCGACTTTTTTAATAAAAACTTTCAGATATCTCTGAGATTCAGTACTTCTAACAAATTAAGCGCACCGGTTAATTTGTTAGAAGTACTGTCGTTCTTATGTTTTCAGAGAAGCACTGAGATTAATTATTAGATATACTACTCCTCTAAGCCGATATTCATATACTTTTGGATAGAATCAGATTTAGCTGGCTTATATTAAAGATTGTAATTATAAGATGACGCATAGGCCCGAGTCACATATGCTGAAAGATATCATAGTAGCTCCGGATTTATTATATTCGACTCTGGAGTACTAAAAGTTTTATTCAGATTGAGAAGGCCGCATTTAATCATGTTGATACAGCGGGTTGCCATACGGCTTTCTATTCTGCTATCTAGTGATCACTGCTTACCTTTAGTCATATCTAGTTGACTCGCTGGTACCGTTTGATTAAAAAAAGAAACCGAGAATAAACGACGACCGAGAAATATTTCAACTGTAATGTTCTAGACTATAAATCTTTCCTAGAAAAATAACGAATTTTCAATTTTTGGGTGGGTAATAAATTCTGACGACACGTGAAAATTAAATGAATCTAAAAAGAGAAACGTTAGGGATTCTCTATTTCCAATGGAGAATCCTTTAATAAAAGATTGAAAGAGATGATCTAATATTAACGGAATACTAAAAATTTGACGCCTCGCATCTTATGTACTGATCAAGAGTAATCTCAGTCCGTTTTGTTTGATCCTTTATGAAAGTAATATGTGCTTTCCATATCAAACATAATTTTAGTTCGCCATAAAATTGATTACGCTCACAGGTGCTTGTAGCTCCAATTATACTCGTTTTAAACAGTAATGAAGTGGTAGTGATATTGAGCCTACCAGGCATTATTTTAATAATAAACCTAGATTTTTAGGTAGCTCACGCTCGTATTATGCAGAAGTTAATATCTGTATCGATGCGGTTAAAATTTTTATAAAAACCCAATACAATGATTAGTTGATTCCGAATGACTATGCTTGCACTTAGTCGCACTACCACCAAGTGAGCCTTACGATTTCCTGATGATCTCTAGTCGAAAGAAGCTACCTTTAGGTATCATTACAATATAATTAAAATATGAATAAAATAAGGTCACGACCCCCGGCTATCTTTATTATGGGTCCAACTGCTTCAGGAAAAACCGAGCTGGCGATCGCGATCCGAAAGCACTTGCCGGTGGAATTGATTAGCGTTGATTCCGCATTAATTTATCGCGGGATGAATATTGGTACTGCTAAGCCAAATTCTAAGGTGCTAAAACAGGCCCCACACAGGCTGATCAATATTTGCGATCCAGTTCAGATATATTCAGTTGCAGATTTTTGTGCCGATGCACTAAGGGAGATGGCTGATATCACCGCAGACGGTCGCATTCCACTTCTGGTGGGAGGCACTATGCTATATTATAAAGCACTCTTGATAGGATTATCGCCGCTACCCCCTGCGAATCCGCTTGTACGCAAGTATATATCGCAATCAGCGTTGAAACACGGATGGAGAGCCCTACACTATCAGTTACAAAAAATTGATCCAGTTGCAGCATTAAGAATTCATCCGAATGATGCGAGGAGGCTCTCTAGGGCATTAGAAGTTTTTTTTATTTCGGGTCAAACCTTAACAAAACTAACTAGCACTCCAAGTGTGTGCCTACCGTATCACACCTATCAATTTGCGATAGCGCCGTCCGATCGTACTCTGATCCATGAACGCATTGAACTAAGGTACCATCAAATGTTAGCGGCGAATTTTGAGACGGAAGTGCGCAGGCTTTTTTATCGAGATGATTTACATATAGATTTGCCTTCTATTCGCAGTGTCGGATACCGACAGATGTGGTCATATTTATCCGGCGAAATCAGTTACGATGAAATGATTTATCGTAGTATCTGTGCAACGCGTCAGATGGCCAAGCGTCAAATGACATGGCTGCGCACCTGGAGCGCTGCACAGTGGCTGGACAGCGATCAGCCGGAGAAGGCTTTGAATACGGTAATACAGATTGTTAGTGCATAGGGTGAGTGATTCTGTACAATTGATGTACGTTCATCATGCAAATTTTTGAATCACATATTTATAGAGCCAAAAGGTTCTTAGTTACAAACAACAAACATATAAGGAAAGTATAAAATGGCTAAGGGGCAATCTTTGCAAGATCCGTTCCTAAACGCATTACGTCGTGAACGGCTTCAAGTTTCTATTTATTTAGTAAATGGCATTAAGCTGCAAGGCCAGATCGAGTCTTTTGACCAATTTGTTATCCTTTTAAAAAGCGCAGTTAGCCAAATGGTCTACAAGCATGCTATCTCCACAGTTGTTCCGTCACGCCCAATTTCACACTATAGTAGTAGTGCAAGTGGTAGTAGCAGCAATCATCATTGTGCTAACATCTTATCTACGCCGCAAGAGCTGCCGCTAGAAAGTAACGTCACTGAATAAAATACTTGAGTAACTAAAGAGAATAGAGCAGATCATATCGTTTTTCAATTATCTTGCTTTATCATTAACTAAAAAGTCCGAACGCCTTCTTTGACCGTTATGAAATTAGCGAGCATATCACTTTCATTCGTACCTATATCTTGGAAATACATAAAGAGGCTGAAGATCGTAGTAAGCACGAGTTTTTAATGTCCTAAGAGAATATGCTCAATTCTTTAAAAGGGCGAGAAAGTTCTAATTTTCCACATTCTAAGCGCTCTGTTACTGCATAAAAAGCTGATGAAACTTCTAATGTGGCGAAATCAGCCTCGCATCCATCGCTCTAATTAATGACTCTTTCCCCCACATATAGACAGAAAAACTACTATTTCTGTCTAAACAATGACACGGGTTCACTTAATCGGGCTAGAGCTCCAGATATTTTTCCCGGCGCACAGACAGGTATGTATCTAAGTTTTAAGTAGAGCCCATACATCTTTAGAAGATTGAGAGAAGGCCATATTCACAAACGTCTGTATTAGATTTATAGGAGATAGGAAAAAGAATCGGAAAGGCTAATTTACTAGTACGAGACATGCTAGTGAACTACTGGGCATTAAGTGATACTGTTTCCAAAAATAAAAAGGATTGCTCAGTTTTATCGGAGAATGATCGTACTTTAAATTTGATAATCTACTGTACTATAAGCGTAATCTTATAGTATCTCATCATAAAATATGGAGCTAAACATGGCGTGGAATCAGCCCGGTAATAACGGACAGGACCGCGATCCGTGGGGGAGCAGCAAAAATAATAGCGGCAACTCCGAGGGCAAAAAAAATGGTCGCAAACAAACACTATCCACTTTAGATGATATTTTTCATGCCTTAAGTAAAAAGCTAGGCAGCCTAAGTGTATCTAAAGGCTCTAATAGTAATAAAAGTGACCCCGGAGGTGTAATTCCAGGCCTCAGCGGACGCGTAATCTGTATTTTACTAGCTATAGTCATGGTGGCCTGGGCGGCCAGCGGTTTTTATACTATCAAGGAAGCCGAACGTGGCGTAGTGACTCGATTCGGTAAATTTAGCTATCTCGTGCAGCCAGGTTTGAATTGGAAGCCGACTTTCATCGACGAAGTGCGCCCGGTTAACGTAGAGTCTGTGCGAGAATTAGCCGCTTCTGGCGTGATGTTGACTTGCGATGAAAACGTAGTACGTGTGGAAATGAATGTGCAGTACCGTGTCACTAATCCAGAAACTTATTTATTCAGTGTCGTAAATGCTGATGATAGCTTGAGTCAAGCCACTGATAGCGCTTTACGCGGCGTAATTGGTAAATACTCAATGGATCGCATACTAACCGAAGGCCGTACTGTGGTACGTAATGATACTCAGCGTATGTTGGAAGAAACTATTCGTCCTTACAGCATGGGTATTACGTTGCTAGACGTCAATTTCCAAGCGGCTCGTCCTCCAGAGGAAGTGAAAGCATCGTTCGATGATGCCATTGCTGCACGCGAAAATGAACAGCAGTACATCCGGGAAGCAGAGGCCTATGCTAATGAGGTACAACCCCGGGCTAACGGCCAGGCACAGCGATTACTGGAGGACGCTAAAGCATATAAGGAGCGCACTATTTTAGAAGCTCAAGGCGAAGTCGCTCGCTTTGTTAAATTACTTCCAGAATATAAGTCGGCCCCAGAAATTACTCGAGAAAGACTGTATATCGAAACTATGGAAAAAGTTTTAAGTCACACCCGTAAGATACTAGTTAGTGAAAAGGGCAACAACATGATAGTGCTACCAATCGATCAAATACTAGGTAGGCACATAAATCTCCCCGAATACACTAATGACAAAGATACCCGGGTGATTCGCCTTACACCACCGGATCATTCTTCTGAAGACGGAAGCAATACAAGCAGTCGATCAGTACCCAGTGATTCTAATATGAACCAACATCGTAAAAATATACAGCGTGACGCCACTACTCGTGTAGGGAGAGAATAATCAATGCATAAATCTTTTTTAACGACTATCCTTGGAGTTCTGATAGCGTTATACGCCTCACTGTTTGTAGTACATGAAGGTCAGCGTGGCATCGTTTTACGGTTTGGAAAAGTTCTTCGTGATAGTGAAAATAAACCGCTAGTCTATGTACCGGGTCTACATTTTAAGCTCCCTTTTATTGAAACAGTAAAAAGCTTAGATGCACGCATTCAGACCATGGATAATCAAGCTGATCGTTTCGTTACTAATGAAAAAAAAGACCTCATTGTTGATTCTTATCTGAAATGGAGTATTAGTGACTTCAGTCGTTACTATCTGGCAACTGGAGGAGGCGACGTCTCTCAGGCCGAAGTGCTATTAAAACGTAAATTCAGTGACCGATTGCGTTCGGAAATAGGACGTCTAGACGTAAAGGAAATCGTGACTGATTCGCGTGGAAAGCTGATGTCAGATGTGCGCACTGCACTAAATACTGGTACTCTGGGAGAAGGCGAAGAAGCAGTTACCAATGGGGCCGATTATGTTATTGCCTCCGCAGCGGCACGGATCGAACAAGAGACTATCGGAAAACAGACGTCATTTAACTCAAATAGCATGGCAGCTCTAGGTATTGAAGTAATCGATGTGCGTGTCAAGCAAATTAACCTTCCGGCCGAAGTTTCTGATGCTATCTATCAACGTATGCGTGCTGAACGAGAAGCAGTGGCGCGTCGTTTGCGTTCTCAAGGACAGGAAGAAGCCGAGAAACTTCGTGCTACTGCGGACTATGAAGTGACACGCACTTTAGCAGAATCCGAGAGGCAGGCGCGTATCACTCGCGGCGAAGGAGATGCAGAATCGGCTAAACTATTTGCCAACGCGTTTACCCGAGCCCCAGACTTCTACGCATTTATTCGTAGCTTGCGGGCCTATGAAGCCAGCTTCAATAGTAATCAAGACCTAATGGTACTCACGCCAGACAGCGACTTCTTCCGATATATGAAGCCACCGATTGCGGCGCGCAAGTAATTACAGTGTCTAATACTTAGAGGGTACTTAATCGTGTGATTTTTATTTTTATAGAGACGCATGACTTTAACAGTCCACCAGATGCACGAATGAGTTTTAAAACTAAAAATCTAGATGCCATAATGCCTAAAAATCTTAAAGCAAAATGCTGTTAACGAAGATATCCTATTTTGAACGTATGCCCGAACTCAATTGAACAGCATAAAAAGAGTAACGTTTGTCTAAAATATATAATATTTAGTATGAAAGTACTGAAAATTGAAAATTACAGTGGTAAAATTTATTTTTAAGCAATTGGTGATTTTAAAAGATGGGCAAGAACGTCGTGGTGCTAGGAACCCAATGGGGTGACGAAGGCAAAGGTAAAGTTGTAGACCTTCTCACTGAAAGTGCTCGGTATGTTGTGCGCTATCAAGGTGGTCACAACGCCGGTCACACTCTAGTTATTAACGGTGAGAAAACGGTCTTACATTTACTTCCTTCCGGAATCCTACGGGAAAACGTCACTAGTATTATAGGAAATGGCGTTGTTCTAGCCCCAGATGCGTTAATGAAAGAAATTAAAGAACTAGAATCACGAGGCATTCCAGTACGTAAACGACTATTGGTATCACACGCTTGTCCATTAATCTTGCCTTACCACATTGCGCTAGATAATGCACGAGAGAAAGCACGGGGCGCGAAAGCAATCGGTACTACAGGCCGGGGCATCGGACCGGCCTATGAAGATAAAATAGCACGACGTGGCTTGAGAGCGAGTGATCTATTTAACAAAAAAACTTTTGCGGTTAAACTTAAAGAAGTTATTGATTATCATAATTTTCAGTTAGTAAATTACTATAAATCCGAAGCCATTGACTACCAAGAAACTCTAGATTACATGCTATCTATCACTGATATCTTAACTTCCATGGTGACTGATGTTTCTGAACTTTTAAACAATGCCAGGAAACGCGGCGATGCAATTATATTTGAAGGTGCTCAGGGAACTCAATTAGATATTGATCACGGAACTTATCCATATGTAACATCCTCTAATACCACCGCGGGCGGAGTGGCCACAGGATCAGGCTTCGGTCCGAGTCACTTGGATTACATACTGGGCATTCTCAAAGCCTACTCCACCCGCGTAGGGTCGGGCCCTTTCCCAACCGAATTATTCGACATAACTGGAGAACATCTATGCAAGCAAGGTAATGAATTCGGTACTACCACCGGACGACGGCGCCGCACTGGATGGCTAGACGCGGTTGCAGTTCGCCGCGCAGCACAGATTAATTCTTTGTCAGGTTTTTGCTTAACTAAGATAGATGTTCTAAATGGATTAGAAGAAGTGAAGATCTGTGTTGGCTATCGTATGCTCGATGGTCGCAAAATGACTACTTGTCCCTCAGTAGAAGAAGAGTGGGAAGGCATAAAACCTATCTATGAAAGTATGCCAGGATGGAACGAAAATATTTTTAATGTGACAGAGTACAGCAAATTGCCCAAGGCCTCTTTGAACTACATCAGGCGCATCGAAGAACTAACGGGTGTTCCGGTAGATATTATCTCTACCGGACCAGACCGAAGTGAAACTATGATTTTAAATAATCCGTTCAGCATATAATCACCTCTTATTATTTAATAGTGCAGGACGATCGTAAGGTAAAGTTCATCGAATCTAGACGCCCCTCCTTCCGCTCTTCATCGTATCTACTCTCCCTTGCTTTCGGATCTAAAGAAAATTTTTGATAGCTCTCCTAAAACTTGAGACACGCTAAATAACTGTCCAGGAATTTTCTATCTAATTTATTATCTAAAGATTAAAATCTTAAAGAATTTTGATAAAGTAGACTTATCAATATGATTGATATGACGATTAGACATACATGTATAATTAATAACCTTTATTTATATTTTATATGGGGCCAATCTATATGGCATCGAGCTGCCACTAAACGAAAATGATTGACAGGTCGTAAGCGGAAGAGCTCTAAGAACTAGCCTAGACACATATGCTTCAGATAATTAATTACGCAAGCCATATTGATTTTAACGCTGCGTTACTCGAGAGCATAGCGGCATATTTTTAAGCAAACCCGAAGAGAGGCTGCTCATTGGAGCGAAGTGATAAGAACATTGGGGTTGATTGCATTGATCAGCTATCGCATTAATTTCTATTATGCAAGCTCTTTTTATCGATTAAATGAGATGCGCTTGTTGAAGCGATCAAGATTACAATAAAAGCTTGATAAAAATTCTAACTGAAAAAGTTGAAATAAATTTCTTACTCTACAAGCTAATGCTTGTCAAAAAACGTCGTTGAGCCAGAAAGTTCAGCGAAATCCTGCTGATGACAAAAGAGGTATCGAGATGTCAAAAGATCCATTTCTGGAACGAGAAGCAGAAAAATATAAATCCCCAATTCCTAGCCGAGAATATATTCTCGCTCATCTGGAGAAAAGGGTAACGCCAGTCAACCGAGATACGCTATCTAGAGAGCTGGTATTAACCGGAGAAAAAGACCTAAAAGCGTTACGTCGTCGCCTTCGGGCGATGGAACGTGACGGTCAATTAATATTTACTCACCGACAGTGCTATGCGCTTCCGGAGCATCTCGATCTACTACGGGGCACCGTTATCGGACACAGGGATGGCTATGGTTTTCTACGTATTGAATGCAGAAAAGATGATCTGTACCTTTCGGCGAAGCAAATGAATATGGCGATTCATGACGATGTAGTTTTAGCTCAAGCCTTGGAAGCTGACAGAAAAGGGCGGCGGGAGGCGCGCATCGTTCGTGTTCTGGTTCCTAAAAATAGTCAGATTATCGGTCGTTTTTTCTTAGATTCTGGTACTGGGTTCGTCGTTCCAAATGATAGTCGCTTGAGCTTTGATATTTTGGTCCCAGAATACGATAAAAGTGGTGCACGTATGGGCTACATGGTCGTGGTAGAGCTGATTCAGCGCCCTACTCAGCATACTAAAGCAATAGGAAAAATCGTTGAAATCCTAGGCGATAGGATAGGCCCTAGCATGATAGCAGATATAGCAATGCGCACCTACGAAATCCCTTATAATTGGCCACTTAAAGTAAAAGCGCAGATAGATAATCTTAGCGAAAAGGTACCTGACTCGGCCAAAAAAGGTCGAATTGATCTACGTAAGATGCCGCTAGTTACTATTGATGAGGAAGATGCATGCGATTTTGACGATGCAGTTTACTGTGAAAAAAAACTCGGTGGCGGCTGGTGCTTATGGGTAGCGGTTGCTGATGTTAGCTATTACGTACGCCCATTTACTGCAATAGATGAAGAGGCACGAAACCGTGCCGTATCCGTATACTTTCCATCGCAAGTAATCCCAATGCTACCTGAGGCTCTATCTAACGGTCTATGCTCTCTTAATCCACAAGTCGAGCGTCTATGCATGGTATGTGAGATGACCATTTCCGATCAAGGTCAGTTATTAAACGCCAAGTTTTACGAGGCAGTGATAAGCTCTCACGCGAGATTAACCTACAATCAGGTTTGGCAAATTTTAAAAGGCGATCAGACGCTACGTGAATACTATCGACCCCTCGTAAAACATTTAGAAGAATTACACGCGATGTATCGCAAGCTAGATCAGTCACGCGCTGAACGTGGAGGGATCACCTTTGAAAAAGAAAAAGCAAAATTCATATTAAATACTGAACGCCGCATCGAACGTGTTGAGCCTTCAGTACGTAACGATGCTCATAAGTTGATCGAAGAATGCATGATCATAGCCAATATTTCCGCCGCCCGCTTTGTCGAGAATCATAATACACCAGCACTATTCCGAGTGCACGATCGCCCGAGCGACGATCATATCTCAGTACTGCGTAGTGTCCTAAGCGAACTAAGATTGACGCTTGGTGGTGGCAATAAACCAAATTCGAAAGATTACGCTACACTAATGCATGAAATTTCCGAACGCTCTGACCATGAAATGCTAAAAACCATGTTATTACGCTCAATGAAACAAGCGATTTATGATCCGGAAAATCGTGGCCACTTCGGTCTTGCTTTGCCTTCTTATGTACACTTTACCTCGCCTATCCGCCGTTATCCCGATTTAATCATGCACCGCGCGATTAAATCCCAATTAGAGCAACAGAATATTGCATTGCAAGATCATTTTATGCCAAGCGCCGGAGTGCATAGAAAATTTGAAGAAATGTTGAAGCTGGGATCACACTGTTCAATGGCAGAACGCCGCGCAGACGAAGCAACCCGCAATGTTGACGACTGGTTGAAGTGTGATTATATGCAGGATCACATTGGTAGTACATTTACTGGAGTCGTGGCGAATGTTACTAACTTTGGATTTTTTGTACGCTTAAACGATCTCTTTATCGATGGCCTCGTACATGTATCGTCTTTAGATAATGACTATTATCGTTATGATAGCATCGGACAACGACTTGTCGGTGAATCGTCCGGAATCGTTTACCGTCTAGGCGATACGGTAGAAGTCCGCGTTGAAGCAGCGAATTTGGACGAAAGAAAGCTGGATTTCTCACTAGTATCTGGATGCCGTAAGCTCTATCATAAAGTTAAAGTTGAACGAGATCGAGGCAAAATAAGAGGTCGGTGCACTCCAAGAGAGCATACCGGTGAAACCCCTATGGCTCGGTCGCACTTGCAGATAAAAGATCCTAGTGAAAAAGCATCAGTTAATTCTAAATCCTATAAAAAAGCCTGTAATCAAGATTTCAATAATCTCGGTGAGATAGTAAAACGAGAAAAACGCAAGGTTAAGAAAATGGCGAAAAAGGCTTAGAAAATATGATCGAAGTGATTCAAACCTAAGTCAATAATCAAAGAAAAGGTTGCCGAATAGGCAGTGCACCCAACCGGGACCCCATTATTAGTGCATAACAGACAAACAATAAAAAAGTTATCATGAGCGAAATGATTTATGGCATTCACGCCATACAAGCTCTTTTAGAATCTGATCCACAACGATTTCTAGAAGTATTCATCCTTAAAAAGCCACATTTGCGTCATTTGCATCTGCTAACCACTAATTTAGAATCTGGCGGCATTGCTGTACATCCAGCGACCCGAGAGTCATTGGATAGAAAGGTGGGAAGAAAAGCACATCAGGGGATCGTCGCTAGGGTTCGAGAGTTTTGTACCCCAAAAGAACACGATTTGCAAGGGCTAATAAAAAACGTTGATACTCCCTTTTTACTAGTTCTAGATGGCGTAACCGATCCGCATAATCTTGGAGCGTGCCTACGTACCGCTGATGCCGCAGGCGTACATGCCGTAATTGTACCACGTGACCGCTCTGCCCCATTGAACGCTGTTGCTAAAAAAGTAGCTTGTGGTGCTGCAGAGCACGTACCTCTGATCCGTGTTACCAACCTAGCCCGCACTCTACGCTCATTACAAGAAATGAGCGTCTGGCTTGTAGGAACTTCTGGAGAAACATCTAATACGCTATACCAGACCAAAATCATAGGATCCGCAGCACTCATAATGGGATCGGAATCTAGAGGCATGCGACATTTAACGCGTGAGCACTGCGATAAGCTTATTAGTATTCCAATGCTTGGAAGCGTTTCTTCTGTGAATGTCTCTGTCGCCACCGGTATCTGCTTATTTGAAATAGTACGCCAGCGACTTTTTTTTCTGGCAGCCATGCGCAAAGGTAAATAAAATGCGTGAAATCAAAAGTTAAAGCAGGAGGAAGCGGCAGATAATCTATTATATGCCGCCCTATCCATGCGAATAAATCCATACAATTCTTGAATTTTCTCTCATACGCTAGTATAATAGGATATTAAATTTCACTTATACAATAAACACGTTCCTTGCTTCTTCTTTGAGGTCACTCATAAAACCCAATAAGAAGCTGAATAATCCAGAAGGAGCAACTCGATGCGCAACTACGAAATCGTTTTGATGATTCACCCTGATCAAAGCGAACAAGTGCATGGCATGATCGAGCGATACAGTACTACTATAGCTAATGCGCAAGGTAAGATTCATCGACTAGAAGATTGGGGACGGCGCCAACTAGCCTACCCCATAAAAAAACTGCATAAAGCTCACTACGTTCTTATAAACGTCCAAGCTCCCCAAGAAGCTATCGACGAATTAGCAACTAATTTCCAACTTAATGACGCTATTATCCGAAATATGATTATGCTCGTTAAGAAGCCAGAAACAGCACCATCTTCAATATTAAAAGCAAAGGAAGAGCGTCGAGGGGATCGACGCGAAGACCTTATTAAAGCAATTACATCCACAGATGATTCAGGTATCGGGGACCCCGAAGATTAATTACTAGCGTGCCGATCAATCATATGCTCTTATCCGGAAGAGTGTGCCTTATACCAGTGAGGAAAGTCAGCCCCTCCGGCATTCCACACTGCCAATTTGTGCTCGAACACCGATCGCAGCATAGAGAAGCCGGATTTCACAGGCTAGCATGGTGTCGCATGACTACTGTTGTTAGTGGACACACACCGCAAGAATTAACTAAAAAGTTAAAAGTCGGCAGCAAAGTCATCGTGCAGGGATTTATTACTTGCCATAAACAATGTAATGGGCTCACTAAATTAGTTCTGCATGCCGAACAAATTGAATTAATAGATTCCGGAGATTAGCCACATGTCACGTTACTTCCGCCGTCGTAAATTTTGTCGCTTTACTGCCGAAGGCACCGAAGAGATTGACTATAAAGATATAGCTACGCTAAAAAACTATATAACTGAAAGCGGTAAAATTGTACCAAGTCGCATTACTGGTACTCGCGCAAAATATCAGCGCCAGTTAGCGCGCGCAATAAAGCGTGCACGCTACCTATCTTTACTACCTTATACCGATCGTCAGCAATAGGTCACACTACTGATCATTGACCCATTTTAGAGGATAAGTTAATGCGAGTCATTTTACTTGATCAAGTATCAAATCTTGGGAGACTAGGCGATAAAGTTAACGTTAAGCCCGGCTACGCCCGCAATTTCTTGTTACCAAAGGGCAAAGCCGCTCCGGCTACCAAGAAGAATATAGATCTGTTCGAGGCGCGTCGTTCTGAGTTAGAAACTAAACTAGCCGATAATCTAGCTGCTGCGGCTATCAAGGCATCTAAGATTAATGCACTTTTAACAGTAACTATCGCATCTAAGGCAGGATCAGAAGGGAGGCTCTTCGGCTCTATCGGCACCCGCGACATTGCTAAAGCAGTCACCTCCGCTGGCATCGAAATAGAAAAAGACGTAGTACGGCTTCCGAACGGCTCCTTGCGCACCATCGGAGAACATACGGTACACTTTCAAGTACACAGAGAAGTCTCTGCACAACTGAATGTGGTGGTCACGAAATCACCATAGCAGTTCGTGTGCGACTTAAATAAAATACTCACTACATACTAAGTAAGTAGTGCACTCTCAAGATACGGACACTCCCATGCGCCCCTCGAGGCTTCAAGTCAAGATTTAAGATGTAGTAGTACGCGCACTCGCATCGGTCAAACCCTAAAGATCCACCTTCTCATGAGCAGCAATAAGATGCGGATCTGCATACCACTTAGACCCCAACGGAGCCGTTCTAAGCTTCATATAAACGCCGAATACGGCAGTCATTTTGCTCTAAATCTGCATCTCTTAAAGTTGGGGCGCCCGATCAGGGGCTAAAATAAAAACCGGATTTTCCGCTTATCACATGATATTAGGAGCACAGACTAGTATTCGGCTTAGAAGTTACCCATTTTTATTATAGTCGGTTGTCTAATTAATCTGGAGCCATAATTTTTTGACTTCTTATAAAGATAGCAAGATAAAAATCCTATAGCATTTTAGGGTATCATGCAGGAATGGACTTCGTTTTTAAATATAAATTCTATGCCCCACACGCACGTTCCATCCGACCCATAGCAAGAAAGTCGTCCTCTCTGAATAAGAGCGACAATAGAACGACGTCAAGGGAGTAATCAAACATACTCTATATAAGTAAAAATGGCTCGGTTGGCTTCCTACATAAGAGATTATCTAAATGGCCCTTATAAGAAAAGACTTAATAGAGTTACTAAATTTGTTAATGCAAAACCCACGATGCATACACTTTATAGCAGGTAATGCAATTAAGGTACATAATTTCCCGATATAGAACTGGCATCTAGCCTAATCGTCTAAAAGAGATCATTATAAAAATAATTCTTCACTAAACCATATATCTGAGGATATATAATATGCTAGAAAGTGTTTGCCAACTGTCCCGTTTTGCGGGCGAGGCGATTATGGAAATATATAATTCTAATCAGGCACTTAATTTTAAACAAAAAAAAGATCTATCTCCAATTACTTCCGCTGATTTAGCAGCGCACAATATCATTAAATGTGGTCTAACAACATTACATCCAAACTTGCCTATACTTTCAGAAGAAGAGCCGAATTCTTGGAAGAAATCTGAGATCTGGGATCGCTACTGGCTAGTTGATCCACTAGACGGCACCAAGGAGTTTTTAAGCCATAACGGAGAATTTACTGTTAATATCGCCTTAATCGAAGATGGAGAAGCCGTCATGGGGGTGGTGTATGCACCTGCGATCGATGTGCTGTATCTAGCAATAGGCAACGCGGCTTGGAAAGAAGAAAATGGGGAACGTCAACCGATTGCTGTTAGTAATGCCCACCCACCAATAGTGGCGGTAAGCCGATCGCATCCTGATGATAAATTAAAAGACTATCTAAATCGGCTCGGTGCACACGAGACTATCTCCCTCGGTTCATCGTTAAAGTTCTGCTTAGTAGCGGAAGGGAAAGCGCAGATTTATCCACGATTTGGGCCAACTAATATATGGGATACCGCTGCGGGGCATGCGGTTGCCGTAGCTGCTGGGGCAAAAGTCCGAAGCTGGCTGGATCAGCCTTTGCGTTATCTTCCGTATAAATCCCTCATAAACCCTGGATTTCAGGTATCACTTTTATGAGTTAATCTTAAAAATTTTACACAAAATTCACTCTTTTTAGTATCCTTTCATCTACAATTCCACATCTATCTAATGATGATAGGCGGCTCAGATCCGCGCTCTTTTTATAAAAAACTCCAACGCCTCATTATATTAATAAGCAAGCATATTTTTAATAAAAAAAAGTAAGTTTTAAAATTTTTTTTAAAAAAGCACTGTGGCGGTGTAGACATATTAGTGTAGAGGAAATAGGAATCTACTATACTACTCAATTCTATTTGAGTCTGATGTAATCAGTCAGACAACAAGCGCATATTAATTTAGGATTAAAGTAAATATCATCACCGATTTTTAAAATTTTCTCGAGTCTTTGTAAACTTTAATTTATCTGAAATGATGCATTCTGGACATACCTAAACGCCATAAATTAAAACTAAACGTACTAAATTTTAATTCCCTAATAGATGATTAAGAAGATCTTTCTAATTGAAATAACTGATAGCGTTACTGATAGATAGGATTGCTTCATGCTAAAGTATTTAGAGAATGCATGAAACTATCGTCGCATTTATGCGACGATAGTTTAAGAAAGAGAAAATATCGTGTTAGTTATATCATTGAAGAAACTAAACGAGACGGCGTAATATTATAATTGAGAAATGCACCAGGTTAATAATTTGAATGATGACTGTTTCTGATATAATCATACCAATGAATTTTAAGATTAAACCTACACACACAATAGACTAGCTTTCCCGCCAGCATTAAATAGAGGAGCGATAAATCTCGATTAACTTGATGATTACGAAGGAAGAATGTTGCCGAATATCATTTTAAAATAAGAAGAAAATACTGAGTATCCGATAATGCCCGAAAACATAGGATAGGGGGCGTTCGGATCAGATTACAATACAGAGAAACAGTTTTCTTATATTTCTTGCAGATTAAGTACTTTTAGAAGCATTAATATTAAAACCTTTATACATCCATTAAAGTTTTTTTTCAAAAGACATCTCTAGAGAGATTTCAGATAGTGAGAAAATATACTTAGAGCGATTAGTAAAAAGATTAAAAAATACTACTGAGCATGATGTGTATCTATGGATACCTACGAAGATTTAGGGAGGCGTCTGGTATAAAATTAGTCTTAATAGATTAAGAAGCACACTCTAGATAGAAAAATGCACGCCACACGCAGTATAATAATTTCCTGAAAAGATTCGTTAACAGTTAAAATTTATAAATAGCTCGTAGCTGCTTTTTAATAAAAACTTGTAATCAATTCTCTAAATATAAGAGAAATACTAATTCTAAAACGCCCCCAATAACACTATAAATTTTTTACGGATGCCATTTGTTATGTATATTCAGAATAGTTGAATAGAAATAATAGAAAAGTGGCGACGACGATGCGATATTCCTCCACTGCTATACTTATCACCTACTATAAATTCCGGATTATTGATGAATAAAGACATCACCTCTGGAAATAAACCATGCGCTTATGTGGAAACGATTATTGCTTTCACGCTAATTATCCTATCAATTTTTAATTAAAAAAATTAGCATCATGACTCACTGATGAGATCACAGTAACATTGATTTCAAGGGTCTACTTAACTGCATCTATGTTCAGAATAAATGATTAGTGAGGCTTGTATATGTACTTAATCCATCATGCTCTGTACTAAAATCAAGTATGCATTTGATAGAAAAAAAAATTAAACTGATCTGAAAGTAGAAATGGAAAAACTGAAATAAGCCAATGTTTTGACAGTGTCAAATAAATACTAATAGAAAGGTAAAACACATAAGAGTATGAGCGCCACAATACCTATGCGCGTGCTTATTTTTTTTCTTTTTATAGCATCTCCGTCTTATGCGTCGAATGTACGACTCAAGATAGTAGGACTCAATCATGAGCTCGAAAAAAACGTGCGGGCCCGGATTTCTTCTATCATGCAGCAAGAAGATTATAGTGATAACCACTTCCAATCTCATGTACGTGAAGCCGTATGCCAGGGCTTAAGACCACTAGGCTATTACGAACCAACTATCAATTTTAAATTCGAAAATCCTCCGAGTCTATCACGAGAAACAATACACATTAATATAAACCCCGGAAACCCGATCCGTATTTACGGGGACAATATTATTTTAAAAGGTGACGCTATCACGGATAAGGATTATCTGATCCTTATCAAGCAAGGTCGTCCAACTATTGGAGAGATTCTCAATCACGGCAAGTACGAAAAATTTAAAAAATCTTTAACTAGCTTAGCGTTACGTAAAGGTTACTTTGATGCGGATATAGTAAAAAGCCAAATTAGCGTAATAGACACACTGCATAAGGCTTTTTGGGAGATCGATTTCAACAGCGGATCACGCTACCGTTTTGGTGAGGTAAGATTTTCAGGTTCACAAATCCGAGAAGAGTATCTTAAAAATTTAATACCTTTTTATCGGGGGGATTATTATACCGTTGAGAACTTAGAGGAGTTAAATCATCATTTATCTGCCACTAACTGGTTTAATGCAGTAATAGTGTCTCCTGACTTTAAAAATTCAAATGAAAATAAAGTGCTATCGTTAGATGCATGGGTTACACCACGCACTCGAAATACTATCGATACTGGGATCGGTTATTCGACTGACGTTGGCCCACGAGTTAAAGGTATCTGGAAAAGACCTTGGCTTAATGATCGAGGACATAGTCTCAAAACCAGTATAATCGTCTCAGCTCCGGAGCAACAACTCAGCTTAATCTATAAGACTCCCATGCTGAAGAACGCACTTGAACAATACTATCTTTTTCAAGGCGAATTTAAGCGCGTCAATCTCAACGATATCAAGTCTGTCACCTCTAAGGTGGCAGTATCAAGAAACTGGGATCTTTCTTTGGGGTGGCAACGCGTAGTCAACTTAACTTGGCGTCTAGATCGCTTCATTGAAGAAAATACCACAAATACCAGTGTACTTCTATATCCCTCCGTGAGTATTAACCGCACTCGATCTCGTGGTGGTTTGATGCCAAATTGGGGCGATAGTCAGCGCTATTCTATTGATGTGTCGAATATAATCTGGAATTCCAACGTGAATTTTGCGCTAATACAGGCGCAGAACGTTTGGATTCGCACTCTATCAGATAAACACCGTCTTGTAGTACGAGGTCAAGCAGGATGGATCGAGACTAATAACTTAGAAAAAGTTCCTCCAGACTTACGCTTTTTCGCAGGTGGAGATCGAAGCATTCGTGGCTATAAGTACAAGAGTATTGCCCCATGCGATAGAGAGGGTAAATTAATCGGATCTTCCAAGATTCTCACGGGTTCGTTTGAATACCAGTATAATCTGATCGGAAAGTGGTGGGGAGCAATATTTATTGATTCTGGAGAAGCATCGGATAATATCAAAAAGAGTAATATTAAAACCGGTTCGGGGTTAGGTTTACGCTGGCACTCACCGGTAGGACCCATTAAGTTAGATATAGCCGTGCCCCTAGGAGATAAAGAGGCCCACGGATTACAGTTTTATATTGGCTTAGGGCCTGAACTATGAGACGCATTCAAAAGATTTGCCTCCGATCACTAAGTATTCTTTTTTTTCTTATAGCTAGCCTCGCTTTTTTTCTTATTAATACTAATGGGCTACACATAATGATTAATAGCGTAGTCCGATGTATACCAGGTTTAGATATCTCTCATATCAGTGGAGACCTGAATAATTTAACGCTAAAAAGTTTCAGGTATCACATTCCAGGCATGTCATTGAGTGCTGAAGAGCTGCATATTTCTCTTGACTTGTCTTGTTTTAAACATAGTTCGCTATGCGTTAATGCCTTAACCGCTCGGGATGTGAATGTAATCTTTAACACTAAAGAAATTACCTTATCTATACCTGCCAAGCAAATTGGTACACCCTCTACTCATGTTAGTACGCTATATCCGATTATTTTACGCATGTTAGCACTAGATAACCTCACAATAGTTGTTGATGACACTACAATTTCTCTGGAGGAATTACAGACTGGCGTAAAATGGAAAGATTCTGTATTGACCCTTATCTCAACAAAAATCAATTCACTGCTAATCCAGTTTCCAAAAAAACCCAAAGCCTCATGGTCACAAGCAATAGAAGTAGCGGTTAAAGAGAAGACAAAAACTCATGATCAAGAAAATAAGGTAGCAAGGTTGGCACTTCAGTATGGAGAGCCTCCGTTACTACAAGAACTGAAATCTTTATTCAATAAACCACTACTACTCAATTTTCCCGAATTTTATATGCCTATAGATATTATCTTTCAACAAATCAATGCGGAAAACCTTCGACTGATTAATGATACTGATACATCGATCACACATCTATTCCTACAAGGAAAGATAAAGGATCAGTATATTCAGGTAGATAGATTCGAGGCTGAAGCCGAGGGGGGCACAATTTCTGCTCAAGGAGCAGCAACATTGATCGGAGATTATGTGGTAAATATGCTGGCTAAAATTACATTGAATATTTTACCATTACGGGGTGAGACAATCACTATAATACTCAGTGGAAAATTGAATAAAATACTTAATATCGCGATAAATCTATCTGGATCTGTAGTTGCAACAATTAATGCGGAGACTCGTTTATCTGAGTCAGGCCTACCGCTAGTCATGACCTTAAAGAGTAAAGAGTTAAAATGGCCTATAAGCGGTGCATCACAATATCAATTCAAGGATTTCCTCCTTCAATTTAATGGAAAGATAACTGAATATAAGCTTTCCGCCCGCGCTAATATTAGCAGTCATAATCTACCAAAAGTGGCTTTGATTTTAGATGGAACGGGTAGTATCGAACAGTTTAAATTACAGAACCTACGATTAGCTACTTTAGAGGGAAATATTAATCTTACCGCATTAATAGATTGGAGAAATGCTGTGAGTTGGGAGGCATGCTTGACACTGAATAGCGTCAATACCGCCACGTTTTGGCCAAAATGGCCAGAAAGTCTAGGGGGTAAGATGACTATCTTTGGTAGTGTATATGGAGAATTCTGGCAAATACGAGTTCCAAAATTACGTCTAGATGGTAATTTAAAACGCAGTAAATTTACTGTCCTTGGTACGCTTAGTGGGGATAACTCTGGAAGATGGAACATTCCTGATATTAGTGTGATGCTGGGAGAGAATCGACTTAATATTAGGGGTCAGTTAAATAATAAAGCCTGGATCGCAGACGCCAGTGTTGACGCTTCGTGTCTTTCTGAAATTCTACCAGAGCTCGGCGGAATTCTCAAAGGAAATCTTACATTACGCGGTAATCTACAAGCTCCAAAATTACTGGTTAATCTAACAGCCTCAGACTTGAAATGGAGAACGTTACGTACGAGTCGACTGAAGATCTATGGTGATATACACTCTGCTACTCAGATACAGGGCCGATTAGCGATCCGTATTAAAAAACTACAACAGGGTACTTCGACCATTAGGCTATTGACCCTATACGCCAAAGGAAGCGAAAAGAAACATCATATACAGTTAGAGATCGAAGATCAGTCAGTTTCGGGTCAAATTGCATTGCATGGAATCCTTGATCGCCAAAAACAGCGCTGGCGTGGTTATCTAAATAATACGCGTTTCGCCACCCCATTTGGGGAGTGGAGACTCATACGAGCCATCCCACTGAATTATTTAAACACTAATAAACAGATTAGTATTGGCCCACACTGCTGGAAAAATTTAAACTCTCAACTATGTGTGTTAAAAACTATTAAATCTGACCAAATCAGTGCAATTAAGGTGGTACTAAAACGCTTCGATCTAGCAATATTTAAGCCATTTATTAATTCAGAAACTGAAGTTACTGGCGCGCTAATCGGTAAAGCTAATTTTATCTGGAAATACGGAGAGACTTTACCATCAGGAAGCATTTCATTAGTGGGCGATGGTGTCACAATACTACACCAGGCCCAGGGTCGCCTACTTCCAATTTCTTTCAATACTTTTCAGATCAACTTTGCTCTGAACAATAGCTATGCTCAGGCGGATTGGATTATTTCACTCAATAATAATAGTCAGCTAGACGGTCATATTCAAATAGGAGATCCGAAAAGAGATCGCAATATAATCGGTAGGATCAATATTACCAACCTGCCCTTGGAAATGATTCCCTCAAGTTTAATACAGGGGTTAAAAGCATCAGGTATACTAAATGGTAGCTTTCAACTGACTGGAAGTATAAAAAATCTGCGCTTTATGAGTCGCCTCATACTCGAAAAGGTAAATCTGAAGGGACGTCCGATCCTAATTGACACGACTGATGGTCCTTTATCGATGAGCTTTAACAATATGACCTCAGTACTAGAAGGGCTAATTAGTACTAGAGGTGAGACTCTAAACTTAAAGAAAATTGATTGGAAGACCCGTATTACTCTGAAAAGTGATCAGCTTCGAATAATGATATCACCAATCCTCCGCATTGAGTGTTCTCCAGATCTCATACTTGAAGCCACACCGAAGATGTTTGCTCTAAATGGTTCGGTAGTTATCCCCTGGGCGCGAATTGCTTTACAGGAAATACCAGAAAGTACAGTAATAATTTCTTCTGATGAAGTGATGCTAAATAGTCAATTAAAACCAATTCAGCCAAAACCCACGTCGATTCCAATTAATAGTAATCTAATGATTCACATTAGAGATGACGTACGATTAGAAGCTTTTGGTTTTAAATCTGGCCTTAAAGGCGATCTTGAGTTGCTATACGATAAGAGGGGTCTAGGTCTTAATGGAAATCTGAATATTACCTCAGGTCGGTTTCATGCTTATGGACAGGATCTTATTGTTCGTAAAGGCCAACTGATGTTTTCTGGTCCTCCAGATCAGTCAATCCTTAACTTTGAAGCAATCCGTAACCCTGATTCAACTAAAGATGGCGTTACTGCCGGGGTGCGTGTGACCGGATCTATAGATACACCTAAGATAGAGGTATTTTCGGATACAGCTAAGTCGCAACAGGAAGTATTGTCTTATCTATTACGCGGGCAAGGGTTGCTTAGCTCTGATGCTAATGAAAACGTTATGAGGTCAATGCTGATTAGCATAGGATTAGCTCATATCAATCAAGTTATAGGTAAAATTGGTAAAGCATTTGGTGTGAATGATTTAACTCTTGATACTCAAGGAGACGGCGATGGCTCTCAGGTCCTCGTAAGCGCGCACGTTTTCCCTGGATTTCAAGTAAAGTACGGCATAGGTATGTTCGATTCACTGACTACGCTAACGTTACGCTACCAACTAATGCCTAAATTATATCTTGAGGCAGTGTCTGGTATTGATCACGCACTAAATTTGCTCTATCAATTTGAATTTTGAATGTATAAATAGCTTTGATGATATTTATTAAAAATAGGTGTGCTGTAGTTACTAACTAAGTAATATAGAGGTAGAGCTCATAGGCTATTATTCCCATAATATATGCGTTGAAGGGTAGGTTACCATCTGATAACTCACTAAATTAGTATACTAATACATCTCGTAGAACTAATCTCACGCACGTATTATTTTTTATTAACCTTAACCACTTGATGCTTGCATTAAAATTCTGAGTAGTAAGCTTCCGAGATACATTTAATATTGATGCTTATATTTTATAGATAAAATTCTAAGAATAAGTTTGTGAAGTTAATTTAGAGATTTAAGATGCGTAATGCGTGAATTCTCGATATAGTCGAATATTGAATTAAAATCACATAGAATAGCCTGAATCGTCTAGGTCGACGTCTTTCTCCATACCACAAAGGTTATAAGTATAAAGTTATCGGTATCTCGTCCTATAAAGATGCTATGCATTCACCATCAGACAATCAGCTGGAATCGAATGCCACTACATTATTTAGGTATTGTTTAGATTTAGGTATTGTTTAGAAACTCTGTTCTTTTCTTCTAATAAGATGCCCATATTAAAAATAATTAATAGCAGTGCTAATTTTTTTAAAATATTTAAAAATAGACTTTCTGTGCTTATAACGATTACTTTTTCTTTTAAGATTAATAAAATGTATTACTTAAAAACGAGCCTAAAGTTAATGTTTGTATCAACTCTTATTAGATTAGCAGGTAGCCATAAACTACTAGCTGCAATTACGGTGAATTAAACTTATTTAAAATAAGCATATTCTGAGCATACTCCGATAAAATTTTTAGACACAGCTCGAGTCCGTATACATTTAGTTAGATCCAGTCTAATTAAATTTATGTAGTGTTATATATACTTATAGATCATTATAGTAATAATTTTTAAACGTTTATTGACCCACCCGAATGTGGCGATTATTAAATAGAGAAAAATCATTTTTATATATTATCAAATAAATCGTGCTCATTATTATAAATTATTCGCTATGTGTAAAATAAATTTTAAGATGATTAAAACTGATCAAGCTCTTATTTACGATTAATTTTAGATTCCGTGTTTATTAGATGTCACCGTGACCAGATCCAATAGTAAATTTTACTAATCATTCACTTTCACTGTATAAATTCAGTAATTAGAATTTAAGTTAGATATACTGAAATGTATTGAATTGAATGCAATTCTTCTAAAATTATTTTTATCTTAAACTAATTCTTCTGATCTGATAAGTATCTTTATAGATATTATTTTAAAGAGACCATAAATCTATAAGAATTCTGTATTTTGAGTATATAAAAATTTATTTATTCTTTTAGCTTTACTTATTTTAAGATACCGCATACGCTCTGATTTATATCAGACAGACATATAGGAATAAGCAATTTTAATATTACAAAAAAATGAATGTATATTAAAAAAGATGGCGAGCTAGTCAAGATTTTTAGATAAAATTATATGCGCCAAAAAATATCTAGTAGATACCGAATTATATGAGATACACCCTTATTTTATTATCTCATAAAATATAATTTTTAATCTAAACGCAGTAAAAGCATATGTAATTTAATTACATTATTCATTCTATTTTATCATAATTTTTTAAAAAATTAGAATAATCAATTTCCTTATAACATTCTTATTTATTTTAAATAGTATACATTAGGAAAATAAAACTATTCTATTAGTAATTCTAATACTTAAATAAATTTTTTATTGATGCTTACTAATTTTATAGATTCAAAAATTTTATGAAAGTAGGTGCAATAATATTACATCTATATCTAGTATTTTTAGAATCAAAAATTGATGTAAATAGCTATTAATAAATTACTTTTAATTATCATATTTTTTAAATAAAAGTATATATAGAAAGTGCTTTATTAAGAATTAATATAGAAGGGATACATTAATAAATCGTGTAAATATGAAAGATAAAATAAAAGATGATTTATTTTAAATAAAAAATAAAAACTACTATAGGTATAATTTAAAAAATTGCTATATCTTTTTAAGATCTATTTCTTAATTAGTGTTCTTAGGTCGTAGTACTAATGAGTAACTATTACGTTAATAATTTTTACTAATTTTTTAACGCAGTCATTATGCATATGTAAAATTTAAAATAATTTAAAATAATAGTAAAAGTTCTTAAGTATTAATGAATTAATTTTAAAAATATAGAGATGATATATAGCATTGATCGATTATATATTTAATCTGATATTAGATATCATCGTTTGTAAATTCGTGTGTTGATATGTAATACACAGTCATCTTAAAAATTATCAGAATATCAAAAATATATTGTTCTAATAATCGATATTTGATCAAACATAGATTGTTAATTAAAGCTTACTGTTACAGTATACGTTATTCTTCTGCCGCTCATTAGAAAACTGATATTTTACTAATTTTAAATAATGATAACTGACGATAACAATATTTTTATAGATATCATTGATGATTAATCTTTATATCAATGATATCTATAAGTAGATTTTTAGGTATAGTTTTTAAAACTCTCAATCTTCTTATGAAGAATCATAGCTTTCCGAATATATATGTACTACCTGATTCAGAGTAGCTTATTCAAGAAACCGTTAACTAACGATCAGATGTTCAAAAAGAGCGTTATTTATAGCTTTAGCAAGATAATGAATTGATAAAATACGTAATGTGGCTATATCTCGCGTCCTAATACATATAGTTAGATAGAATTATTTAAAACTTTTAGGAGGAACTGCTATAGTATCCAGGAGAATCTTATTCGATGTTAGCTTAATTAACTATAAAGTATACACAATTTTAAATGATAGTTCATTCTATCAGGAGAACGCTATGTCTATAAGCTATATATAATCCTCATTTAAATCTTATAAAACAACAGAAAAGAACGAGACGTTTGTTACTGTACTTACTGCTATAATTATTCTGATAATCATGCGAAGCTGCGCTATCTGGCTACATGATGTAGTCTTTTTAAGATGCAGCCACTAGGCAAGTACTACAATTTAATTGTAAATCTTTAAATATACCGCGCATTACTCTTGCATATAAGAATAACATCGAAGTTCATATATCTTTGTATGACTTTCGATAAATCGCTATTCTAGATCTAGCGGGTACAGACTGCGGTCTAGTAGGAGATTAAGTAAAAATTCACTATCATATCCGTCAGGGCCGATACTATTCTCTTTTTTAATTACACTGCTGGCTCTACCTGAAAGCACCACAAAATTTAAGTTACATCCTCTTCTTCACTTCAGTAATGACGTCTTGATCATCTCTTTTTCTATTATTTGAATAAAGAGGTGAATTATTTTAATGTGAATCTCCTGAATACGATCAGCGTAGCCGAAGTGTGGCACTCGGATTTCAATGTCGGAAGAAGCCGCTACTCTACCTCCATCTTTCCCAGTTAAGGTAATTACCTTCATCCTTTTTATGCGCGCTGCTTCAATTGCTTTAATGATGTTGCAAGATTGACCAGAAGTAGAAATACCAAGCAGCACGTCACCAGCGCATCCTAATGCCTCCACATAACGCGAAAATACGTAGTCGTATCCAAGATCGTTGCTAACACAGGAGAAGTGACTGACATCAGAAACTGAAATTGCCGGATAGCCAGGTCGATTCTCTCGGTAACGACCAGTCAACTCTTCAGAAAAATGCATTGCGTCACAGTGAGATCCGCCATTTCCACAAGAAATCACTTTTCCTCCAGATTTAAAAGCATCTGCTATCAGCACTGATGCGCGCTGAATAGCGTCGATCTTAGTGCTATCACTGATAAACTTTTTCAAAATATCGCCCGCTTCGTTCAATTCATTCCGAATAAGATCGTGGTACATGAAAACCTCTTCTAATCGTTAACATTTTACCTTTTAGCATACTCAAACCACACAAGATTCAGACTCATTGGATAGCCTTATCAGGAAACATAGTAATTATGGTCATGCTTAATTTACAATTAAAAAATACTTTTTTATCAAATAGATATGTATCACGAAATGTAATTTAACTCGTTTAAATATAAGTAGCAGTTCAGCAATAAAAATACGAATAATCTATTCCTTGGTTCAGTATGGGTTCTGTTAGCCTGACTATATGAATCTTGATTACATTAAGTAGACTTCCGGTTTTACCCCATTTAGAGATGTAGTTATTTGTGTGATTAATTGAAAAAATACGCGGTAGTGCGACCATATCACTAGTGCCTAAATAGAGTAAACGGCGAGACCTGTTCCCGACGTATCTTAGGGAGTTGCGACATAGATCGTCTGTAATATAATTTTTAGAGACCTATGTATCGAGATAAAAAGTGTCATGCGAGAATATGGGCACCAAAGTTCCACTATGGCTACCTATTAGTGCGGACGCAGAGTGTCTATTAAAATTTTTAAAAAAATAAATAATGAGTGTATTTTCTCGATAGTAGAATTAAAAAATGTTTTTGGCTATTGATTTAGAGGTGAAGCTAAAAGCAAGTATTTACAGTTTACGTGTTTTGGTATACAAATATAATTAATAGAAAATGCTTTAAATTTTTTAATTATTATATTAACGCCTGCCTTCTATCTCTCCTAGAGACGACGCCTTTAATGTCTTAAACAATTACTAGATTTAGCACATATCACAGGATTGAATCCCAGTGACTTCGCGACAATAGGTCGCGCGTTGGCTTTTTAGAATCAGAGTATTATACGAGATTTTAACTTGACCACTCACATAGTGAGTACTCTTTTTAATCTAAAATTAATTTAGGCTCACGAAAACTCCATAACAGTAGCGATAGCTTTTCCGGAAAAATTGACCTCTCCACATAAAGTCGAGCTCTCTCCTAACTGGAAATGACGCTACAATAGAGACGTAGAAAATTTTACGTTCTTAAAACGATTGGGGCTCAGTCCACCGAAAATGTACTCACGGTACTAGTCGATCAATCACTAGCGCCACCGAGCTTCTAGGCCTCTATATTTTTTAGCCTACATCAAGGATGGTCTCAGTGTGAGTTGCTTCGAAAATAAAAAACTGTTTTCGAGATACCAATGTCCTTAAGAGGTCCTCTTCTGCAATTCTTCTTACCATACATAGCCATTTTTTCTCTAATCATCGTCTGATTCAATCTTAGTAATATTCCTGCGGATGTGACCGCTCCATTGAAATTGGAGCGTTTCCGGCGCGATATTTTCAGTCTCAGACGGTTTTATTTGGGTATTTATAAAATTCAAAAGGTCCCAGCATAAAATATTGACTCCTAATCCGGTACTCGCCGAGATAAGGTGATATTTGTACTTCCAGCCTATACCCGATACAATCGCTTTAGCACGCTCAGAAGCTTCCTTGTTATCCATTAAATCAATTTTGTTAAATACTAACCACTGTGGTTTCTGGGCTAAATTTTTACTATATTTCATTAGCTCTCTATTAATAACCTTAGCATTCTCTATTTGGTTAGACTTATCAATTGGAGCGATATCGATTAAGTGTAATAACACGCGACAACGTTCTAGATGCTTTAAGAATCGAATACCTAGTCCAGAACCATCGGAAGCACCTGCAATTAGCCCTGGAATATCTGCGATTACAAAGCTCTGCTCATTATTCATGCGTACCACTCCTAAGATCGGAAATAATGTAGTGAATGGGTAGTCAGAAACCTTAGATTTAGCATCGGATACCCCACAAATAAACGTTGATTTTCCAACATTAGGAAGACCTAAAATACCTACATCAGCCAGAAGCAGTAATTCTAAAAGAATGTCACGAATCTCTCCATTTGTGCCTAAGGTCCTCTGATGAGGAGCGCGATTAATTGAAGATTTAAAACGGGTATTACCTAAGCCATGCCACCCGCCTTTGGCGACCATAAGTTTTTGTGCATGACTCGTCATATCTCCGAGAAATTCTCCAGTACTTCGATCCTTTACTCGAGTACCGACCGGCACCTTAATAAGGGTATCTTTTCCACGCCTACCCGTACAGTTACGCCCCTCGCCATGCTGGCCGGACTGAGCTCTAAATGTTTTTATAAATCGATAATCAATCAGGGTATTGAGGTTTGCATCTGCTAGTAGATAAATATTGCCACCATCCCCTCCATCACCACCGTCTGGTCCGCCACGAGGAATGTGTTTTTCTCGTCGGAAACTCACACACCCATTGCCACCATCACCTGCAATAACTAGAATTTCTGCTTCATCTACAAACTTCATATATCGTCTCCATAACCATTTAGTACCGTATACTTATTGATTAATAACGGATTTATATATTTTCTACGCTATGCGTCGTAAAATTGATAGGTGGCGAGTTTTGCAAAACAATTTTTAATAGGAGGGAGTATAAGAGTGTATGTTTTAATTTTATTAGGTCCAGATTTTTATTTTTCTTTATAGTGAGCAGAAAAGTGGAAATAGAAAGCCCCACGATTTACAGCGGGGCTTTTAATAATAAAGAATTGAAAAAATTATCCAGATTTGATACTGATAAATGTACGATTATTGGATCCTTTAACTTCAAATTTTACCGTACCATCTTTCAGAGCAAACAGTGTGTGATCTCTACCGCAGCCTACGTTATTCCCAGCGTGGAATTTAGTTCCACGCTGA
The DNA here is from genome assembly GCA_964059975.1 of Serratia symbiotica. Taxonomy (GTDB): domain Bacteria; phylum Pseudomonadota; class Gammaproteobacteria; order Enterobacterales; family Enterobacteriaceae; genus CAXKXX01. The sequence goes on from CAXKXX010000007.1 coordinate 34,789, forward strand.
CGAACGATGATGTTTCCGGCAAATATTGACTCTCCTCCGAAGCATTTTACTCCTAGACGTTTAGCATGGGAGTCGCGACCATTGCGGGTTGAACCGCCTGCTTTTTTATGTGCCATTAGCCCCTGCTCCCCTTAATTTAAGCCATGATGCTGGTGATTTTAATATCAGTAAACCATTGACGATGGCCTTGCTGTTTACGGTAGTGTTTTCGGCGTCGAAACTTAATAATCTTAATTTTTTTCCCTCGTCCGTGCGCAAGCACTTCGGCGCTGATCTTACCCCCTTCAACAAAGGGGGCGCCGATTTTAAAATTTTTTCCATTAGCAACCATCAAAATCTGATTGAATTCAAATTCCTTACCTGCTTCTGCGTTTAGTTTTTCCAGACGAATAATTTGACCTTCGCTTACTCGGTGTTGCTTTCCACCACTTTGGAAAACCGCATACATATAAAGCTCCGTTTTCCGCGGGCTTTTTTAAATTTAAAATTTAGTATAAAGCGCGCTATAAGTATTTATAGTAAGAAATAAATTTTACTTAAAAAACCGGAAGATGGCAAGGGAAGAATAACTTTAGATATAGAAAAGGAAGAAACAACTCTAGTTTATGTAATAGGATTTATATGAACCATTTTTCTAGTACAATCACGCAACAGTTATTCACGTTTTATCGTGCAACAAGCACCCGAATATTCGAGTGAAGAAAATACAACTAAAAAATCACAATGAATCTAGAGAAAATTACCGAGTTAACCGCCAAAGATATGATGGCTGTGAACATAGAAATTCTCCAACAATTACAGTCTAGGGTCACACTGATCAATCAGATGAGCCATCACATCATTGATAGTGGCGGAAAGCGTCTTCGACCAATGGTTGCTATATTAGTAGCTCGGGCATTAAACTATGAAGGCAATAAGCATATTACTGTTGCAGCGATGATTGAATTTATTCATACTGCTACATTACTACATGACGACGTAGTAGATGCATCCGATATGCGTCGCGGCAAGGTAACAGCCAATGCTGCTTTTGGTAATGCTGCTAGCGTCTTGGTTGGTGACTTTATCTACACCCGCGCTTTCCAGATGATTACTAGGCTAAAATCGTTTCGTGTTTTAGCGTTGATGTCCGAGGCAGTCAACGTAATTGCTGAAGGCGAAATGCTTCAGTTAATGAATCTGCACAATCCTGATATTACTGAAGAAAGTTATATGAAGGTGATCCACTTCAAGACGGCCCGCTTATTTGAAGTGGCCGCACAATCGTCAGCGATCTTATCCGGAGCGGACTATAAGCAAGAAAAAGCGTTGCAGCATTATGGGCGGTACCTCGGTACTGCATTTCAATTAATTGATGATTTGCTAGATTATAATGCTAATAGCAGCGTTTTAGGTAAAAAAACCGGTGATGATTTGCATGAAGGAAAACCAACTCTACCTATGCTGCACGCCATGCAGCATAGTGACAAAACGCAAAGAGCGATGCTTCGTGAAGCGATTGCACGAGGCGATAAGCGCTATCTGCTAGAAGCCGTCCTTCAGATCATGCAACAATACGGTTCATTAAATTACACTTACAATCGAGCTATGACAGAGTCTCATAAAGCGGTTACTGCACTTCAAATGCTACCGAAATCACAGTATCGTGATGCACTCGAAGGTTTAGCTAAGCTTGCTGCACAGCGCGAATTTTAAGGATCTTATCGCTCCTAAAAATCGCTTTTAATGAAAGTAATAAGATCATTAAGTTCATTTTTTCTGGATGAGTTGATATGTTTAACGAAACACATACTACATGATTAATAACTTGCTACATGTTCGCTTTTTAAAAAAGCCGCGTACACTTTTTGAAAATATGCAAATATTAAGTTTGCATATTTAAGTTTTTTATGCAAGATTTCTCTACTCAGAGAGTCGCTTATGAGATTCTGTTTTTACTTAAATCTAGATGACTTATTTATCTTAAAAAAATTTTAAGGTAATTGAGGCGCTTTTTATAAAAAATCTCTAATTAATTTAAGTTGAAATTAAATTTCAAAAAACAATTCGTATTTCTCTTAGAGAGATAACCAAAACCTCAGTTTCTTCAGACTTTTATTCTTCTAAGATAATGAGTCAGATACAGATAAGATGTACACTCAAAATAGTCGCTTTTAAGACCTACGGCGATTACTTGATAGATAGCAACGCATAAAAATTCGGCCTTAAAGTAATGCCGATCCCACACGCGGTTAAGTAATCACCGAATCTAAGTTAGATCAATAAGAGGGAATTGCACGGCACTGAAGCGAGCAAATTTTTATTTAATTTATTAATTATACAATTTGAGTTAAATATGAATACTAGTAGGCGCTATAAATAAATATAGCGCGCACCAACTGTAAAATACTTTTTTAAAAAATTAATTGATATATTTAATTCTTGATCGAGTAAAATGATCGCAATCACACGTAATTTTAACTATAGAACTAGCGACCTAGCGACTAAAATTATAAAAAATAAAAAAGTTTTAAGAAGTTAATAAATAAAAAATTAGTTTAGACTCATATTGTCTTATGATGCAAAATTTTATTTACTATTACTACTCTTTTAGATGCGAAAAACTTTACGTTGCATGCTAGAATTTTATTGCGTTCTCAATTTTTATAAAGTATAAGCTCCGGCGAGCTTAATCGGATTAATAATTTTTATAAAGTGTGCTTATATACAACCATAACTTCTATGTGCTCTAATGAAATTAGAACACCTATTTTAAAAATTTACTGGAGCACCTATTTTAAAAAAATAGTTTATTTAGGGTAAACAATCGATTTTTAGTAAAACTTAAGCGATTAACTATAAACCCAAAGATCGCGTAATAAAGAGCCAGAAAATTTTAAAAGATTCTACTTATAGTGGCCGCTGTTCCTATGGTTATATTAAAGGAAACTGACATGAATTTAAACTTGGTTCCAGCTGGGGAAAACCTTCCGGAAGACATCTATGCTATTATCGAAATCCCAACTAACTCTGATCCTATTAAATATGAAATCGATAAAAAGACCGGAGCGTTATTTGCTGATCGTTTCATCCCCACACTGATGCGGTATCCATGCAACTATGGTTATATCAATCACACGCTATCTTTAGATGGTGATCCAGTTGATGTAATGGTTCCCACGCCATATCCATTACAAGTAGGCTCAGTAATCCGTTGTCGTCCAGTAGGTATGCTGAAGATGACTGATGAATCTGGTAAAGATGCAAAGCTAGTTGCCGTTCCGCACAATAATCTGACTAAAGAATATGACCATATTAAAGATGTGATTGAATTGCCAAAATTATTACGTGCCCAAATTATTCATTTCTTTCAGCATTATAAAGATTTGGAGTTAGGTAAATGGGTGAAAATAGACAATTGGGTGGGGGCTTCGGATGCGAAGGACGAAATCGTTGCCTCCTTCGAGCGCGCCAAGAAGAGAAGCGGTGCAGAACCTATGCGTAATTCCACATAACTGTTATTATTTTAAAGGTCGATCTTCATCTAAAGGATCGAAGAATTTTATAGCAAAATCACCACTCCTAAAAAGATTTATTTTACAACGAGCACCTTTGGAGGTAGCCGCCCCAGTTAAATAGGCATATAGATATCAAAACGGTGACTTTTGGTAAGAATAGACCCATGAGCAGATACTCCGCACATGGGTCGGGCATAGTCCGGGCGCTTCACCACTATGCGCTTAGTCGCTAATTTTCTAGCTGGAGCCAGTAAATTATCGGCATCATCGTCTCCTCCTACTAGGAATCGAAGTATACGCATATCTTTTTTCACTAGAGCTCTTTTTTTCTTAATCGGATACATCGGATCAAGATATACGACATCTGGTCTAGGGAGTAAGTCGACTACAGACGAATCTATCAGATTGATTTCATAAAGCAAGGTTAAGCGCTCCCGTAGCCAAGACCCAATTTTAGCATCTTGGTGGCCACGAAATAATCCGTCATCTAGCAAAGCACCTACTACTGGATGACGCTCTAGCATGCTAACCCTGCAGCCTAATGCGGCTAACATAAAAGCATCGCGACCTAAACCGGCAGTTGCATCTAGCACATTTCGAGGTTTACCATACTTTAGTCCGACAGCTCTAGCTAAGGCTTCAGTACGATGGTTACCCCGAAAGCAGTACCGATGTTTTAAAGCACCAGAAACGAAATCTACGTAAAGTGCGCCTAGCTTAGGCTCCCCCCGTTTACGCAGTTCTAGCCGTTTTTCGGTTAGAACTAGAGTCATCGATGCATTTTCATACGAGGTCAGATTCCAACGTTGGATTAAAGTAGATAAAATGCCAGGATCGGCATATCTTTCGCAACTTAAAGATACATGCATTTTCTAGGTTATTCGGCAATACCGTAATGACGTAGCATCGCATCTAATTGGGGTTCTCGACCTCGGAAACACTTGAATAGTATCATTGGGTCTTCTGATCCGCCTCGAGATAAGATATTGTCTAAGAAAGATTGTCCGGTTTCAGCGTTAAAGATACCCTCTTCCTCAAAACGTGCGTAAGCATCAGATGATAGCACTTCTGCCCATAGATAGCTGTAGTAACCTGCCGCATAGCCACCAGCGAAGATGTGACTAAAAGCATGAGGAAAGCGTCCCCAGTCCGGTGAGGGCATTACAGATATCTTTTGTTTAACTTCCGCTAGCGTCGGTAAGATCTGGGCCCCTCTCTCAGCGTTGTACTGAAGGTGTATCAACAAATCAAACAGCCCGAGCTCTAATTGACGTAGGATCAGTAATCCCCCCTGATAGCGTTTCGCTTTTAGTAATTTATCAAGCATCTCTTTCGGAATGGGCAAACCGCTTTGGTAATGCCCTGAAATGAGAGCTAAGGCCTCGGGCTCCCAACACCAATTTTCCATCAACTGGCTTGGAAGTTCGACAGCATCCCAGGGTACTCCATTTATTCCGGATACTCCACAAACATCGATTTTTGTCAAAATATGGTGCAATCCATGACCGAATTCGTGGAATAGCGTAGCTACTTCGTTATGAGTAAACAGCGATGGCTGATCGCCGAGTGGACGACTAAAGTTGCACGTTATATAGGCGATAGGTTTTTGTAGCGTACCATCAGATTTACGTAGATTTTCACTACAATCCCCCATCCAGGCACCACCTCGCTTATTTTCTCGTGTATATAAGTCAAGATATAAGCTGCCACATAGTTCACCAGAGCTATCAAATAAATCAAAAAATCGCACCTCAGGATTCCATGTATCTACCCCTATACGCTCCTTCGTGGTTATGCTATAGATGCGTTTTAATATCTCAAAGAGCCCTTCAAGCACTTTTTTCTCGGGAAAATATGGACGGAACTGCTCCTCGCTTACGGTGAATAGGTGTTGCTTTTGTTTTTCGCTATAATAAGTGATGTCCCAAGGTTGTAGTTCATCTACACCGTGATGTTTTTTTGCAAAAGCATGAAGCTGTGATAGCTCTTTTTCAGCCGAAGGACGAGCCCGTTTAGCTAAATCATGTAAGAAATTAATTACTACTTGGGGCCTTCGCGCCATCTTAATATCTAGGGATTTATCTGCATATGTCGAAAAACCAAGCAATTGAGCTAGCTCATGGCGCAGCGCTAGCGTGTTTTCCATCACTCTACTGTTGTCCCATTTTCCGGCATGCGGACCTTGATCGGAAGCACGCGTAATGAAGGCGCGGTACATTTCTTCACGCAAATCGCGATTGTCTGCATACGTGAGTATCGAAAGGTAATTCGGCATATCTAAGGTGAGCAGCCACCCCTTTTGTTCTTTAGCTTCCGCTATTTCCTGAGTCTGCTTTAGCACGGTAGACGGTACGCCACTCAATTGAGTCTCGTGGTCAATTAGCTTGCTCCAGCCTCTAGTGGCATCAAATACGTTATTACTATAGGTGCAGCTGAGCTCGGATAGCTGTGTAACAATTTCACCATATCGTTTCTGTTGATCTTCCGCAAGACCAATGCCCGATAGCTTAAAATTACGTAGCGTATTTTCTACTGACCTGCGCTGCGCTATACTTAACTGACTAAATCCTATCCCCTTTTTCAAGTTAAGATAAGCTTGATACAGCCCTAGATGATGACCTATCCAAGTGCTATATCTAGATAAAATAAGCAGGGCTTCTTCATAGGCGACGCGAAGTTCTGAACTATTTTTCACTGAATTTAAATGCTCGACCGGCGACCAGACTCGCGATAATTGATCTTCGGACTCGGATAGAGGCTGACACAGGTTTTCCCATGTAAAGGGTGTCCTCTGTGCAGCTATATGTTCCACCAAAGCACGACAATCTGCTACTTTAGATTTTATTGCAGGTACGATATCTTCGGGTCGGATCGCTGAAAAAGGGGGTAGAGTAAACGGAGTTAGTAGCGGATTTATCATAAAGCGCCCCTGAGTAGAGTATGATTGCCCATCGTAGCGGGATTAATCGTAAGAGAAATGAATTGAGCGTTAATTATTACAAAAGAGCAAAAAGTGGCAAGCGTTCTCCCCGGCTGTATATTTGCATCGAGATATTGGTTTTTAGAATAATGCAAGGTGGTCAGCAGGAGCCAGATAGTTATGTGAATTTAGTATGTAGTCTATGTCGTCCCGGAGAACAGCGTCACTATCCTGCGATTTTTATTTACTATTTAGTTAATAAAAATTTTATTTAATGAATTATGCCAATCTTGCGTGCTTTCGTATTTTATGAATACCAAGTACGAAAGCACGCAAGATTGGCGGATGGCTATTCACTGATTATAAAATAATTAAAGTATTAGTTTCTGTTATAAAAATATCGTGAGATTCTCATCATAGCATTTTAGATGTAGATGTAAAGTTAGCGCTAGGTAAAAATTACTCTATCTAATTCAGCTAAGAAGCATTACCCATGGGGATACAGGCGTCAATAGATTCTAATACGCGTTCATACCCGACGTCGGTACGGACTTCCGCGTGTCCAATGCTCATCGGTAACACCAAGCGTAATTCTCCAGCTATGGTCTTTTTATCGCGCATCATATGAGGAAGATAGCATCTTGGAGACATTTCGCTTGGTCCAAGTATAGGAAGGCCCGCGCGCAGTAATAACGCTTTAATACGCTTAATATCATCAAATGAAAACTGACCGAGTCGATATGCAGTTTCTGCCGCCATCACCATACCAGCCGCTATGGCTTCTCCGTGCAACCATGATCCGTAGTCCATTTCAGACTCTATCGCATGGCCGTAAGTATGGCCTAAATTTAGCAGCGTACGTGTGCCGCTTTCGTATTCATCGGCTGCGACTACCTCGGTTTTTAATTCACAGCAACGTCGGACACAGTAAGTCAGGGCCTCTATTTCGAGGCTCAATACTGAATCAATATTATTTTCTAGCCAGATAAAAAAGTCGCCGTCAAGAGTAATTCCATATTTGATCACTTCGGCTAAACCAGAAGAAATCTCACGACTTGGCAAAGTTTTCAGACAATCTAAATCGGCTATTACTGAGGCGGGCTGATAGAAGGCCCCAATCATATTTTTACCCAGAGGATGATTGACGGCCGTTTTTCCTCCAATAGAGGAATCTACCTGAGACAATAGTGTAGTGGGAACGTGAATAAGGCGGACTCCCCGGCGATAGCAAGAGGCGGCAAACCCGGTCAAGTCTCCTATGACGCCCCCACCTAGTGCGATTAACGTTGTATCACGACCATGAGACTTTTTCAGCAATACTGAAAAAATTTGTTCGAGGATTCTTATAGATTTATACTTTTCACCATCCGGAAGAATTATATAATCTACCTTCACGCCACTTTGCTCTAGCACGCTACGAAGCTGATTCAGATAGAGCGGCACCAACGTCTGATTGGTTACTACCATAGCTTTTTCTTGGGCCTTGAGGGGTGCAAAAGAAGCTGGATCTTTAAGTAGCCCGGAAGAGATAGTAATCGGATAGCTATGATCTCTAAGCGTTATGGTAATTTTTTCCATATCATGCTCGGCTTTCTGTAACGTTTCGTGGAAGCTGCAAAAACAGTTGGAGGTTGGGCTGCTTTATCTGCACGCCGAATATGAAAGCTATATCAGTTATTCTCTAGAATATTACTAATATGATTGGCTACTACTTTCGCGCTTTGATCATCGGTACGGATAGTCACGTCCGCAATTTCTTCATACAACGGGTTGCGTTCTTGTGCTAGCGCCTCTAGCTTCTCCCGAGTAGGAGAAGTAATCTGTAGAAGTGGACGCTTTTTATCGCGCTGGGTGCGCGCTAGCTGTTGCTCAATAGTCGTTTCTAAATAGACCACGATTCCCCTCGCCGAAAGTCGGTTGCGCGTTTCGCGTGACTTCACGGATCCGCCTCCAGTGGCCAATACAATCCCTTGATTGTCTGTTAATTCATTGATGATCTTTTCTTCGCGTTCGCGGAAACCGGCTTCGCCTTCCACATCAAATACCCAGCCTACGTCGGCTCCGGTACGTTGCTCAATTTCTTGATCGGAGTCGAAGAATTCCATATTGAGTTGCTGGGCTAACTGACGACCAATAGTGCTTTTCCCGGCACCCATGGGTCCAACCAGAAAGATATTGCGTTTCTCTGCCATGCTTTTCGGTATTACCAGGAGAATGCGTTAATGTTAGACCGCCGCGCAGTTAATTGTGTCAGCGGCGGGACCTAGGCTGAATCCTGCAATTTCTTTGGACATGCAGGCGCAGACGAAAAATTACCTTAATCTAATTATTCGTTTATAAGACGAAGGGGTAGATTTTGCTCCGTAGAAAAGAGATCTACATTTTTAACTTTAATAGTATCTTGATATTTAAAAATCTTAATTCTTAATGCAGTAGATTTTTATAAGCTAAGTATGCCATAGCGTTAAGCGTAGATCACCTTAAGGTGATAAAAATATTTCTCTTATCAACTGTGTTGCATTTCGAAATAAGTCAAATGGTTAATCTTCATAATTAAATACCTGTGCATATTTCACTCATGTATTCATTTAGAATTATATGTATTCTTTCAGTACTTCAAATACCTCTTGCATATTAAATATTGTTGCTTGCTTGAACTTTATGCAGTTTTTCTAATTACTAAAGGTTGCGTACTTCTTCGAAACGAATATTTCTTTGCTATTAGGCGCCAAAATTTGTATATGCGTTGCTATGCGATACGGATTGACGATATTATCTACTTCATTTTTAGAACGTTTAGAATCGACTGACCTCAAAAAATATTTTATGGAATTTTCCAGATAGAGGTCCCCTTTTGCGCATACCGGATGGCCCCCACTTTGATCATAGATTTGCAAATTAAATTAGGCCAAACCCTGCGATTGGCTGTTCGTCTATTACCGACGTCTGACTGCGCGTCCGTATTAATTTACGCTTGCAATATTGATAGTCGTGATTTGTGTATGCTAGTTGTACCACTGATAAGTGGGATATCTACTTTTACTGCTTAATTTTAAAGGCGCCAATATTGATGCGATTTATACTAGATCGATGGTCCCTCGATAAAACTTGTATCCGGAATCGCTGCTTCAACTGTACTGCTATATTTAATTCATTTAACTCTATGTGTAGCTTACATATGTAGCTTGTATTAGCTTAAATCTAGCTCTTATTAGATTAAGAGTCCGTCTGTGCGCATAGAGAAGGTATTAAGCTTATAAGAAATAGCGAAATAGAAATAGTCTAGTGTTTTATTTTAATATCTTTTATCACATAATCGAGGATTAGCGGCTCTTATGGCTTTATATCGAGGTCTGGGTTCTTGCTTTTTTCAGAAATTTAGGCTTTTTTATATCTTATCTTTAATAAATCGCTTGATGAGAAGTCGGACCTGCATACATTGCTACTCGATTAAGTAATCGTGATTCTTTTCGATTAGGGCGAATGAAATATTGGAACTATGCAGCCACGAAATGCTAGAACTTCAATCTTAGGGCTTTACCTATCAATATTTTAAGAATTAAGTCTTCCGCATTTTCTGCAGTAATAAAAATTTTTTTAAAATGTTTTTTCGTAGCATTATGGGTATTTCTTAAACCGCTTACCAGTTGTTTTTAGTATTAGCTTTCCTATTAAGGAAAGACGCTATCTTCAGTTACTTCTGCATGGAAGAAGCCCTATTTATAGTTTTATTTTTATGATTTATCAAATATTTTTTATGCATTAATACGGGTTATGGATCTTACTAGATACTTGATCTTTTTAAGATACCTAATCATTAATAGTAACTAATAGATCTTATCACGCAATTAGTATAAATCAATCGGTGGTACAAAATGAGTCTGAAGCAGGATTAGAATGCATAGAACGGAGCGTGTGCGTGCGCTCCATGACACTCAGTCATACTACTTCAGTTCTCCATATCATTTTGTCTCTAAATAGTACTCATTTTCTTGAATTCTTCCTGTATACCTACTTATTGTTACGTGCTATTTTTCGCACAAACTGATTATAACAATGTATTCTTAGAAAAATAAAATTTTAATCAAAGCATTAAAGAATAAGAGCATCTCAACTTATTGTTCAACTCCATTTGCTTGGAGTCGCAAGTTTCTATATTTCGGGTCATAAAGATGAGTAGATTAAATCTAACTAACTAGCATTTAACGAAATGAAAAAAGCTTTAGAGCAGATAAATTATCTTCTTTTCTCCTGGATCAATGCTGGCCCAGAATCTTCAAAATTGCTACTTAGCATCGCCACCTTTATGGCGTGCTACGCAATCGTAGTGGTGCCTCTATTTCTTATGAGGCTATGGCTTTGGGGGACAAAAATTCGTCTACTATCACAGCGTGAAGCAGTAGCTAAAACCATAATTGCGCTCCTGATTGCGATGCTCGCAGCTGCGAGCATCGCAAAACTATTTCCGTACCAAAGGCCGTTCGTCGCAGGAATCGGCTCTTGTTTCTTAAAGCACGCACCAGATACTTCTTTTCCGAGTAAGCACGGTACTGCCATTTTTACTTGTGCGCTAGCATTCCTATTTTGGTATCGCATATCAGTTGGTGGATTCTTTATGATCGCCGCGATAGGTATCGCCTGGTCACGTATTTATCTCGGTGTACACTGGCCATCTGACATGGTTGGCGCCTTTCTTTTAGGTCTTCCCAGTTGTCTGCTTACCCAGTGGGTATGGAATCTATTTGGAATCATTATTAGTAGTCAGTTAGTGCAGCTGTATCATTTTCTATTTATCTGCGCCATACGTAAGGGTTGGGTAAAAGCATAATTACGTCGCGTAGGCTCGAGCGCCCCTGTCTATCAGCATCGGCTCGCTATGAATTATAATGAAGCGCAATTATATCTATCGTCAATTCATCTACTATAGTGCGTGTCTATTACAGACATAAAAAGAATGCATTGCTACAATATTTTAACAAAAATTTAATATGACTCGTATCACTAAACTTAACAATTTACATTTTTAGCTAGATCATAGATCACTCTTAAAATATATTGCTTTGCTGATTTATCGAGCGAAGCTTCATTCGGATTATGATTGACTAAATTATATAAATCTGGCTACTTCTTTTTGATAGTTGTCTCACAAAATATATGGGCGGATCATAAGATATAGGTTGAGACTGAAGATGTCGACAACTACCAGTATTGCATGTCTGAAATCTAATATTAGCGTTATTTCTACTATGAGTCATTATTTTACTGTCGCATATCATTTGATACTGCATATCTATTTAAAACGCTTCTATACTTAAACTAACGTGTTCACTTCGGAGATATTTATGAACACTATACAAACTAGCCGTCTTACCTCTGAGGCTGCTCCTCGCTCTAGCGGTGTTTGGCGTAAAACAGATACCACTTGGATGCTGGGGCTTTATGGTACCGCCATCGGTGCGGGCGTACTATTTTTACCAATAAACGCAGGTATCGGCGGTTTAATTCCCCTTCTTATCATGGCTGTCATCGCTTTTCCGATGACCTTCTTTGCACATCGCGGCTTATGTCGTTTTGTTTTGTCAGGTAAAAAATCCGGTACAAACTTTACTGAAGTCGTGGAAGAACATTTCGGTATCAGTGCAGGCAAGTTAATCACTCTGCTATACTTTTTTTCTATCTATCCAATCCTGTTGGTATATAGCGTAGCTATAACCAATACTGTAAATAGTTTCATAATTCATCAGTTACGTATGCTTGCACCTCCTAGAGCACTTATATCACTCACTTTGATTGCCGTTCTTATGATCATTGTTCGCTTAGGCGAGCAAACTATTGTAAAAACTATGAGCATACTTGTATTTCCGTTTGTTGGGGCGCTAATGCTTCTAGCCTTGTATCTCATTCCTCACTGGAGCGGCGCTATTTTTGAGAATATTTTATTGTCTGACTCTAAAAACACTATTGGAGATGGTCTAGCTATGACCCTATGGCTAGCGATCCCAGTTATGGTATTTTCTTTTAATCACTCGCCGATCGTCTCTGCTTTTGCCGTTGTAAAGAGCGAGGAATATGGCGTCGACGCGGAGAAAAAATGCTCAAGCATTCTTGCTTACGCGCATATTATGATGGTGTTAACGGTAATGTTTTTTGTATTTAGCTGCGTTTTTAGCTTATCGCCAGAAAACCTAGCAGAAGCTAAAGCACAAAACATTTCTATTTTATCTTATTTAGCTAACCACTTTAATAACAGGATGATCGAATATATTGCACCGATTATCGCATTCGTTGCTATTATTAAGTCTTTTCTTGGCCATTACTTAGGTGCACGAGAAGGCTTTAAGGGCTTAATAGGAAAATCAATAAAAATCCGTAGTAGAAGTATCAGCACTGATAGTATGAACCGCTTTACTGATATATTCATGCTAGTAACGACCTGGTTGGTGGCTACACTTAACCCTAGCATTTTGGGCGTGATCGAAACGCTTGGCGGCCCGATTATTGCCATGTTGCTATTCTTAATGCCAATGTACGCTATCCGTAAAGTGCCTGCTATGCGTAAGTATGGAGGAAAAATCAGCAATCTATTTGTGGTGATGTTAGGGCTAATCGCCATTTCTGCTATTTTATTCAGCCTGATCGACTAGTAAATCTATGATGCATATTCTTGCGCATATCAGCGCAGTCATGAAATCTTAGAGCCAACTAAAATCTCAGAGAATCAATATACATTGATCGGCGATGTTACACTCTATTTAATCTCTTGTCTTATAGAGCTGATGTATTTTATTTTGAACTACATACCGTAAATTCCCTGCAGATTCATGCAATTCCTAGTGCATATTATATTCGATCCTTATATGCCCTATAGGAAAAAATTTTACCTTAATGCGCAATAGATCTTAATGCGCAATAGATAAAGAATCGACTAAAACTTACAGAACCTGGTCTACGAATTTTTTGAGTAATCTAGTTCAAGAGATTTTAGAAGAAGAGGTAAAACTGTAAAATAAGAAAGTAAGACAATTCATGATAAGCACGTACGTTACAGACTCACTTAATTGTCCTCAGGTTTTACGCGATAGCCAATTTTAGATTTATGCGATACCTGTATCGTGAGTATAAAAACTACATTTTAGTGACTACCTAACCCAACCGTGAATGCGCAGCAATATTGCTATCTGTGCCACTATAAAGATCTTACATAGAGCAGTATGACTAACTCGAATGCGGGAAATCACTTAATATACGCTATTCGTTGATAGTTAAATATTGTCCTATTTTTTACTTTTATATAAAAGTTCTTTCTTAATAGTGTTTATAAATCCCATTGAGTATAAAATATCTACTAGATATAAAGGCGCTTATGTATGCATCTCTCTTCCTAATTTAGAAAATAAATACTTGGGAACATGATCGCTATCTGCAATATCAAGATCCATAGGACTACTATCATTCATAATTAATAACCTCAGAAATAAGTCTTGAGGGCACTATATTTTATAGATAATACAGGAAAGTAATAAAGACTGGGAAGCCTCACAAATCGCTACTAGAGATGTCAGTGGCGATCCTCATTTTTAAGTAGCTTGCTTAAAAGTTGCCTGAAATGCTCAATCAAAATATCTCCGATATCTTGAAACATAGCATTTACCTAAGTTTTAGTATGCCCCTAATATTGATATTCATTAGAAAAATTTAGAGTGCCATAGGCCGTATTGATTATTAGATTCCTAAAATTTTTCTGTAGCTTAGAAAGCTAATGTGGCCGCATCCTTATTGATTTTATTCGTTCAAGCCGAGAAACGGAAGTAATCTTAATATTTATAAGACATCTAATATCACCGAGAATTAACTAACTATTTTTCTATCTGTATCAGACGACTGAAAATTAGTATAGCTAATCTATCAATCAATCGCTAACATAAGACTATTGATACACATAGTTATGTTTTTATTATATAATGTTCGATGCAAGAAGAATATGAAATATTAATGATCCTAATTCTAAATCACTTATAAATTTTCATATAATGTATTAACCCTCCTATTTTACATGACTCCGACAATACACATATAAATACATTAGAACAAAGCTCATCGTGTTAATATTTTCGTTTATATTTTATCGTGGTCATTCCTATTTCTGAACGGATGCTTTATTATTAAATTTATTCAATAACACTGTTCATTCAAGATTTCCACACCTGTTAAAAAGTAGGTAATTATTTTTAATAATATATAAAAACGATCCTACTAAGATGCTGGTAAATAATTTGATTTTAATATTTTAATCAAGAAAACAAGATTGATTTAGGTTAAAAGCGCTATTTTAGAATTTAAAAATATCTATGATAATCAAGTATTATATTTACTTAATTTTTATACGGAGTGTGGTACCAGATTATTTTAGGAAATAATTTTTCTAAAATTAACGAAAAACTATTTATAGGTTTCATTGTAAGCGGAAAAGTCTTAGGTAGTAAGTAGATCTGAATAAAAATTCAAAATCACCCTTTTGATAGAACAAAAATAATTTTGTTAGAATTAATTATGTAGTAGGTTTATTTTTTGATTTCTATCTATCTAAGTTTTATTAAGTTAAATCTGATTTATATAAGTAATGTCGGTAAGTAATTCCGGGAATCACCAGTTTGAGATTATGATAATAATCTTAATTAATAATAACTGGGGTAAAAATAAAATTTTTACTGTGTCTTCTATCAGATACAAATACATTTATCTGATATAAATACATTGATTTATATCGCTATCTTACTAAATCAGTATATCATTAATATTTTATTATATTAGAAAAAGTATACAAAAATTTTTGTATTTATGAGAAATAAAAAACAAAATTTTCCCATATTTTTAAGTAGACTAGACAGTCTCATATATTTTATAAAGTAGCTGATCCTAGCAATATCACTCTCACCCTCAAGGGTTTACTTAGTATTTTAAAACCCTAAAAATAAATAAGGTGATTGCTATGAAAGATCGCAATAGACCTTAAAATTATACAATATTTAAAATTTAAGGAATACATTTACATAAGTGATATTATATAAAAGAAAATAAAACATAATTAAGAATTAAGAGAATCATTACTTAATTTACTATAGATATATTTTATAAAATTAGCTATAAACTACAAACCTTTTCTAGATTAGAACTTCAGGCTTTTATCTCGATAAAAAGTACTCTTTCAGACAAAAGGAACACATATGTCATTAATAAAAGCAAACACTAGCGCTATAGAACAATTAAATTCAATGCCTTTAACAAAAAATCAAAAATCTCTTATATGTATGCTTACTATTGGAAATACCCTCGAATTTTTTGACTTATTTTTAGTTGGTTTTGTTATTACATTACTTATGAAAGATCAAGGTTGGTCATTAAACATGATACAGTCTGGTGTGATGCTCTCTGGGGCGGGAGTTGGCAGCGTGATCGGCGCAATTTTTTTCGGGTGGGTTGCTGATAAATATGGTCGGAAGACATCACTTTTCTCATGTATTATATTACTTGTTATATCTACTGGATTAACTTCGCTAACACCTGAAAATAACTGGTTGTTTTTTTTGATTATGCGTATTTGTGCGGGTATAGCCGTTGGCGGGATTAATGTAACTTCTGTTCCATATGTGCAGGAATTTTTACCGTATAAAAAAAGAGGGTTGTATACTAGTTTAATTTCAGCATTTGTACCACTCGGTCTACTACTCGGATCATGCACAACTCGTTATCTAGCTGAATTGATTGGCTGGAGGGGGCTATTAATTATTGGTTGTCTTCCTGCTATTTTATTAGTGTGGAGCACGATTGTGCCAGAATCACCAAAATATTTAATCTCTAAAGAACGTTTTCAGGATGCCCGAGTAGCGTACGCATGGGCGATGGGCATCCCTGTAACTAAGGTATTCGATGTATTAATAAGTGCTTCTTCTAGAAAAGAATCCTATTTAAAGATAATAAGACACTATTCAAAAGAATTAACTACTGTCGCTATTGGCTCATTTTCTTTTATATTTGGAAGTTTTTCTATTCAATCGTGGGGGCAGACTTTATTGAATCATGTTTTTCACTTTAACATTAATGTTGTAGCAAACTTGTTTATAATCCTTTCTTTAGGGAGCCTAGGGGGCCGGTTACTTTCAGGATGGCTTTCTGACCATATCGGAAGGGGTCACACACTATTTTTATTTGGTCTTATTGGTGCAATTGGGTGTGTAATTTCAGCATTTTCTACACAACTTAGCATAACTATAAACTTTTTAAATTTACACATGATATCTCCAGGATGGATTTTCTTTATGGGCACTCTGATCGCCATGATATTTGGTGACGGCGCATTTGGTATTATCAATGCTTTTGGAGGAGATATGTTTCCCGACCAGATGCGATCGACCTGTCTTGGTCTTGGATATGGACTGGGTGCTACTGCTAAAATTATTGGTCCTATTTTTCTTGGGACCCTTATCGATGATAAAAATTTTTCTGAGGATGCTATCCTATTGCCTTTCCTCATATTTGCATTTATTTTTTTTATCGGATCTATTATTTATCTATTTTCCCAGGAGAGAAGGGGAAATCCGACTTAGCACCATATAATAAGTCTCGTACCGAGTCGGCACCTTGATTATAATCAGATAAGTTCGTCTTCTCATGTTAAGTGCATCTTCTCATGTAGAGAATAGATTTTGTTTAAAATTTTTATATTTTTATTTCCAGAGTTTTTGTGTATAACTAGTCGTTATTAATTTACTTATTTCAAATAAATTAACGGGGTATAGCAAAGAACAAATAAGTACTAATACACAAAATCCTCGTTCCCATTTTGGACATTTACTGGGATTTAGTATTGGCATACAAAAGCGTCGACGATATGGCCATAATAGTGGTATGCCTGCCGGAGTTAACATGTCGCCTAAGACGTGACTAATATAACCAACGATCATAGCATGAAAAAATTCTACTGGAATACTGGTCTGTAACAACCACTCTGAACACAGTAATATGCTGCACACTATGATGGCAAAAAGACTATGCGTAATACCTCTATGTCCAAAGAGTTTAGCAATGGGTCGCGAAATCCATTTTAATCGCTGACCCAAAAAAGACTTAGGATGGTCGATATCTGGTAGTAAGCAAGTGATGATACCACCAATAATAACATGCCCCCATTGGCCTTGACTTAAAGCCGGCGAAAGCCCCATTTTTTTTGCAAAAATAGCACCCGATAAAGAAAAGATGAGATGCGCTCCGGCAGTCATAGTAACCACACATAGTTATATTGAAATACATTTACCATGTGTATTGTGCAGATAAAAATACTAAATAATCAAGAGATTAATTAGTCAAAATAACTATTCCGATCTAGCTAGCTGATTCTAATATTTATTAGATTTACTTTACATGATTCAAAATGTAATCATTTGATAAAAACCTATTGCTACTTTGATTTGCTATCACTATAAAAATAATCATTATTATAAATAATAATATTCTTTTCAGAAGCGTCCCTAAATATATTAGTATAGATAATATTTTTATTATAAAAGTATTTTTTATTTAATTTATGCAAACTTGTTCTTTATTGATATTAATTTAAAATTAAGTAGCGCTATAGAATATATCTAGGTACATGATATTTATATATATACATCTATACTTATAAATACCGAAATCTATATTTAGACGTTAATTTAATTAATATAGATATTTATCACGAGGTTCAGTAAGATCATTGACTACTATACAGAATACCTTATATTCTAGAAGGTTGACTTATTATTGTTTCTCACTGTTACATTTTTGTGAATTAAAGTAAGCAACTAAAGCATATAAAATAATCTTTTACTCTAATTTTCACTATTTAAATCTAGCTCATTGAAGATAGATTAAGGCGCTTTCGATTAGTATTCTTATATTTAAAATAAAATGCATTAAAATTTTCTAATACAATAACTAATCTAAACAAAACTTAGCATTTTTTAAAAAAATAAGTAAACATTGTTGCATAGTATAGATAATAAAATACGGTTGATTTGATAGAAAAGAATGACTCTAAGTATCTCATTAAGTTTTATTTATTACATAAGATTAATAAAAATTATTAAATTAAATTTAAGTATGGATCAGTACATATATAACTATTTACATATTAATATCATTAGCTTTATAAGAATTTATTAAAAGCAATTTAAATCAGACAATTAGAAATAAACAAAAAATAAAAAAATAAAAAATTTTACTCTCTATATCGATATTCTAACTATTAGATTTAACGATTTTTAGAAAAAATAAAATTTATCTATTAATTTTAATAAGTGGAATATAAAAACTATTATTTTTTTACTTTAGTTAAAACTAATATTTTTTAAAAAATGAATAAATAAACTTTCTATATTTTTCAAAAAATTTATTATAGATAAAGAAAGATAGTATTTATTTTTAGATCGAGATTTTCTCACTTTATTCAATCTGAGATTTCTATTCAGATACTATACATTTTTGTTGTGACCTTATCTAATATAATTAGAAATTTTTTCTTATCGATACCTAATAATTTTAGAAAAAAACTAAAAATAAATTTTATGAGTCATAAAAAGCCCTATATTACTATTTAAAATAATTCTATTGCATACTCTTAAACACTCATGTGAGTCATGCCATCTATATAGCAGCATTATAGCAATTAAACGGCTAAAAGAGGGGTCTTCCTGTCTCAATCTTCATAGGTTTTCTGGGGAAACCTTTCCTCTAAAATCTAAAGATTGCTCTACTTTGATTTTTTTGATCTCTATGTCAGCATAGAAAAATGAATTTCTGTATAATAAATTTGTATTACAGTATAAGAAATAATAAAATATATTATTAATATTGATATTAAATAATACTCTAGTTTTTTAAAAAATTTACTTATAAAGATAAGCTGAAAAAATAGTTTTACTTATAAAAAACCAAAAAATGAGTGTCTTATTTTAAGATAATAATACCATGAACACCTTCAAGTATTATAGAAATTGAATTCTAATCTATCGATTCTTGAAATACTATGTTTGATTAATTTTAATTAAATAGAATCTGTGCATATAGGATGTACTCTAATAAAATTGTCATCAGGTATAATATGAAAATGAGTGTATGAAATTAATTTCACCATGAAGTGTGTAGTTGGTATCAGTTAGTTTAGTACGAAAGATTTCCTCGAAATATTACAATATCTTTAGTAAAAATCGACTACGACTTAAGGTGTATTTTATTAGATTAAACCGCTTCATCTCAAAGTGTCTGTATGAGAAACGACAGTTAGTCTAGGTCTAATTTTTTATTTTAGTTTTTATAGAGGTTGCCACTATAGAGGAAAGAGGATTATCGTAAATATAGAAGAGATCGCTTATCTTTCTAGAACGCTCACAGACAATTCTTACTTGCCGCATCAATAGAAAGTCAAAAATTATTATTTCATCCATAAAATATTCGGAAAGTAGCGTGGGCGCCCAAGACCGAGACTAGCCCTTGCACTACCTTAATAATAGGGCCCAAGTCAGGATGACTATGCCCCTGTTAGATTTTTAAGAGCAGCTTTAGAAAATAGCGGCAATATTTATATCGGCATATATCTAAGTCGCTAGACGTCGGAGCGTCTCATTATTATTAGGCAATTAATATCTTATTTAGAATATTAAGAAAATAGAATAAAGCTCTCTGTATTAATCACTTATTAAAGCGCCAAGTAGAGATTTTTACTTTCTGCTATATCTTAATAGTAACGCTCGTGACGGAGGGGTTAAATCGATAGTCCGAAGTGGCTTGTTATCTTAAACTGGATATTTAATCCATCATATTTTACTAACTTAGTGACATGCAACACAAGATACTTTTATACTAGATGAATTACTATTCCTTTGCCCAGAAAGGGAATAGTATGTAGTAGTAGTTCTTAAATAGTGATAGATCTGAAACTTTCTAGCACTATTCTTCTTAAGAAAGTGCTTTAATGCAAAGGATTTATGACATAGCGTCGTTTATCTTTTCAGCTAATCTGTAGATTATAAAAGTTGAACTAGTTCGAATATTTCGAAAATGATAGCGATATAACAGAATAATAATATATCTAAATATGGCATTAATTACTTTGATAAACTGTATAGATTTAATCTAAACTTAATTATATTCATACTAGCCTATACAAAGAAGTATATGCTCATCAGCGATGAGTAATATATATAGCTATAAATTTATCGACTTATCAACTAATCAAATTCATTCGCCTTTCATACTACCGGATGAGTTAAATAGTGATAATTTTTTTGAAAAAAATACAATATATAAAAAATAAAAATATAATTACTTATTAAAATGAAAATTTTAATCAATCTAATTGAACTAGCAATTCATATTAGAGAATACACTAGTAAACTAATAATTTTTTGTTTTATATGCACCAGTAATATTATCATGAAGTAAAAGTATGAGAAAATATCTTAATATTATATTCAATTCAAAAAATACATCTTGTTTTATTCTAATTTATATAATATCAAGGGTTCTATATTATGGGATATAAGGGTTCTATATTATGGGATATGCAGTACGTAGATTTATTATAAGAACAATTCCGAACCGGAAACGAAATAGAAATTGCAGAAGAGTGTCATAAATTAGTTATAAATTCTTAAAATTTTAACGATCTCTCTTAGAGGCAAGATAATCTATTAACGAGTAAACTTTTAATCATGATATTAATTTTTTATATTAGATTATAAATATAACGTTCCTGTTAAACATGCACTAGAGGAATACTACTAAAGCTCTCAGGCTTTAGCTTGACAAAGTTTTAATATCCTAAGTACACTCCACCACACGTTAATTTAGTGTCTAAATCGACGAAAACTCCTATAAAAGGTTAGTTTAGGGATCTCTACTTGGATGATAGCAGTTTAGGCATCTCTCTCAGGATAACAGATAGCTACTTTCTAAAAAGTAATCACCCAGCCCATACTTACACTAAGAAGCCGACTGTAGCATGAGTCTAAGGCTAAAAGTAGTCGGGGGGTAGATTAATAGCATGTGCTATCAATCTACCCCCCCGAAAATTCTACCCGCCAATTTAAGTGCTACTCGAACAGGAAATTTTTAAAAAATTGCGCCGCATATCGAGCATAAAGTCTGACGAATGCTATGCTCTCTGCTTTCCGAATAAGAATCAAAATTAGCATCAGATACATGATTTTTATGAGTTTGATGCTAACTACTAAGCCAAATTAACATGCTTTTTTCTTAAAGCAAGTGATGTTACCCATCTTAATTCAAGTAATTTGACTGAGAAATGCAAATACTTGATATTAGCAATTTAAAAATATTTATCGATACCAAACAGTCGAAGAAAGCAGTTTTATCTGAGCACTCAAAAGGATTTTTTCGCCATAAGCATGTTAAAAAACTATAAACACACCGCTGTTTTATTAGACGAAGCAGTGAACGCCCTTAACATTAGCAGTGATGGAATATACATCGACGGCACCTTTGGGCGAGGCAGTCACTCTCACTTAATCTTATCTCAACTTAGTAATGAGGGGCGCTTGCTCGCAATTGACCGCGATCCTCAAGCCGTTGCAGCCGCCAAGTACATTAATGATCCTCGTTTTACCATTATACATGCTCTGTTTTCGTCCCTATCGTATCATGTACGAGAACGTGCATTAGTAGGAAAAATCGACGGTATTCTTCTTGACCTAGGTCTTTCTTCACCTCAGTTAGATGATGCAGAGCGCGGCTTTTCTTTTATGCGCGATGGACCTCTAGATATGCGGATGAATCCATCTATCGGATTATCTGCCTATGAGTGGTTAATGCAAGCACAGTCTGACGAGATCGCTTGGGTGCTGAAGAATTTTGGTGAAGAGCGATTCGCTAAGCGCATTGCCGATGCAATAGTAAAAAAAAACCGCTTAGAGCCAATGACCCGAACTAAGCAACTAGCTAACCTAATTGCTAACGTTATCCCAATTCGAGATAAATACAAACATCCGGCGACTCGTACCTTTCAGGCAATACGCATTTATCTCAACAGAGAATTAGAAGAAATTACATGCATACTTAATGACGCACTAAAAATATTGGCCCCGGGAGGGCGCCTGGCAATCATTAGCTTCCATTCGTTAGAAGATCGTATTGTAAAATGTTTTATACGAAAGCACAGTCGTGGTACCCCGCTTCCACATGGTATGCCGCTGACTGAAGAACAAATACGAAACACAGAGCAATGCTCATTGAAAGCGCTAGGAAAAATCATACCTTCAAAATCTGAAGTGGCGCGTAACCCTCGAGCACGTAGCTCTATACTGCGCGTTGCAAAAAGAAAGCTCTAGTATGACCAGAGGTCAGCGTCATGGACTTGTCGGGGCGATTTTCAGCGATCTGTTTCGGAATGCGAAGATTCGATTGACTTTATTAGCCTTGATACTAATTTCAGCTACTTTTGTGGTGACTACTGTATACAGGACGCGACTTCTAACTTCTGAGTGTGAACAGTTACTATTAGAGAGCCACACACTAGATATCGAGTGGCGCAACTTAATTTTAGAAGAGAACGCTCTAAGCGATCATGGGCGAGTTGAACGCATTGCTACTGAAATATTTCAGATGCAGCATGTTGATTTATTGCAGGAAAATATCATCGTTAAACAATAAAAAGTTTAACCCATCAATGCCGGAACAGTAGGGAATGAAATACATGAAATCCGCGCCTGCCGGTAAGTTAAAGCACCAAAAATATCGAGATAGCTTTGTTAATTGGCGCTTTGATTTTCTGTATAGCTGTATTTTATTAGCACTCGTAGGATTGATACTCCGCATGACCTACTTACAGGTGATTAATCCAGATTACCTGGTAAAAAAAAGTGATCTGCGCTCACTCCGCGTGCAAGAGGTATCTACTCCGCGCGGTATGATTAGCGATCGCGACGGTCGACCACTAGCAGTCAGCCTACCAGTCAATGCAATCTGGGCAGATCCAAAAGAGCTAAATGCACACGGGGGTATTACGCTAAATAAGCGATGGAAAGCACTCTCGGATGTGTTAAACATACCCCTTAATCAACTCTCTAGCCGAATTAATGCTAATCCAAAATCACGCTTTGTCTACTTAGCCCGACAAGTTAATCTAGAAGTTGGTGATTACATTCATAAACTGCAGTTACCAGGGATTTTTCTGCGTCAAGAGTCGCGTCGTTACTATCCGGACGGACCTGTAACTTCCCAGATTATTGGCCTTACTAATATTGATGGTCAAGGGATTGAAGGCGTTGAAAAAAGCTTCGATCGCAGGCTCAGCGGTCAAGTAGGCGAAAGAACCGTTCGTAAGGATCGTTGCGGTCGCGTTATAGATGATGTTTCTTCAGTGAAGAGTCAAGAGGCACATAATGTAGTATTAAGTATCGATAAGCGCCTACAGGGGATAGCGTATCGTGAGCTTAGTAATGCCGTGACTTTCAATAAGGCACAATCTGGCACTGCTGTACTAATCGACGTGCACACCGGTGAAGTGCTAGCCATGGCTAATAGCCCGTCTTATAACCCGAATGACAAGGCAGACACACTACAAAAGACTATGCGCAACCGCGCCATTACCGATGTTTTTGAGCCTGGTTCTACTGTGAAGCCAATGGTAGTGATGACTGCATTAGAACGTGGTGTAGTTAAAGAAAATACTTTGATAAATACCCTACCCTATCACATTCAGGGCCATGACATTAAAGACGTCACGCATTATGAAGAATTATCGATAACTGGTATTTTACAAAAGTCGAGCAACGTTGGCGTTTCTAAATTGGCACTACTAATGCCATCTTCGGCATTAGTAGACACTTACTCACGTTTTGGGCTCGGGAAACCCACTAATCTAGGTTTATCTGGAGAAAGCAGTGGAATATATCCAAAAAAACAAAAGTGGTCTGACCTAGAGAAAGCGACTTTCTCTTTCGGATACGGGTTAATGGTAACCCCATTACAGTTAGCGCGACTCTATGCAACGATCGGAAGTTTCGGAGTCTATCATCCTTTATCGATCACTAAAGTCGACCCCCCAGTTGTTGGAGAACGTATTTTCCCTGAATCTGTAGTCCGAACGGTAGTACACATGATGGAGAGCGTTGCTTTGCCAGGAGGAAGCGGGGCAACAGCTGCTATTAAAGGATACCGAATTGCTATTAAAACGGGTACAGCTAAAAAAGTTGGCCCAGACGGTAAATATATGAGTCGTTATGTCGCTTACACTGGTGGTATCGCATCGGCCAGTCAACCACGGTTTGCTTTAGTGGTAGTCATTAATGACCCGCAAGGTGGAAAATATTATGGTGGTGCAATTTCCGCACCAGTGTTTGGTGCCATTATGGGTGGTGTACTTCGTACCATGAATGTTAAGCCGGATGGGTTGCCCCTTTCTAATGAAAGAGAATCAATCATTCACCAAAAAGAAGTTTCTAGTGTCAGATCGTAATTTGCGCGACTTGCTCGCTTTCTGTGTACCAAAGGCGCCCGAGCGTGCGCTTAGGGAAATGATTCTAGATAGCCGTATTGCTATGCACGGCGATCTATTTATTGCCATCATGGGCCATAAGACAGATGGACGGCGCCACATCTCGGATGCTATTGATCAAGGTGTCTCTGCGGTGATTGCTGAAGCTAATGGTCAAGCTGAAAATGGCGCTATTGCAGAAATGCGCGGCGTTCCAATTATTTATTTAAGCCATCTGAACCAGCGTCTTTCCATGTTAGCTGGCCGTTTTTATCACCACCCCGACAAACGGATGTGTTTAATCGCTGTTACTGGAACAAATGGTAAAACAACTACCACGCAATTACTAGCACAATGGAGCCATCTTTTAGGCGAACTAAGTGCAGTAATGGGTACCATTGGAAATGGCTTATTTAATTATGTCTACCCCTCTAAGAACACAACTAGTTCTGCGATCGATCTTCAGCGCCAATTGCAAGATTTTTTTAAGAAAGGTGCAACTTTCGTAGCTATAGAAGTTTCATCTCATGGATTAATACAACACCGGGTAAAAGCTTTATCATTTACCGCTGCAGTTTTTACTAACCTAAGTCGTGATCATTTAGATTACCATGGTAGTATGACTAATTACGAAGCTGCGAAATGGAGGCTATTCGCCGAGCATGAGGTAAACAAGATAATCATTAATGCGGATGATCAAATCGGACGAAAATGGTTAAGAAAATTACCGCATGCCGTAGCAGTCACGATGCAGGACAATATCAGTCAAGGCTTTCAGGGCCAGTACCTAAAAACCACTGAGATCAATTATCACGATAACGGCGCTAATCTCTGTTTTAGCTCTAGCTGGGGTGATGGTGAAATATCAATTCAATTAATCGGGTCATTTAACCTCAACAATTTGCTTTTAGCGATGGCAACACTCCTAGCATTAGGCTATCCCCTGAATAAGTTAGTTAAAACCAGCAGCCGTCTGAAGCCAGTTTGCGGGCGGATGGAGGTATTTAATGTCCCAGGAAAACCAATGGTGGTGGTAGATTACGCACATACCCCAGATGCCCTGAAAAAAGCTCTCATGGCAGTGCGCCGACATTGCCCAGGGCGGTTATGGTGTGTCTTCGGATGTGGCGGTAATCGCGATAAAGGAAAGCGGGCATTGATGGGGCGGATTGCAGAACATCTTGCCGATCGAGTGGTTATCACTGACGATAATCCCCGAACTGAAGAACCGAAGACCATTATCAATGGTATCCTTAGCGGAATTCAAGATGTAGAAAAAGTTCTTTTAATCTCTTGCCGAGAAGTCGCGGTGACCAGCGCGATTATGCAAGCGAAAAAAGAGGATGTAGTGCTCATAGCGGGTAAAGGACATGAGGATTATCAACTAGTAGGAAATCGACGTCTAGAGTATTCTGACCGCACCACTGTTACTCGTCTTCTTGGGAGGCTCTCTTGATCCAGGTTTCTCTTTTATCAATGGCTAAAATATTAAACAGTGACCTAATCGGGCCTGATAGACAAGTTATTGAAGTAACGACAGATACCCGTAAGGTAAGAGATGGCTGCCTATTTATAGCTT
Organism: Serratia symbiotica; assembly: GCA_964059975.1. Lineage (GTDB taxonomy): Bacteria > Pseudomonadota > Gammaproteobacteria > Enterobacterales > Enterobacteriaceae > CAXKXX01. The sequence continues at coordinate 61,311 of CAXKXX010000007.1, forward strand.
TAAAAGGAAAGCGTTTCGATGCGCACGAGTTTTGCACTCATGCCGTGATTGCTGGGGCTAGAGCATTGCTTGTAAGTCGACGCTTAGCATTAGATACACCGCAGTTAGTAGTAAAAGATACCCGATTGGCATTAGGGCAACTTGCCACATGGGTGCGTCAACAAGTGCCGGCACGTGTAATTGCACTAACTGGTTCTTCTGGAAAAACATCAGTAAAAGAAATGACCGCTGCTATTCTAAGCGAGTGCGGCGAGGTACTGTACACTGAAGATAACTTTAATAATGATATAGGGGTGGCACTAACACTACTCAGATTAAAAGCGCAGCATCATTTTGCGGTGATTGAGCTAGGCGGCAACCATATTGGTGAAATTGCCTATACCAGCGCACTAACACTTCCGAATACCGCTCTAATAAACAACCTTGCACCGGCTCATCTAGAAGGTTTCGGCTCATTATCAGGAGTCGCACAGGCAAAAGGAGAAATCTTTACCGGATTATTAGCTAATGGGATTGCAATCATCAACGAGGACAATAACGACTGGACGCAATGGAAAAGTATGCTGAGCGCTAAAACTGTCTGGCGTTTCTCAGAGAAGGCTAAAAAAGGAGCAGATTTCTTTGCCAAGAATATCCGGAGCGAAGGCAGTAATACGTACTTTCAGCTACACACCCCTTTTGGTCGCGCCGAGATGGCGATATCGTTGCCGGGCCGTCACAATGTGGCTAATGCACTGGCATCATCGGCACTAGCAATGTCTATTGGGGCCCCTCTTAAGGCAGTGTGTCGAGGATTAAAAAAATTTCGGGCAGTACCAGGTCGTATTTTCCCAATCGTATTGACCTCAAATAAGCTTTTGTTAGACGATAGCTACAACGCCAACATTGGGTCGATGTTAGCCGCAATAAAAGTGTTGGCGGAAATGCCAGGTTACCGCGTAATGGTGGTGGGTGACATAGATGAACTAGGTACATTAGAAAAAAAGTATCATGCTCAAATGGGTAACATAGCCTATCTTCTAGGAATTAATAAAGTAATCAGCATTGGATACCTGAGTTCGGTGTTGAGCGAAGCATCGGGAAACGGCGAGCATTATCAAAATAAGAAAGACGTGGTTGACCGTGTGAGAGGATTACTCGAGAAACATGAGATTATTACTGTATTAATCAAGGGTTCTCGGCGCTCTGGAATGGAACAAGTAGTCTATGCGTTACAGGAGAAAAGCAATGCTAGTTTGCTTTTATGAATATTTTATAAAGCATCATTCGTCCTTGAGCGGATTTTATTGCTTGACGTTCAGATCAATCATCAGTCTTCTGACTTCGCTGCTTTTTACTCTATTTACAGGGTCTTTTGCGATCTCGTATTTGCAAAAAATGCATTACAATCAGGTAGTTAGGAGCGACGGGCCAGAATCGCACTTTAGAAAACGCGGCACGCCGACTATGGGTGGAATCATAATCCTAGCCTCCATCGTCATTTCAGTGGTGATGTGGGCTTATCTATCCAACCCTTATGTTTTGTGCATACTGATAGTGTTAGTAAGCTATGGAATTATCGGATTTATGGACGATTACAAGAAGATGGTACATAAAAATACTAAAGGGATTCTTGCTGGATGGAAGTATTTCTGGCAATCAGTGATCGCGCTTATCGTCGCATTTACAATGTATAGCATGGGAAAAGGAACGCCCGCTACAGAGCTAGTAGTTCCGTTCTTTAAGGACACCACGCCGCAGCTTGGGTTCTTATATGTGCTTTTAGCCTATTTAGTAATTGTTGGCACTAGCAACGCGGTAAACTTAACTGATGGACTTGATGGTCTGGCAATCGTACCAACGATTTTAGTGGCTTCCGGGTTTGCATTAGTGGCATGGGCAGAAGGTAATATACATTTTTCTAGATACTTACATATTCCGAACTTGAGTTATGCGAGTGAGTTAGTGATTGTCTGTGCTGCTATCATCGGTTCCGGGCTAGGATTCTTATGGTTCAACACTTATCCTGCACAGATATTTATGGGAGACGTTGGTTCATTATCCTTGGGTGCTGGACTAGGCACTATAGCGATTCTTTTGCGTCAAGAGTTCTTACTATTAATTATGGGTGGTTTATTCGTGATTGAAACACTGTCGGTTATATTTCAAGTAGCATCCTTTAAATTACGAGGCCGACGTATTTTTCGCATGGCGCCTATTCATCATCACTATGAATTAAAAGGATGGCCAGAACCTCGTGTGATTGTACGGTTCTGGATTATTTCATTGATTCTTGTGCTGCTAGGTTTAGCGACGCTCAGAGCGCGCTAATCATGCCAAATTATCAGGGTAAAAAAGTCGTCATCATTGGATTGGGGATCACCGGACTAGCCTGTGTTGATTTTTTTATAGCGCGGGGTATTGTGCCACGTATTATGGACACCCGTTTGTCACCGCCAGGTCTAAGTGACTTGCCAAGAAGCCTAAATCTTCACCTAGGTAATTTATGTCAGGATTGGCTATTAACTGCAGATTTAATTGTTGTGAGTCCAGGCGTAGCACTAGTAGAGCCAGCTTTGAGCATAGCAGCAGATGCTGGGGTAGAAATTATCGGAGATATCGAACTGTTCTGCCGCGAAGCTCGAGCACCTATTGTCGCAATCACTGGATCTAATGGTAAAAGTACTGTTACTACTTTAGTAGGTGAGATGGCGAAAGCTGCTGATTGGAAAGTCGGTGTCGGAGGCAATATTGGTCTACCGGTATTGAAGCTGCTAGATCAAAATTTTCATCTGTACGTGTTAGAGCTATCTAGCTTTCAGTTAGAAACGACGTATAGTCTGCGTGCGGCAGCGGCAACTATACTGAATGTTACCTCAGATCATGCTGATCGCTATCCGCTTGGTTTAAATCAATATCGCGCAGCAAAATTGCGTGTTTATGAAAACGCGGATGTTTGTGTAGTAAATGCTGACGACGCTTTAACCTTACCGCTAAACGGTATCGATTCCCGATGCGTTAGCTTCGGCGCAGAGTTAGGTGACTACAGGCTACATTCTCAAAAGTGTGAATCATGGATATATGTATACGGAAAGAAAGTTATTAGTACGGAAGACATTAAGCTGACAGGCCGTCATAACTATATCAATGCCCTAGCCGCGCTAGCTCTGGCTGATGCAGTTAATATTCCTCGGGCTTCAAGCTTAAAAGCGCAAAGTGTCTTCACAGGATTGCCTCACCGATTCCAATGGGTATGGGAGCATAATCATATACGTTGGATCAATGACTCTAAATCGACTAATGTCGGAAGTACCAAAGCTGCATTAAATAGCTTAAAGCTAAAGGGTACGCTATATCTTCTCCTAGGTGGTGATAGTAAATCTGCGGATTTTTCCCCGTTAATACCGTATCTACAAGGCGATAATGTACGCCTGTATTGTTTTGGACGAGATGGCGCACGTCTGGTAGAACTTCGTCCAGAGATAGCGACTCTAACTGTAACTTTGGACCTCGCGATGCATGATATCGCACATCGGGCACAGCCCGGCGATACAGTACTATTATCGCCGGGCTGTGCCAGCTTCGATCAGTTCCGTGACTTTGAGGCGCGGGGAGAAGTTTTCTCACGCCTTGCAAGGAAGCTTAGCAATTGAAGTTACGCTTTCTGTTCTTTAGACCCGGCAACGATGTCAAGTATTGGGCTCAGACATCATGCGGCGACTCTAATAGCACACTAATGTACGACAGAACACTATTCTGGTTGGCTGTTAGCCTCGCTATTATCGGATTTGTAATGGTGACATCCGCCTCAATGACAACGGGCCATCATTTGGCGAACGATCCTTTCTTATTCGCCAAACGCGATGCGGTATATCTTAGCTTAGCCTTCGGCTTATCGATATTAACTTTATGTATCCCTATGGAGGCTTGGCAACAGTACAGCAGAGTGCTGCTCCTACTGTCAATGGTCATGTTATTGAGCGTTCTTCTATTCGGTAGTTCAGTAAATGGGGCGGAACGTTGGATCGTTCTAGGTCCGTTGTGTATTCAACCGGCAGAGCCCTCTAAACTTTCGCTATTCTGCTATCTAGCTAGCTATCTTGTACGAAAAATTGAAGAAGTACGTAGTAACTTTTGGGGCTTTTGCAAGCCAATGGCGGTAATGATACTCATGGCAGCATTACTACTAGCTCAACCGGATCTGGGCACTGTAGTAGTCTTATTTATCACCACTTTAGCCATGCTATTTTTAGCTGGGGCGAGGATATGGCAGTTCTTCACTATAATCAGTTCCAGCATATTTGCTGTGGTCATGCTTATTATTTGCGAACCTTATCGGATGCGACGCGTGACATCATTTTTGAATCCCTGGGCTGATCAATTCGGAAGTGGCTATCAACTCACTCAGTCGTTAATGGCCTTTGGACGAGGCGAACTGTGGGGACAAGGGCTAGGCAACTCAATTCAAAAATTAGAATATTTGCCAGAGGCTCATACCGATTTTATTTTCTCAATTTTAGGTGAAGAATTAGGTTATATCGGTGTAATTTTAACCTTATTAATAATATTCCTCATTGCTTTTCGTGCCATGTCGATCGGACATCGCGCTCTAGCAAATGATAAGCAGTTTTCCGGATTTTTGGCTTGTTCGATTGGCATATGGTTCAGCGTTCAGGTACTAATTAATGCTGGTGCCGCCTCTGGACTGTTACCGACTAAAGGTTTGACCTTTCCTCTGATTAGCTATGGTGGATCAAGCCTTCTAGTTATGTCTACAGCAATTACTCAACTATTACGGATTGACTATGAAATACGCTTAGAAAAAGCCCAGGCGTTTATGAAGAGGTAAAAATGAGCGGAAAAGCTAAGCGCCTAATAGTAATGGCAGGCGGCACCGGAGGACACATATTCCCAGGTCTAGCAGTCACTAATTATTTACTCGAAGAAGGTTGGCAGGTACGTTGGCTTGGTACCGCAGAGCACATGGAAGCTAGTTTAGTACCAAATCATGGCATTGAGATTGATTTTATCTCCATTTCTGGTCTACTTGGTAAAAAGCGACAAGCTCAATTAAGAACACTTCTGTGCATCTGGAAGGCAGTGCGACAGGCGCAACTAATCATACGCCGTTTCCAACCCGACGTAGTACTAGGCATGGGAGGATATGTTTCTGGACCTGGTGGCTTGGCGGCATGGCTTGAGGGTATTCCTGTAGTTCTACATGAACAGAATCGTATCCCTGGTTTGACTAATCGATGCTTAGCCTATATTGCTAAAACAGTATTACAGGCTTTTCCCGACACATTCCCCAACGCTAAGGTCGTCGGCAACCCACTACACCAAGATATTTTAGCTCTGCCTCCGCCTTTTGAGCGATCGAAGGGGAGAAAAGGTCCTCTCCGCATACTAGTGATTGGAGGTAGTCAGGGTGCACAAGTTCTGAATAAGATGCTTCCTGAAATCGCATCGCGTCTAGGAGATAAAATCAGGCTCTTCCATCAAGTAGGTAAGGGATGGCTAGACAAAGTACTTAGAGACTATGATAGATCAGGGAAGATACATCACCATAAAGTGACCGAATTTATTGAAGATATGGCCTCTGCCTACGCATGGGCCGACCTAGTAGTATCTCGCTCTGGCGCACTGACAGTCAGTGAAGTCGCCGCTTCGGGCGTTGCGGCAATCTTTGTACCCTTCGAACACAAAGATCGTCAGCAATACTGGAACGCACGTTTATTAGAAGAGTCTGGTGCAGCTAAGATTATTGAGCAGAAAGACTTTAACGTTGACATGATGAGTATATTACTGGCGAACCTTCAGCGCCCTATGTTGCTGACGATGGCAGAAAAAGCACGCTCGGTGGCCATTTTTAATGCCACCGAGCGTGTGGCAATAGAGCTCACTAAAGCCGCCAAATAAATACAGCGGGCTCATTAGTCCACATCTGTAGTATAAAAGTCAGAAAGAATCAGGAAAAGAAAGCCCAAATTAGAGAGATTCATGAACAGACGTCAATTGACGAAACTACGTACTGTAGTGCCCGAGATGCGCCGCGTCCGGAACATTCACTTTATCGGTATCGGTGGTGCTGGTATGGTAGGTATTGCTGAAGTTTTGGCAAACGAAGGTTATGAAATTAGCGGATCTGATCTAGCACCGAACTTATTAACTGAACGCTTGAGTGCGCTCGGCGCTAGAATTTACTTTAGTCACAGCGCGAAAAATATACTAAATACGAGCGTGGTGGTTGCATCTAGTGCTATTTCCAATGATAACCCAGAGATTATTGCCGCCTGCAAATCGGGCATCCCCGTAATTTGTCGCGCAGAGATGTTAGCTGAATTAATGCGCTTTCGCTATGGAATTGCTATCTCAGGTACGCATGGTAAGACTACTACGACCGCGATGGTCTCAAGCATTTATGAAGAAGCTAAGTTGAATCCGACCTTTATTAATGGAGGGTTAATAAAAGCATTTGGGGGTTATGCGCGTTTGGGCTCAAGCCGATTTTTAATCGTAGAAGCAGACGAAAGTGATAAATCATTCCTATATTTACGACCGATGGTGTCGATCATTACTAACATCGAATCTGACCATCTTGACACTTATCAGGGTAATTTTGAAAATCTACAGCAGGCTTTTATCAACTTCTTACATAATCTTCCATTCTATGGACGTGCAGTAATATGCATTGATGATCCAGTCTTGCGTGAGTTATTACCTCGCATAGCTCGCCGTGTTACTACTTACGGATTTAGTAGCGATTCTGACGTGCGCATTAAAAATTACCATCAAATAGGACAGCAGGGATGCTTTACTATAATCCGAAAAAATAAACCAACGATAAAAGCAACCCTTAATGCAGCTCCAGGTCGCCATAATGCTCTAAACGCAGCAGCTGCAGTAGCAGTGGCGACAGATGAAGGCATTCACGATGAAGATATTTTAAGAGCGCTGTCTAGTTTTCGGGGTACAGAGCGCCGTTTCGACTTGCTCGGTGAGCTTCCACTGCTTCAAGTAAATGGAAAGATGGGTAGCGTCATGCTGATAGATGATTACGGTCATCACCCCACTGAAGTAGATGCTACACTGAAAGCCGCCCGATCTGGCTGGCCAAATAAACGCCTAGTGATGATTTTCCAGCCTCATCGCTATACGCGTACTCGTGACTTATACAACGATTTTATCAACGTTTTATCTCAAGTAGACGTATTGCTAATTCTTGAGGTATATGCGGCAGGAGAGATCCCAATTCCCGGAGCAGACAGTCGTGCACTATGTCGTAGTATTCGATATCAAAGTAATCTAAAGCCTATTTTCGTTTCCGATTCTGAAAAAATATCGGAAATCTTAGTAAAACTCTTACAGGCCGACGATTTGATACTGGTTCAAGGTGCGGGTAGCGTAAGTAAAATCGCCATCAAGTTGGCCGAAATGAAATTACAATCAGAAAAAAGGGGGGGGAAGTATCATGGTCGATAAGGTCGCCGTCCTACTAGGAGGCACCTCCGATGAACGTGAAATTTCATTACGATCCGGCGCTGCTGTATTATCAGGGCTAGGAGAAGCGGGGGTCAATGCCCATGGCATTGACCCCCGAGACTTCCCAGTAATTTACTTGAAAGCATGCGGGTTTAATAAAGTTTTTATCTCGTTACACGGACGAGGCGCTGAAGATGGAGCAATTCAGGGGCTATTAGAACTCCTTGAGTTACCTTATACAGGTAGTGGTGTGATGGCATCAGCGTTGAGTATGAACAAATGGCGTAGCAAAATGCTCTGGCAATCGATGGGATTGCCAGTAGTACCTTACGTAGTTCTAAACCGCAATCAGTGTATCAAAAATGAACAATCAAAGCTATTCAATCCCCCAAGTTCGCTAGGCCTTCCTCTCATCGTCAAGCCGAACCGAGCAGGTTCTAGCATCGGTATGAGCAAGGTTAGTAATAGCGGTGAATTTAAGAAAGCCCTAAAAGAAGCTTTTATTTATGATGACGAAGTTCTCGTAGAAAAATGGTTAAGCGGACCGGAGTATACTATAGCAATAGTAGGCGACGATGTGCTCCCGTCGATTCGCATTCATCCATCAGGTATTTTCTATGACTATCAGGCAAAATACATATCAAATAATACACAGTACTTTTGCCCAGGCGGATTAAGTTCGGATCATGAAGCTAAAATGACCACGTTGGCGCTTTCCGCCTACCGAGCTTTAGATTGCCGTGGTTGGGGGCGCATTGATCTAATACAAGATAAGAGTGGTGGCATGTATCTTCTTGAGATTAATGTGTCCCCCGGAATGACAAAAAACAGCTTAGTTCCTATGGCGGCGCGCCAATCCGGAATAAGTTTCTCGCAGCTAGTAACAAGAATTTTAGCATTGGCCGAATGACGTGGCACAAGCTGCTCTTAATCCACGCTATACTGAAATAGGAAAAAAATCACAGCGTAGAAGGCAAACTCAATTAACGGGGATCATCTTTCTAATAATAGTTCTGGGAACAATTTTTTGGGGGGGCTGGAGAGTGATGAACTGGATGAAAGACGCCACCCATCATCCATGTATGCGATTGGTGGTCATCGGGAATCATGACTACACTACCAACGACGATATCCTCCAAGCCATTCTCGAACGAGGGGCGCCGGTAACTTTTATGACACAGGATGTCAACGTTATTCAGAAGAAAATCAAGCAACTTCCATGGATTAAGCATGTTAGTGTGCGAAAGCGATGGCCAGATGAATTAAAAATTCAACTTCTGGAATATGTACCGGTAGCGCGCTGGAACGATTATCTTAGGATAGACGCTAAGGGTACAGTGTTCTCAGAACCAGAAGGGTGGCTAAATAGTCAGACACTACCCTTATTATATGGACCAAAAGGCACTGAAAAAATAGTGCTAGATAACTACCGTTCCATGAGTAGCATATTAGCCTGTAGAAAATATACTCTGAAAATAGTAGCGATGACACAACGTCATTCCTGGAAAGTTGTTTTAGATAATAACACCCGATTAAATCTAGGGCGCGATAACTGTATAGGACGTCTAAATCGATTTATCGAGCTTTATCCGCTATTAGAGAAGGAGGCACAAAAAACAAAAAAACGAATTAGCTATATTGATTTGCGCTATAAGTCTGGTGCCTCAGTAAGATGGTCTTCGCTGCTGATTGACGAAAAAATGATTGAGACTCAGAAAACAGTAATCAGCAACAGTGTCAAAGACAGGCAAAATCATAATGATTAAGTCGATCGGAAAAAAACTGGTAGTGGGATTAGAGATTGGGACCACAAAAGTCTCTGTGCTGGTGGGAGAAGTGCTTCCTGATAGTATCGTCAATATTATTGGAGTAGGCGGCTGCCCGTCGCGTGGCATGGATAAAGGGGGTGTCAACGATCTTGAATCGGTAGTAAAGTGCGTACACTGTGCTATTAATGAGGCTGAATTAATGGCAGATTGCCACATTTCTTCAGTTTATCTCGCACTATCTGGGCAGCATGTTAGTTGTCAGAACGAAATAGGGATAGTGCCTATCTCAGAAGAAGAAGTGACGCACGAAGATGTAGAAAATGTAGTGCACACAGCTAAGTCGGTTCGCATCCGAGACGAACATCGCATCCTACATGTGATTCCCCAGGAATATACTATTGATTATCAATCAGGAATTAAAAATCCAATTGGGCTCTCTGGTGTTCGTATGCAAGCTAGAGTACATTTGATTACTTGCCATAATAATATGGCAAAAAACATTGTCAAAGCCGTAGAACGTTGCGGATTGAGAGTCGATCAACTCATTTTTTCTGGCGTAGCATCTAGCTACGCAGTATTAACTGAAGATGAACGCGAATTAGGCGTATGTATGGTAGACATCGGAGGTGGGACGATGGACATAGTAATATATACCGGCGGTGCCCTACGCTACACTAAAGTAATTCCCTACGCTGGGAACCTAGTCACTAGTGATATTGCATACGCCTTCGGCACATCTCAGAGCGATGCAGAAACGATTAAAATTCGGTATGGATGTGCGCTTGAGTCGCTTGTGAGTAATGACGAAAACCTAGAGGTGCCCGCTGTTCGAGGGCGCCCCCCTCGCAAGTTGCAAAGACAAATACTAGCTGAAGTAATTGAAGCGCGTTACACAGAATTATTGAATTTAATTAATGATGAAATTTTGCAATTTCAGGAGCAATTACGTCAACAAAGAGTAAAGACTAATTTAGTGGCAGGCATTGTTCTGACCGGAGGTGCTACTCAAATTGATGGATTATCAGACTGCGCGCAAGGAGTATTTCATACGCAAATTCGTGTTGGAAAGCCGTTAAATATTGAAGGTTTGACGGACTATGTACAGGAACCTTGCTCCTCTACCGTAGCAGGTTTACTACACTATGGGAAAAAGTATCACCTTAATGGTGAGGAAGCAGCAGAAAAGCAGACTTCAGTAGCCAATTGGTTTAAATGCATCCATCGCTGGCTAAAAAAAGAATTTTGATCTTTTAATATAGAGATTATACCAAACCATTTTTTATAATCTTACAGCGATAGGTAGAAATCGTAGGGGGAGAAAACTATGTTTGAAGCAATGGCATCAGCTACTGACGCAGTAATTAAGGTCATTGGAGTCGGTGGGGGGGGGGGAAACGCCATTGAACACATGGTGCGCGAACACATTGAAGGTGTTTCTTTCTTTAGCATTAATACAGACGCTCAAGCGCTTCGTAAAACGGCAATTGGCCACACTATCCAGATTGGAAGCACTATTACAAAAGGTCTTGGAGCGGGCGCGAATCCAGAAGTGGGGCGTAGTTCAGCGGAAGAGGACCGAGAAGCGCTGCATCTAGCACTAGACGGTACAGATATGGTATTCATCGCAGCTGGAATGGGTGGAGGCACAGGTACTGGTGCGGCACCCGTGGTCGCTGAAATAGCAAAAAATTTAGGAATACTAACGGTCGCTGTAGTAACTAAGCCATTTAATTTTGAAGGAAAGAAACGCATGGCCTTTGCTGAACAAGGCATAATTGAACTATCTAAGCATGTAGACTCTCTAATCACCATTCCTAATGATAAGTTATTAAAAGTCTTAGGTCGTGGCATTTCTCTTTTAGATGCTTTTGGGGCAGCTAATGATGTATTGAAAGGTGCGGTCCAAGGCATCGCTGAACTAATCACACGCCCGGGTTTAATGAACGTCGACTTTGCCGACGTGCGTACCGTCATGTCTGAAATGGGCCATGCAATGATGGGATGCGGTATTGCCCGAGGCGAAGACCGCTCTGAAGAAGCAGCTGAAATAGCAATTTCTAGCCCACTCTTAGAAGATATCGATCTATCGGGTGCTCGTGGTGTTCTGGTCAATATCACGGCTGGATTTGACCTCCGCTTAGATGAGTTTGAAAATGTGGGCAACACCATTCGTGCTTTCGCTTCTGACAATGCGACCGTAGTGATCGGCACCTCTCTGAATTTAGAGATGAACGACGAATTGCGCGTCACTGTAGTCGCAACAGGTATTGGTGCGGATAAACATCCCGAAATTACTTTAATGACTAATAAACAGAATACTCTACCCATATTAGAACAGCGCCACAATCAGGAGGGCGTGCCCTCATTTTCCGAAGAAATGAAGCTAGCTGCAGTCATTAATAATCCAGCTACACACTTGAGTATGGAGCCGGACTATCTCGATATTCCCGCTTTCCTGCGCAAGCAAACGGATTAGCTTATCCTAAACATTTAGAGTCTTCCGATCCTTCCGATAATTATTTTACTAGCTATACTCTATAAGCTAGCTCGATAGCATCGAGAACATTGCGAGATAAAAAGATGATTAAACAAAGGACGTCAAAACGTATTGTTCAGGCGACAGGTGTCGGTTTGCATACCGGGAAAAAAGTCACCTTGACAATGCGACCAGCTCCAGCGAATACCGGAATCATCTATCGTCGTATTGACTTAAACCCACACGTTAATTTTCTAGCTAATATAAAATCCGTACGTGATACTATGTTATGTACCTGCTTAGTAAATGAACAAGATGTACGCATCTCTACTGTCGAACATCTTAACGCCGCACTGGCAGGACTTGGTATCGATAACATTATTATTGATGTTGACGCTGCAGAAATACCTATTATGGACGGAAGTGCTAGCCCTTTTGTATTACTACTTCTAGATGCCGGCATTGAAGAACTTAACTCCGAAAAAAAATTTCTACGATTAAAAGACTATGTACGCGTTGAAGACGGTGATAAATGGGCGGAGCTAGCTCCATACAATGGATTCCGTCTCGACTTTACTATCAACTTCAACCACCCAGCTATCGATGTTACGACTCAGCGTTATCATCTTGATTTTTCTGCAGACTCGTTTATACGTCAAATCAGCCGAGCGCGTACCTTTGGTTTTATGCGAGATATGAAGTACCTCCAGTCTCGAGGCTTGGCTTTAGGTGGAAGCTTTGAGTGCGCCATCATGGTAGATGACTATCGAGTTCTGAATGCAGATGGATTGCGCTTCGAAGATGAGTTTGTACGTCACAAAATGTTGGATGCTATCGGCGACTTATTTATGTGCGGCTATAATATTATTGGCGCTTTTACGGCATACAAGTCAGGGCATGCGCTGAATAATAAACTATTACAAACCATGTTAACTAGGCAGGAAGCCTGGGAATATGTCACTTTCGATAATGCAAATGAGCTGCCATTAGTATTTGAAGCGCCATCTACTGTACCAGCTTAAATTACTTTTACTATCTCACCATCTTTCTTTGGCAATTGCCCCTCAGGATTATCATTAAAATGCGCCCCCATAAGTTAAGTATTAGCTATAAATACTTTTACGCATCCAGCGCTATCGCACTTTTTATTGATTAAAAAGAGCTACTCTCATCCTTCTGACTTGTAGTAATCAGTCGCTCTAACATCGCATAGCAGTCTTGAGGCTACTCCAAAGCACCTTATTCAGTGCGACTCCGGCGGCTCTTTGGTATGGATGTGGACGAGGTAGGGACTACTGTTTTCTGAAACCTTTGAATTTGATATGTGCTATTTGCCATCAAACTGGGATTAATCTTGATATTAATTGATGACAATGATGGTAGAATTTTTTCTCGTAGCGTAGATTGCAGAGCGGATTGCTCGTGTCGGAGGCACATCATCCAGCTAGCATTGGCTGCTTCTAATACTAATATTCCTTGTCGAAAATTGGCGACACGGCACCAAGTACGCAGTTGATCGGGCAATAATTTCTTTACTGCACAGTTAAGTTGAAATAATTTTCGTGCATGCCATTGAACGTTATTTAGAGGTGCTTTATTTAACGTAAGAATCTCGTCAAATAAAGCATCTAATAATTTTGGACGGCTATCACGCATAGTAGCTCCACCATACTATATTTTTACGATCAGTATCGTAAGTTATTAGCGACAATTTAGTAGACGTTATTCTTATTTTTTTACTTTTATCATTGCCTAAATGCCTAGCATAACTTTAAGTATAGCAATAAGACTATTCTAGCTTTAATCGAAAAATTTCAGCTAATTAGGTTTATAATAGCCTGGTAATAATTCAGGAAGCAGGCGCCCGAGCGGTATTTAACGTGCATTACTTAGTTCTAATATACAATCTTTATTTTACATGAGCACTAAAACGCTTTACGTGCGGAGCTAGGACCATGAACCTTAAGAGGTTTTATCATCATATAGATGACGCAGTTGACACTATTCTCATCATCCAATACGTTATTGAGATATAAAACGAATCAGACGAATTACTATTCCTCATATTCATTATAGCGGTCCTGTCTAGGCATTGATTCAATCTCACAAGACAAGCCCTGTCTAGGACTATAATTCCGGGCAATTCTCTCCGGTCTTCGCGTTCTCGATTGACCTTGCTCATAGGATAAAAAATATAAATATAGAAAGTTAACGACCAAACTGGCTTGTTACGAAAGAGATATTACACATCATGTTAGTGAAATTTTTGACCAAAATTTTTAGTAGCCACAACGATCGCATGCTACGCCGTATGAGTAAAGTTATTCAGCAAATTAATCAGATGGAAGCAACTATAGAAAAATTGTCAGACAATGAATTACAAGCCAAAACAAACGAATTTCGTGAACGCCTTGCAAAAGGAGCTATGTTAGAGAGTCTGATACCGGAAGCATTTTCCGTAGTCCGAGAAGCTAGCAAGCGTATATTTGGAATGCGTCATTTCGATGTACAACTTTTCGGTGGCATGGTACTAAACAAACGATGCGTTGCTGAGATGCGTACCGGCGAAGGTAAAACTCTGACGGCTACATTGCCTGCCTATTTAAATGCGCTAACTGGGCGTGGCGTTCATGTAGTTACTGTTAACGATTATCTGGCACCACGTGACGCCGAAAACAACCGACCACTGTTCGAATTTCTCGGACTAAGTATTGGCATTAATTTACCCGGCATGTCGATACAATCTAAGCGTGCAGCCTATGCTGCAGACATAACCTACGGGACTAACAACGAATACGGGTTCGACTACTTGCGCGATAATATGGCGTTTAGTCCAGAAGAACGAGTACAGCGTGAATTACACTATGCATTAGTAGATGAAGTAGACTCTATCCTAATTGACGAAGCTCGTACCCCACTGATTATTTCAGGCCCTGCAGAAGATAGTTCCGAAATGTATGTTAGAGTTAATATGCTAATCCCCACATTAATACGTCAGGAAAAAGAAGATTCTGACTCTTTTCAGGGCATAGGTCATTTCGCAGTAGATGAAAAATTACGCCAAGTACATCTGACCGAGCGTGGCCTTATTTTGATTGAGGAAATGTTAGTAGAATCTAATATTATGGAAGCAGGTGAGTCACTATATTCCCCGAAAAATATCATATTAATGCACCATGTTACTGCAGCGCTTCGAGCCCACGTTTTGTTTACTCGTGATGTAGATTACATTGTTAAGGATGGCGAAGTAATCATCGTTGATGAGCATACTGGTCGAACTATGAAGGGCCGACGCTGGTCAGATGGGTTGCATCAAGCGGTAGAAGCTAAAGAGGGCGTAACTATCCAGAATGAGAATCAAACACTAGCTGCTATCACTTTTCAAAATTACTTTCGCTTGTATAAAAAATTAGCGGGAATGACTGGCACTGCCGCCACCGAAGCCTTTGAGCTAAAATCTATCTATAACTTAGATACTATTGTAGTTCCAACTAATCGCCCAATGATTCGTGACGATATGCCAGATCTGGTTTACTTGAGTGATATGGAGAAAATTAAAGCGATCATTCATGATATCCGCGATCGTACCAAAAAGGGTCAACCTGTTTTAGTTGGGACTATATCAATTGAAAAATCTGAGATTCTCTCCCAAGAATTGACCAAAGCAGGCATCGCCCACAAAGTACTTAACGCTAAATTTCATGCTAAGGAAGCTGAGATTGTGGCGCAAACCGGAAAGAGTGGAGCAGTAACCATCGCTACCAATATGGCAGGGCGTGGTACGGATATTGTATTAGGCGGAAATTGGCTATCGGAAATTGCTCAGTTAGAAAAACCGACCAAAGAGAAAATCTCGTCTATTAAGAATGCCTGGAAAATACGACACGATGCGGTATTAGCGGCGGGTGGCCTTCACATTATTGGTACAGAACGTCACGAATCCCGCCGTATCGATAACCAGCTTCGTGGGCGATCTGGTCGACAAGGTGACCCTGGTTCGTCCCGTTTTTATTTATCAATGGAGGATGCGCTAATGCGCATCTTTGTTTCGGATCGAATCTCTGGAATTATGCGAAAGCTAGGTATGAAAGAGAGCGAGGCGATCGAACATCCATGGGTGAGTAAAGCAATCGCCAATGCCCAGCGTAAAGTGGAAAACCGCAACTTTGATATCCGAAAGCAAGTACTAGAATATGACGATGTTGCTAACGATCAGAGGCGGGCCATCTATAAACAACGCAATGAGCTACTGGATGTATCTGATATTAGCGAAACTATCTCTAGCATCCGTGAAGAAGTACTTAATCGTATTATTAATCAACACATCATGCCGCAATCTATAGAAGACGACTGGGATATTCAGGGATTGAAGGCATGCTTAAAAAATGATTTTGAACTGGAAATACCTATATCTGAATGGATGCGATCAGAGCCCGATCTTAAAGAAAGTAGATTGCGTGAGCGCATACTAGAAGATGTAGAGCAACAGTATTTACGCAAAGAAGCCGTAATTACCACCGATATAATGCGTGAATTTGAGAAGAGCGTTATGTTGCAAACACTAGATTCTCTCTGGAAGGACCACTTAGCGGCCATGGATTATTTGCGTCAAGGGATTCACTTGCGCGGCTATGCACAGAAAGACCCTAAACAAGAATATAAGCGCGAATCTTTTAATATGTTTTCTGTTATGCTAGATTCCTTAAAATATGAGGTGATTAGCGTACTGAGTAAAGTAAAAGCTCGAACACCAGAATTGGTAAAAGAGCTAGAAACGCAACATTATGAGCCAGCTGTCCTCCGGACAAAACAACAACCGCTTAGCTACTACGAGACAAACGCATTGCTCTCTAATTACGATAAAGAATTGGTGCTCGCAGAACGAAAGATCGGCCGGAATGACCCTTGCCCCTGCAAGTCCGGAAAGAAGTTCAAAAAATGTCATGGACGCTCGCCCAAATAAGTTCAGCTGTTGCTTAATAAGCAAATAATTCTAGTGACATAGAGATAAAAGCTAAGTAATACAGTGGCTACGAATTAACTTTAATCGATAGGTCCAGTTAAAATATTATGAGTCTACCGCACGCAGTCAATGTCAGAAAGAAGCGCTCCCGCTAATAATAAGAGAATATCGACTTAGGTATAAAGGCCATAAGATCCTGGATTTAATCAACCTCAAAATCCTGCACTCTTTATTTTATGATTCAGATACGATCTTGTTTATTAAAATAAGACGTCCACTTGTTATCTAAATATTTATCCATGTAGCCAATTTATATACAAAAATTAAGGCATTCGGATGAGTTTGGCTGTATCCTGATCGGAAAAAATATGGAGATTAAAAAAGTCAAGTGCGTAATCGTCTCGAGGACTTCAAAGTGTTTATTTATAAATAATTATATCTTATTATCTACTGTCGACGTTCTTCCAGCTAGAACACATTGCTTTTCGTTGGCCCACCCATAAAAATCGATTAATTGACAGCGTTTCCGGCAGAATGGACGATAGGGACTGATTTTAGACCATACGACTTCATTATTACAAGTTGGGCATTTTGCTATAGTTGTCATAACGATTCTTTCTTCCTTTTAAGTATCAGCAGATACTGCATAGATATTTTAGATTTTAGCTACTCACATCTATACATCCCTCTTAAATAGATCTTTATTGTGTGGATTGATACGTAGAGATACCAACAAAATCTTTTTATTTTATAAATTTTTTATCTTATGTGGCAAGAAGCTGTTGGGCTAATCTCTAACTAAGAAACGCGAGTAATCGGCGCGATAGCGCATTACTATATAAATAACTGGTGTATAGTTCGGATCTGAAGGCTCTATAGAAATTACTGTAGCACGTTGCTATTATCGGGGCATATATAAATATAATAAAATTTATCGGTATTTTAAATCATGACATATTGATACGATGCAGTTACTATGCATTCCGCTTGACTTTTCCCCCGCTAATTTAATATAGCGGTGATGCAGTATTTCGACCAATAATGCCATTTTCTTGGTGCAATCCTCATTATTTTGAATAACGTCATCGGCGGCTGCGAGACGATGCTCACAAGTTGCCTGAGCAGAAATAATATCCTGTACCTCGTGGTGCGCGATACCGTCACGTTTAGCAGTTCTAGCCACCCGCATCTCTTTGTGAGCATTAATCACTAGTACACGATCAGCATAATCTTCTAGTCTATTTTCTATTAGAAGTGGTACGACCCAGAGGGCATATGAAGCAGTAGAATGCTGCAACTGATTTTGAGTATGCCGATGAATAAGAGGGTGTAGTAAGTGATTTAGCCAAATTCTTTCTTCAGGATAGCTAAATATCCTCTTACGTAGCGCGATACGATTTAATGTACCATTCGGTAGTAATATTTTTTTACCAAAATACTTAGCAATGCTCTCTAGGGCCCAAGTGCCTGGCTTTACAATTTGCCGGGCAATCACGTCGGCATCGATAACGGCTGCGCCGCAACGCGAAAAAATATTGGCTACGGTTGATTTCCCGCTTCCAATACCACCGGTTAATGCAACAGTGTATACCATGATATTAGTAGTATCTAAAATTATTAGTAAGAGTATAAGGGAATTGTAAGATGATCGGGAAGAATTGCAAGTTCTTCGGATGCAGTTGATCTGATTCAGCAAGAATCTGAATTAAAAAAAGAAAGGGGTGCGATTGTGATTATATTGTAGACGGGTAAGAAGTTGATTGGTTAGATTTGTGATAAATATAAATATGCACGATGTTCTCACACTCCTCTTAGTATGTCCTTCCTTCTATCTATAATAGAACACTAAAATTTATTTTCAATCTGGTTATTACTTTTAATACTAGTCACTATTTCAAATTAAAAATTTGAAATAGTGACTAGTCGCATATCTCGATTATTATAGATAAGCCCCAGTCTTTCCCCTAAATTGCTTCTTCTCTTAACGTTTCAACCATAGTGTAGGCTGAATAATGCAATTCTTAATATTAGATACGCACTTTACTAACATATAAACAGATTTCTATTCTATGAATCCGGCGCAAAGATTTACGTCCATATTGATTTAGAAATATTTTTCAAACTAATTGATCGCTCTTTTAAAGAAAAGAGAAGCTCGCGCTAGCTATGTGATTTTTTCTAAAAAAATACAAATAATTACTAGACATACCAGAGATCCTGAGTTCTTCTGTCAAGTTCTGTTGTAATTAAAGGTATTTTGAATCTAAATAGAAACTCTTTTATTGCTTTAAAAAAGTTAAAGTATATAAGATATTTATCTACTAAAATACAGAATTCAGAGATGACTTACCTACGGTTTAGGTGAATGAACTCTCTTCAAATTTTACGCCGAACGCTATAGATAAAAACCTGATCGGCACAAATAAATTTATGTATCATGTGGCGCAATGTTATAAAATATAATACCAAAATATTTATGCTTTTTATTAAAAAATTTCTTGGTAGCTAGTTATTTCCAGATATAAAATAAGTAAGTCGTACTCTAGTATCGATCATCTAATGATCTTATTTAAAACTAGAAATTGTATTGCTTAATCAAAGATACTCTAAAAAACAGCTAGTGGCAAAACTTACACGCTAACTCTTTTATAAGCGCACGATCTTAAATTAATATAGAAAGGATCTATAAATTCATCAATTTTTAAAAACGTAGTTTTTATTGATAAATGATCTAATTATTTAGAGAAAGATGCCGCCTTGTATTTTACCTGCTCCATCCTAATCAGCATTAAGTGAGATATAAGCACTAAAAATCTTGGTTAGTTGAATAGCCTTTACACATAGTAACAGAAAGTTAGATTAATAAATTCTAAAAAATTTTATTTAATAAACTTATAAGGTTATATAAAAATTATTTTAATGAGAAAGGCTAGGGGCGAATTAGATAGTGCTAAAGGCGCATACGAAACATTAGCATTTTTATATCAATAATCGCACCATCTTTTTCTATAAAAGAATTTTACATAAAACATGCGAGTAAGATGACGATATTGTGGCTTTATTAATACATGATAGTTGGCGCCCCGCCTAAGAGGTCTTTTAATGACAACATAGGATTTAATTAAAACCAAGTACGTCCCACATATCAAAAAGCCCCTTTTCCTTCTTATGCAACCAGAACGCGGCACGGATTGCCCCGGTAGCAAAACTCATACGACTAGAGGCTTTATGAATAATTTCTACCCGCTCGCCAATGTCAACGAACATCACTGTATGCTCACCAATGATATCTCCCGCACGGAGGATAGAGAATCCGATATTCTTAGGTCTAAGTAAGCCAGTCGGTGTCTTCTTGCCGCAGGGTGTACTACTATCCTGAGGGGAGCTTCTTATATTTCTATCGATTACCTGACCCATCGCCAATGCAGTACCCGAAGGGGCGTCTATTTTTTTACGGTGATGCGCTTCAATGATTTCGATATCGCTAGAATTACCCATTACTTGAGCCGCCCTCTCTAGTAACTTCAATACCAAATTGGCACCAACGCTGAAATTGGCGGCAGAGACGATACCTATATGTCGCGCGGCATCTTGAATTGCCTGATTCCCAGCATCGTTGAAACCAGTAGTACCGATAACTATCGGTTTACGCTGTGCTACGCAGATATCTAGGTGCCTTAAGGTATTTTCTGGTCGACTGAAATCAATTAGGATATCGAAGCTATCTATATTCTTTTCTAAGCTGTCGCTAAGCTTAATGCCCATCGTATGAATTCCAGCTAATGCACCGGCATCAATTCCGATCATATTAGAATAAGTGTACGATAGCGCGGCCCCCAATGTTGCATTCTTTTCCTTATTTACCGCTCGGATCAGTGTTCTTCCCATACGCCCACTAGCTCCAGAAATTGCTATACGAATCTGAGTACCGCTCATCCCTGCTCTCTTACTTATTAGATTTTAATATCATAAATAAATGTATTTATATTAAATGAGTGTATCTGGTTAATATCGTTATATTAGTGAGTATAGATGATACTAACATATATTTAAATATCCGAGTCTAATGTGATTTTAGGTTCTTATAACGAGAGCCCCAATAAATAGAGTTCTAAAATTTTAACTAGATCTATATTTATTTTCAGTTCTGATTAATATAAAAATAAGCTTTTCATCGCTTATTTTAAACATATCTATCTCTTTTTAAGGCCATTAGGATTAATTATAATTAATGCATTTTATTTTATAAATCAGCATGTTTAATTATATTTAAGAGTAATAGTATTTTTCGTAACGAGTAATAGCGCGTCTAAAAATTTTTAGAGGCATAAATTTTTATAATTAAATTTATACAGCAACACATCGGACTTTTCTAAAAGTGCCCTAATTTTAGATAAGTTTTATGCGTAACTCTTCAATTTTTTATAAGAAAATAGCAGTACTCTCCTGTTTTTTAGAACAAATTTTTATATAATAAAAATTTGTTCACTTTATTATGGTATGAAAGGGCAAAATAAAAAGTGTAGGATATATTCGTATCGGTTTTTAGACCCAATAGATCCATATTAGTATTTTTATAAAAAAATCACATGATACTTTCTAATTTTATATACTAAAAGAACTGTATCAAAATTTATTTTTACACTCCCATTATTGGGCGGCCGCCGATTGGAAGGTCATCTGTATTTTCCAACTACTTTTATAATATAAATGCTCTCAATAGATTTATCATTAAAAATTTTAATGATAAATAATTGTCGCATAAGTATTAGTAGATGCACGATCTGCGCTTCGAGTTAAACGTCATTATTATATCACCTAATTTAAAATAGTAACGCGTAGGTATAAAAATCCCTAGGATTAATAGGGATAAGCTGTCAGGAACTGATCTAATCAGTTATAAGAATATCAGCGCTAGGAGGCTGTCACGCCTATATATTAGTATGCTAACTATTCTAAGAAAACTTTAGAATCAAAAATTAAGTTTTTATATCATAGTAAAGCAGCATAAATACTAGTTTGAAATTTAAAAAATACTAATAATATATTCATTATAGCGAGAGTTATTTATAAATATTTTATGAGATTGCGAATAATTATATTTTAAGAAGAGATTGTATTTTTATCATTGCGATACACATCATTATTATTGTGATAAACACTACTGGTATCATTTTCGGATCCGTCCATACATGAAACTATCAATAGCAGATTGATTAACTAACAATAATAGGACAAATGCACTGGCGTGCAACCTACGAGCTTGATCTAGAGCTAATCAGGCAGCGTCTACTATCCTTAAAACATGTACGATATACCTTTAACTTCTTTTAAATCTAGCATCGCCTCATGCAGTCGAATTAAATCTTTAGGCTGCGCCACTTTTATCACTGTATTATGAAGAGTAGCATATCGCCATAGTGGGACTACGATAGACTCGTGCTCTATCTAACTGGCTTTAGAGAAATTAAATAAATTCTAATTATTAAAAAACTAAGTCAGTTCTATTACGACACCTTAATATCATGAATTTTAGCAGCCTTGAAATAACAGATCGCACACTTGTCTGGTGAAATTATGGGCGTTCTAGTTTTTTCTAGTAGCTTTATTTCCCCATAATGCTCGAAATCATCTAGCATTTTGTGCTAGCTCTATACTTTGTCCATATCGGGAAGGCAAAATTCTCAGTTTAGGCGAGTCACAGATATTTGCTCTTTTAAAAAAACATTGAGTGTCGCCCTATTCGCTTAATAAGACGATAGGGACATAGTAGCGCTGATTAAAATTTTTGAGGAGATTTCATATAAAATTATCTCTTAGTCTCTATTGTTAGGAGTAGCAACATACGAGGAGCTCGAGCGTGGTACGCCGATTTTATCTTCCTCTAATGATGTTCAAGCTCTGATCGATTTATTGTCTATATAGCGAAAAATGGCAGCTTTAATTTTACTAAAATCAAGATTTTTAAGATTTATTTAACTCAGATATTTTGATAGTTTTAATGATTATTAGAAATGAGATGAGTCTTATTATCTATTGATAACTTCTTAATAATTAAATATTTAATGTTTTAATCGAAGAATAAAAAATGAAAAATATTGATCATCAATCGCTTTTAACCTTCTAATCCTTTACTCCCCCCGACTCTACAATAATCCTGAGGTGACAGAGCGAGAAGAGACTCGTTTTTAGCGGAATATAATCCGGTTATTAAGAGGTCAAAGTTTAGTTGTTCCGATACGTCATCTAACGTGTAGTCCATCTATCATCCAGATCTTCTAAATTATTATTTAGGTTCATTTGAATCTATAAGTTTTTGATTCTATATGATAATATAAAAATTATATATTCTGAGCAAGAACAGTGGGGAGCTCGGTAGTAGAGAACAGAGTCAGATAGACCTCTCCGGCTATATTTTTCGGTAGAGCATGCTCTAGTTGTAGAATTAACTGCTGCTAGAATTATTAATTCTAAACCGATATTTTAAAGCAATATGACTTTAATCTACTCGGAACGTAGTGCGTTCTAGCTACACGCACTACGTTCCAAAAACCTGTCTAATATGCGACACTATCGATATAGTAAAATACTTTCCACACAAGTGACTCTCAGTATTCTATATGTATCTGATATGCACTTCTACTGTAATCATGTTAGAAGTTGATCTATAATGCGTTGATATATGAGGCTTAAAATTTTTAGATCCTCAATGTGGATACACTCGTTGACCTTATGAATAGTATCGTTGGACGGCCCTAGTTCCACAATCTCAGCTCCCATATGAATAATAAATCGGGCGTCGGACGTGCCTCCATTAGTTAGCATCTGCGGTGTTACTTTAGAATAATGCTCAATTGCATTTATCGCGGCTTCTGTAAGAGGCCCTCGCGTACTGAGGAAGGGTTGACCAGATAAATGCCAATCAATGCTGTAGTTCAGTAGGTAGCGTTTTAGTAGCGACTCAATACGTTGTCTAATCAGAATATCCGTAAGTTCAGGGGTGAAACGAAGGTTGAATTGTACCGACAGCTCACCCGGGATCATATTGTTGCTTCCCGTTCCAGCCCTAATATTGACGATCTGCATATTAGTTGGAGAGAAGAACTCGTTTCCGCAATCCCATTTGATAGTTAATAACTCAAGTAGTGGCGGTATGGCGCAATGTATTGGATTATCTGATAGATTATTTGGATAACCGACGTGCCCCTGAACACCCTGAATATGTAGGTTACCTGTAATTGAACCACGACGACCATTTTTTATTACATCACCTATGCAGTTATTACTTGAAGGTTCCCCGACCAAACAGTAATCTAATTTTTCATTGCGCGCCATTAGTGTTTCCACTAATTTCACCGTTCCGTTTTCTGCACTAGCTTCTTCGTCAGAAGTGATTAAAAACGCTATGCGGCCTTGATGTATAGGATTAACAAGAACAAATCGCTCGGCGGCTACCACCATAGCTGCCAACGATCCTTTCATGTCCGCAGCGCCGCGCCCATAGAGCATGCCATCGCGAATAGTTGGTTCAAAAGGTGGGCTGTCCCAATATTTTTCATTTCCCGCTGGCACCACATCGGTGTGCCCGGCAAACGCTAGAGTTCGACCGTGGCCCCTCCAGGCCCAAAAGTTTTTAGTGTCACCGAAATTTAATGTTTCTACAGTAAATCCAATTGCCTTCAGTCTTGTCATGAGCAGTTTCTGGCACCCCTTATCGTCTGGACTGAGGGAGGGGCGTTTGATGAGCTGTTGAGTGAGTTCGAGAACTGGACAAGTCATGTAGTAATTGTTGAGATAAATGTTTGGGTGGCAAGAATCGGTGGTCTTACTGCTTTGGTGTTATCGCAAGTGCTACGTTTTATTGCATTGATTGTATTCTAAGACTTAGCATGCACATGCGAACTTGTCTTCCATCCTATCCGGGAGAAAAATTATACATTTGGTGTTTTTCTAAACCGTCAATACATTAATTATGAAATTGATAGGTTGTTTTTCTCTCTTTGAGACATTGGGAGAATTTGTAATCATTTCGTAGATTTTAAGAGAAATTTAGTATATCGTGATCTTAAAATTTGTATTTTGTTTCATAGTAATTTTATGTTCCTAACTCGTATCTTTGTATCATGATAATCAATGGAAAAAATAAAGGTTCGGGTTATGAGGAAATTACATAAAGGCGCTGTGTTAAGATCATAATGTTCAAGTTCATAAAAAGCAATAGTTGATGTTGCTGTTAATAGTACAGACTTTCAGTATGATCAAATTATCTAAATTTTATCCTTTCTATTTTATTCTTTCTTTGCAGGGAACATGTCATCAATTAATAGCTATCACGATAGACATGGATGCTGTACTAAGGTAGATTAGTTAAATAACAAGTAGAGCGTTCATACTAATGACGATATTGTTGCGGTGATCTTCTACCTTTATAACAATCATGCAGCATCTTCTTATAATGCTTTTCGTCTACAGACGATAGGTAGACCTTCATCGCTATTTACTGCTTTTAGATTTCGCATTATAATATTGATGAAATGAGTCTTAATAGCGTTTATGAACTCTTAAAAATTCTAGTGTTTTAAGCGCCCTTGAGTGTTTTGACGCCCCTTACTGTAGTTTTTCCTTATTTTTTTAATATTGACTAATCTACTTGACGCCTCTTCTGTGCCTAATACGGACCGTCAGGGCGCAAATAATAGGCATATAGTCTATGATAGCTGATTTCCAAAAATGATTAATAAAACCATTAACACTTCCTACTAGAGTCAACTAT
>CAXKXX010000008.1:0-42215 GCA_964059975.1 Serratia symbiotica
GAATATGCTCTCGTGTTTGAGGCATTGGGCCATCGGTTGCAGCTACTACGAGTATAGCGCCGTCCATCTGTGCAGCACCGGTAATCATATTTTTCACGTAGTCTGCGTGCCCTGGGCAGTCAACGTGAGAAGCGTTGATAGTAATACCGCGTGCTTTTTCTTCTGGTGCATTATCGATCTGATCGAAGGCACGCGGGGAGCCTCCATAAGTTTTCGCTAAAACAGTGGTGATGGCCGCAGTTAAAGTGGTTTTCCCATGGTCAACGTGGCCGATGGTGCCAACGTTAATGTGCGGTTTAGAGCGTTCAAATCTTTCTTTAGACACGGACTTTCGTTGTAAGAAAGTGGCTAACGGCTTAGTGCCATTATTAATTTGATCAGAAAATTTTTGTTACGTTTAGATCATGAAAACATTGTAGGGCGGGATCAATAGAAGGTGGTGCTGATAGGCAGATTCGAACTGCCGACCACACCCTTACCAAGGGTGTGCTCTACCGACTGAGCTATATCAGCAGACTGGAGCGGGCAGTGGGAATTGAACCCGCATCATCAGCTTGGAAGGCTGAGGTAATATCCATTATACGATGCCCGCATCCTAGAGTTGGACTGCTTGATTGTTTTACATTTAAGGGTAACGCAAGGGTTTTGTGTTATCTGAGCTCTATTTTTATATTAGATTCGGTTTAGTTGAAAAAGCTAGAAATTTTAGTAAAACTTTTTTGTTTTTTATTATATTTAGACTGTCATGTTTGATTGAACTTAGCTAGGTTGATTGACAAATATATAATTTGGTATTCTGCGAATTTTTTCTTATTATAGCACCCTATCTGGTTTAGTCTAGTCTTTTGTGCTGGGTTTACTTTGCCTTCGGCGGGATTGCACAGATGGCTTGATCCGGAATTGGAGATCGGGTTTACGGATGGCGCTAGAGCTTATTCCGATTATCTATTTGTTAAGCTTAAATTTGGTGGTGGGAGAAGGATTCGAACCTTCGAAGTCTATGACGGCAGATTTACAGTCTGCTCCCTTTGGCCGCTCGGGAATCCCACCAGTTTTTATTTTTTCTAATAGAATGATGTCGGCTACCGGAATCGAACTGGTGACCCACTGATTACAAGTCAGTTGCTCTACCAACTGAGCTAAGCCGACATTGGTTTCATCTTATTTTATGTAGATGGGCCTTCCTATGCAACAAAAAAATTATATCATACGGACTTTCTCTTATAAATCAGTCAAATTTGTATGCTAACTTCTAGCCTGCTGTTGATGCCGTATAAGTATTTATCGTACGCAGCTATCACTAAGAGTAACTTTTTCTTATCTTTTTTTAAAGATAAATCATTTTATTATTAATTGCCATCAAAGCCTTTCTTCGATGATGTTCCTACGCTCTTTAAGCTTGGTCTCATAAGTTGCTCTATTCATAATAGAGTCCATCTAGTAACATGATTAATAAAAAGTGTGTGGATAAAGTACGCACTACTCTTGTAAGATATTCTATTAATTTGCATAGAATGCAGCGTGGTACACAGTACTGAGGGGCCATAGAAGCGCGAAATTTGATACTAGGATATTAAAAATCACTTCTGCAGTTCTAAATTAGTACGTAGTTCTAAATTAGTACGCAATAAGGAGTCGGACTCATCTCTACTAGCTAGGTAGAAAAATACACTAATATTAGTCATTGTGTCAAAATCCGAACTACTAACGCTACCTGGAATGCAGAAGCTATTAATTTATAGACTTGTTATAAAAATATGAAGTGCAATCTGGACAAACGGTGATAAAAAGACGGTAGTATCTACATCAATCTTTAGTGTATCGATCATGCTTACGTGGAGGTGTGTCTCTAATAATAAAGAACCACCCGAGTGAATCTACTAATTCAATAGCCATTATTATCATAGAACTGTAATTTTTACTCTTGCTTGAACGGACTTTTGCTAAATCATAGAGAAGTAGTAGGAAAATAAGTATTTCAGATTCTGGATTCGGTCTTTAATGTCTCCATGAGTTTACTGTGTATCGCCTATTTATAATAAAAATAAGCGATATCAATCAATAGCTTTTAGAAAAATTTCTACGTTAAATATGCGTTCATCTATAGCAGATAGTTTGTTTATTATCCAAATTTTGGGATCCCATATTTTTCTCAACCTGTCTTAATAGACGGCACTTGACTTATGATAAAAAGAGATCAGTCTTTAACGGCGCCTTATCTTCATTTCGATCGTAGACAGTGGGCGAAATTACGAGATTCAGTACCGCTAATTCTATCCGAAGAAGAAATCAGTAAATTGAAAGGAATTAACGAAGATCTCTCTGTAGATGAAGTAGCACAAATTTATCTTCCTTTGTCTCGACTTCTTAATTTCTATATCAGAGCCAACCTCCGTCGCCAGGAGATTCTTGAACAGTTTATCGGGATAGATAGGCAAAAAATTCCATATGTAATCGGTATTGTCGGAAGTGTCGCTGTCGGTAAAAGCACTACTGCACGCGTGATGCAAGCGTTGCTTAGAATTTGGCCGGAACATCGTTCCGTAGAGCTTATTACGACTGATGGTTTCTTACATCCTAATAAGGTGCTGAATGATCGCAGACTAATGCAAAAAAAGGGATTTCCTCAATCTTATGATGTGCGTAGCATGGTGAAGTGCGTTTCAGAAGTAAAGTCTGGTGCTAAGTATGTGACTGCTCCAATTTATTCACATTTGATTTATGATATAGTTCCTAATGACAATAAAATTATCAAGAAGCCAGATATTCTTATTCTAGAAGGTCTTAACATACTACAGAGTGGCATGGATAATCCCGACGATCCACATCGCGTTTTTGTTTCCGACTTTGTCGATTTTTCAATCTATGTCGATGCACCAGAAGCATTGCTACAAAACTGGTATATTAACCGTTTCTTAAAATTTTGTCAAGGAGCCTTTAGTAATCCCAGATCTTACTTTCATAACTACTCTAAACTAGAAAAGTCCGAGGCAGTTAATATTGCCACACAATTATGGAATGACATTAATGTATTGAATTTAAAAAAAAATATATTACCAACACGTGAACGAGCGAATCTAATTATAACTAAGAGCGTTAATCATATAGTAGAGAGCGTCCGATTAAGAAAATAGTTTAGATAAATCTTTTAGGAACTTGTTTCCTAATCTCATGATTCTGCACTACGAAGAGATATTTCTCCATCAATAAATGGTTTAATTATTCCTCTCTGTTCTACCAAAAGAGCCCCTTCTCGATTGATACCTCTTGAAATTCCAAAGATCTTCTGTTTACTAGTTAACACTTTGATCGGTTGATCAATAAAATTATCTAATAAATGCCAACGAGTCATAAATGGAGATATTCCATGACTTTCAAACTGGTACATCGCCTGTCTCAGCTTATTCAGTAGAGTGGCGGCAAGCTCATTACGGTTGATATTAACCCCTGCTGCTTTCAGTGTAATCCATTCCTGATTAATGATGTTAAACTTAGTGCTTCGCATCGCTAAATTTATACCAACTCCGATTACTAAGTGAGCCGCATCGCCAACTTTTCCCCTAAGCTCTACTAAAATTCCTGCCAATTTTCGATTATTAAGATATACATCATTAGGCCATTTTACTCGAACAGCCTTTACTCCTAGACCTTGTAAGACTTCAGCTATCACAATTCCAATGACTAAACTAAGTCCCTTAGCTGCAGCCGGCCCCTTTGGTAAGATCCAGAACATCGATAGATATAGATTAGCGCCAAAAGGCGAGATCCATTGTCGTCCGCGCCGGCCCCGCCCCTTATTCTGATATTCGGAAATACATGCATCGCCACGGTGAAGTTTATAGATATTATTCATTAAGTATTGATTAGTTGAATCTACTATCGGTAATAAAGTCAGGCGTTTCTCTTCTAGAAACTCGAGAATATGATCGATTTTAAGTAATTGAATTGAATTTTGAAGAGTATATCTATTACCTAGATCAGTAAATATTTCAACGCCCCACATTCTGATAGTCTGAATATGAGCATCAATAGTTTCCTTGTTCGTTTCTAATGACGCAGCGATATATTCCGATAAATGGGTCTTACCATCAGACAGAAGCGCAATTAATTTTAGCGCTAATTGAATATCTATCATTCTAAAACTTCCAGTGCATTTAATTGACCGGGGGCTCCGATAAAACATACTTCGGGCTCTAGCCATACTTCGAATCTAGATGCTACTGTATTACGCACGTGCCGTGCTAGAGCGACGATATCTTGACTAGTAGCGTTACCAGCATTTGTTAAAACTAACGCCTGTTGGTGGTGCACAGCAGCCCCACCTATGCGGTGCCCCTTCAGTTTACATCGTTCAATCAGCCAACCTGCAGCTAACTTAACTTGTCCGTTGTCCTGAAAATAGTATGATATATCTGGATATTCAGATATTAGTGATGCAGACTTCTCTGGGCTTACCGTAGGATTTTTGAAGAAGCTTCCGGCATTCCCGATTTTTCGGGGATCAGGTAATTTTGTGCGACGTATCGTACAAACGGAATCGAATATTTGATTTGGTGTGACATTTTCCGGATCGAGCTTAGTTAAATCCCCATACTCAAGTACAGGCCTCCACTTTTTTTTTAAGCATAAACCAAGAGCAACAATAATTTGTTCAGTGTGAGGTTTATTCTTGAAGATGCTCCCACGGTAAACAAAGCCACAGTCGGCTGATGGGATACGATTAATAGAACCTGTACATAAATTTAAAAGATCAACATATTCACAAATATTTTTTAACTCAACACCATAGGCGCCAATATTTTGGATTGGGGCAGACCCTACTAAACCCGGGATTAGCGCCAAGTTTTCTAGTCCCGCAATACCAACTTGTAGAGTGTAACAAACCAGATCATGCCAATTCTCACCGGAACAGATATGAAGGTGCCACATATCTGACCCTTCTCTGACATTAATTCCTTTTAGTCGGTTAATGATCACTGTACCAGAAAAATCTTCAAGCAGTAGAATATTGCTACCTTCACCTAAAACGAGTAATGGCATATGGCAATTTTGTGCCTTTTCCCAGACTTTTACCATTAATTCTGTTCTATCTGCTACGATTAGACTCTTTGCTTTGACGGGGAGCGAAAAAGTATTGCGATATTTTAAAGATGTGTTATTAGTAGACATTATTTTCTATACCTATATAGAAATCTTCTATCTAGTTTTCTTGAGATATTCCTTGCGATAATGATTTTTTAACAATTGCTATGTTAGTGAAATAATTTTCTATAATAAATGAATGTATTTTTTAATCAGGATTTTCTATCATTAAATGTGATAATTAAAATTAATTAAATAATAAAATTACATAATTATTTTATATGGCGCAATCAATATTTTTTGTTAAAAACAAACTATTTTTATTAAAAAGTTCAAACTAATTATTTACCAAATACACAATCAGAATAAATTAGCCTATTTCTAAAATAGATTCTACTACTTTTAAATAGTAATAGAAATTTTCTAAAAACTCGTATGATTCTTTTAAAGAGAATGAATAGGGAATAGACTATCCGTTAGATATAAAAGCGTATTTCGAAATAAAATTTGTATATTAAAATAGTTAGAAATAATACGGGAGTAGCTTTGACTTTACAATATTAGTTATTTTATTTTTTATTTATCTGATTTAGTAACAAAGTTATTTAATCTCTATATTAGTCAATCAATTAAATAGTTAATTTAGGTGCATCGGAGATAGCATAAATTTTTGTAAAATTTTATCCGTTTAACATTTTGCTATCTAAAATTTTTCAGATATAGCTAATCAAATTT
This sequence comes from Serratia symbiotica, assembly GCA_964059975.1. Lineage (GTDB taxonomy): Bacteria > Pseudomonadota > Gammaproteobacteria > Enterobacterales > Enterobacteriaceae > CAXKXX01. Next base: position 5,818 of record CAXKXX010000008.1, read on the forward strand.
TTGCTTTATTTTTATAGTTTTAGACTTTTCTCTAAATAGTGAATATTGATCATCGAAGCGTTTTGAAAGTTGTCGTCATTCGTAATTTTTTTCTGTAATTTAATATTAGTTTTTATTCCGTCAATAATTAATTCAGATAGAGCATTCTTCATGCGGATAATTGCTACCTTTCGATTTTCACCGTAAGTAATTAGTTTTCCAATCATAGAGTCATAGTACGGTGGTACTGTATATCCGGAGTAAATATGAGATTCCCATCGGACTCCGAATCCTCCTGGTGCATGGAAGCGGGTAATCTTACCTGGGCTTGGAAGGAAATTTTTTGGATCTTCAGCGTTAATACGGCATTCCACCGCATGTCCATGAATCTGTACTTCGCATTGCTTAATCGACAGTGGTATTCCGGCGGCAATGCGCAGCTGTTCTTTGATAAGATCTATCCCCGTGATCATTTCTGTCACTGGATGCTCAACTTGAATGCGTGTATTCATTTCAATGAAATAGAACTTACCATTTTCATAAAGAAACTCAAACGTACCTACGCCGCGGTAATTAATTGCTAGGCAAGCCTTGGAGCAATGCTCCCCGATGTAACGGCGTACGTCGTTTGTGATCCCTGGTGCTGGTGCTTCTTCTAGCACTTTCTGATAACGGCGCTGCATGGAACAGTCCCTCTCAGCGAGATAAATAGCACCGCCTTGCCCGTCGGCTAACACTTGAACTTCAATATGACGTGGGTTTTTTAAATACTTTTCCATATAAACGGTGTCGTTATTGAAAGCGGCTTTGGCTTCTGATTTCGTAAGTTTAATCAACTGATCAAGATCTTGATCACTATATACAACGCGCATGCCTCGTCCGCCACCCCCACCAGATGCCTTGATAATCACGGGGTAGCCAGTATTTTTTGCTAAAGCACGATTTTTATATATATCATCAGAAAGCGGTCCATCGGATCCGGGTATACAGGGTACTCCGGCTTTTTTCATGACACGAATCGCAGAAACTTTATCACCCATTAGTTGAATAGTTTCAGCTTTAGGGCCAATAAAAATAAAACCTGAACTCTCAACCTGTTCAGCGAAGTCAGCATTCTCAGATAGAAAACCGTATCCGGGATGAATGGCTGCGGCTCCCGTAATTTCTGCGGCGGAGATAATAGCCGGGATATTCAGGTAACTTTTTACTGATAATTCTGGGCCGATACACACGGTTTCATCAGCTAATAATACATGTTTTAGATCGCGATCAGCCGTGGAATGAACTGCTACGGTTTTTATGCCGAGCTCTTTGCAAGTACGCAAAATACGTAGGGCTATCTCCCCACGGTTGGCAATAACAACTTTATCAAGCATGATACGCCTTGTTATTCGATGACGATAAGAGGTTCATCATATTCAACAGACTGGCCACTTTCTACGAGTATGGCTTTAACGACTCCGGATTTGTCTGATTCGATCTGGTTCATGACCTTCATTGCTTCAACGATACACAGTATGTCGCCGACATTAACGCTCTGTCCATATTCCACGAATGCCTGCGCGTCAGGACCTGGAGTACGGTAGAAAATACCAACCATTGGTGAGCGAACGATATGACTCTGCACTGGTACTGAGTACTCTGTATTCGATATATTATTTGATTTAGTCTCTAAAACTGGTTGTGCTTGTGTAGGCAGTGTGTATGTTTGTTGCATCATTGGGTAAACTTGCTCTAGTGCGGAACGGATAATGCGAACCGAATCTTTACCTTCAGAAATTTCTATTTTATAAATACTTGATTTTTCAACTAGTTCTATCAGTTTCTTTATTTTACGAATATCCATGAGTATGATTCCGTATTCTTTTTGCATAGCAATTATTGATATTTTGACAGATGCGTAACCGCTGCTTGTAAAGCCAAAGCATAACCGTTGACACCGAGCCCGGAGATCACGCCTACCGCTATATCAGAAAAATAAGAGAAACATCGGAAGGGCTCACGAGCATGCATATTAGATAGATGAATCTCGATAAAAGGGATCTGTACCGCTAGCAACGCATCGCGCAACGCTATACTGGTGTGTGTAAATGCAGCTGGGTTAATAAGAATGAAGTCTGTATTACCTCGTGCCTGATGAATCCGATCGATCATTTTATTCTCGGCATTAGATTGCAGATGACTCAGTGTGACATTTACCGTAGATGCTTGGTTTTCTAGATCATTAATAATCTCTACTAGAGTAGTATCTCCGTATTTCTTCGGTTCTCGCGTACCTAATAAATTTAGATTAGGTCCATTTAGAAGCAAAATATGAAATTTATCTGACATTGTTCTGGACCTTTCCGGCAATAAAAGCCAACATCCTAGAAAATAAACCAATGTCACTTATTTGTCAGTTTTTAATAAAAAAATTTTCTCTGAGAACATGAGAAGTCTGGAATATTATAACGATATCGTAGGAATTCGCAGCTAAATACTGACTTCTTCGGCTAAGATATTTGATGTTAAATCAATTGATCAACGAAATCTTGTATATAACTGAAGAGTTAGGTATATATAAAAAGCTCTCGATTAAGGCATTCGGTAGCGGCCTGCATCAATGTGTAGTCCGATGTTTATCGGAGATTTTGAGTGGTGCTTAAAATGCTTTCCCCTAGACTTTATGTATTGTTTAAATTCGTTTTTATAACCTTCTTAACTAGTTTTATTTTTCTTATTTAAGCAAACTATATGGAAATATTAAGTGAAAAGTGGTGGGTGCATTACATGATAACGTCGCATTTTTTCTAGAAGCTTAAAGTAAGTATCCGTACTCTATTGATGTTTCCCTGTGTGTTTGCTTATTTTAACTAAGTATCGACAGATCTAAGTCGATAAAAAATTTTTATATTTAGTAGAAGTGTTCAAGGTTTTTCGGGGCACGTCATCAGAGGAATATTTCTAAAAATTTTTAAAAATAGGATGAATTCTAAGTATGAAATTGTCTAAAACCAATAAGATCCGGCACTAAGGTCTGAAATATAAAATTATCTCGTCCCAAAATAAAATTTATATTTAGTACTACGTGAGCGGTTACGATAAAGATCGGTGGGGGTTACTGTGATAAGAAGTAGAGGCATTCTAAATTTTTCAGAATAAAAACTTTAAAAAATCAGCATTCAGAAAAATTATTTGACTCCCCATCTAGCATGCTGGCTCGTCAGTTCATCTGTGGGGAATGAGAGAACTGTCTTTATTATGGCAGGGGCGGAAGGACTCGAACTTTCGACACCCGGTTTTGGAGACCAGTGCTCTGCCAACTGAGCTACGCCCCTAAATTTTTTATAGCGCTATTACTTTTTATAGTGCCACTGTTTGATAATATTTGTAGACTTTACGGTATTAAGTGGCGGAACGGACGGGACTCGAACCCGCGACCCCCTGCGTGACAGGCAGGTGTTCTAACCGGCTGAACTACCGCTCCTTTATGGTTTTATTTTACATTATGATGGAATAGTAAGGGATTTATTAATTTCAGTGTCCTATTTTCTTAGTTTTTACATTTGATCGATGGTCATAGTGCTAGCAGTATTTATTTAATATTTTACTCTAGGTTGCATGATAAGTTTGGGTTGCTCCGAATTTTAGTATAAAACACTATTTTAAATATTTTAGCTTTTAATTTCATGGTTTTTAAAATGATTCTCGAGGCTCTACTAATTATATCATGTACATAGTTGACCCCGCTTTCTGTGCGGATTTATTTACTTTTTAGTTTTCCGCCTGGAGTTTTCATATCGAAAAAATCTTTGGTATTAATTCCGAGCCATTCTAGTAGTGAATTTTAAACGGTTTCTCGCGAGACGTCGATTCTCTTAATTTTTAATGCGCATAAAATAGAAGGATTGAGCAGATTTGGTGCATTATATTAAATGACTATTTCGGTCGCTGTTTTCTATTTTTGTGCCAGCCTGTTTTCTCCGGACTCTTTTCTATGGGGGTTTTAGTCGCGGAACGTTTTTGGAGGCATATATGATCTTAATTTAGCGCTTGCATATGTTCTAATTTTTCTTTTTGTATCTAAGACGCCTTGATTAGTTAGTATTTTATTTTGATTACTTTTATATTTCTCGGTGTCTATGAATTAAATAGTTTGGCGTCCCCTAGGGGGTTCGAACCCCTGTTACCGCCGTGAAAGGGCGGTGTCCTAGGCCTCTAGACGAAGGGGACGCACTTACTTACTGTATATTTTACTGTGTATTTTTAGTATTTTATTTAATTCTGCTATTTCGGCAATTTCATCCGGATGAGAATCGGCTTAGATTAAACTATCTCGGATTTTTATTAGGAAATAGATATGCGGTGGTCGCTATCGCTAATGGCCGTTTTGTAGTTTATAAGTATAGTACTGATGCTTATTGGCAGTAAAATTACTTAATGGCAATATGTAAACTTTAGTAGCATTGCTAAATGCGCTTTTTATTTATAATTTTATGAGTTATTGTTTTACTTTAACAGTTTTGAGAAACTGTTTTAATTTCTACGGCATCTGGATGGGTTGTCTATTTTAGTTTGATATCTTAGCGGCAATTCTATGAGAATAAATCGAACGCCGCTAAGAAATAATCTTTTGAATATTATTGATGTACTGTTTTATTTTTAAAGATTTTTTATGTGTAAGGAGGGAGTTATTTTTTAGTCGTTTAGATTCAGATTAAATGCTTTAGCTTTTCATATTAGTTGTGTTTTTATATTTTTAAGGGTAAGTTTAGGGCGTGCTTTTTAGATTTCTTTTTATTTTCCGGGAAAGTTCTGATTTTTAAATTTTTTATTCTGAAAAATTTAGAATGCTCAGAGGAATAGTGTCTATCCTGTTTTTTACTTTATTTAATTGTCAATTGCGATTTTTAAAATTACACGGATTAGTTTTCGGCTTTGCTTGTTCTAAATGTGTACAGTATTGTTGTTTGATGCTCTCGTATTATTTTAACTATTTTGAAGAATTATTTTTCCAATTTTAGATCTTTAATTTTAGAGTTTTGGTGATGTCTTTAAAGTATATTTTGTGTCCGCTTGTATCGTTTGGCTTTTAGATTTAGTGTAAAGTTTAAAGTGAGAATGACCTTCTGTATTATTTTCTTAAGATAAGTTTTGGTTGGCGTTGCCACGAAGATTATTTTGAGTGCTATTGTACTGTACGCATCACTCTTGCGACAATAGAATTCTTGCGAATTTTTATGAATTCTGTGTGTCTCTAAGACTCTTGTGCTAGCGTTTCTTGAACTTTTTACGTAAATATTTTTTGAATTTTTTAATAAAGATTTTTTGGTATTCGGTGGAGTGTGTTAGGAATTTGGGTTTTTTTAATTAAAATTTTCCTTATTTTAGCTCAGCCTGCTATTTGAGCGATTATTTTAGCTCAGCCTGCTATTTAAGCGATTATTTTAGCTCAGCCTGCTATTTAAGCGATTGTTGATTAAATTAGATTTTATTTTTCTTATTAGCATTTATTTTTTATGAAATTAAAGCGTTATTTCTAATTTTGGTTTTAACTTTTATTAAAGCTCATGCTTAGTATTTTTAATCTTAAAGTGTTTAGTATTTGTAGTCTTAAATTTGATTTTAAAATTTAAGTTCAGATTATTCTCTTATTTTTTTCTGTTTTTAGGGGGTGGAGCTCAGGGTTTTTAGCTTTTTTACTATATGGTTTTTTATTTTTAGTCGATGTTCGTGGGTTGATCATTTTATTTTGGGGTATAAATTTTTATTTTAGGCTGAAACTCTCTAAAAATTTAGAGAGCTTATGTGCGATTTTGTTTTAAGTTTTTAAAGAGCATGGATCTTGATTCTTAAATCTAAGCTTAATTTTAAATAAAATTAATACTAATTTCAAGATAGTACGGGTTTTTTAAAAAAAGTCAAGCCACTATTTTTATTTTTCTTATTGATTCTAGCACGTATCCATTAGAGCCTATGGGGTTCATGATTAATGCGTTAGTTAAAAGTTAGAATGTAATTATGCTATAAAATTATTTTTATTTTTGTGTTTCCTTAATCGAAGCTATCTCGTACTATTTATTGGGGAAATCCATACAATAAATGCTCGTGTTTCATAAAAATGAAAAAAGCAAATAGCTGAAATCTAAACATTAAAATTTATATTTTGCCAGTACATGCTTCACCTTAATTAAGGTGTCGTCGTATCTGAGATGTGACGGATTATCTGAGATAACATCGTAGAATTATTGTTGCCGCGCCCGCTAATCTCAGTGGCAACCCTGTTATTTGTGGCCTTAGTATGGCAGCTTAAAGCTTTAAATTAGCCGCTAAATTTCTCTTGTGATAATACGATTAAGATTCATTCGAGAAGAAAAATGTTTGAGGGAGAGCGTTTCTAGTTTCTACATATGCACTCTCATTTCTACATGTGCGCTCTCAGATGTGTTCGACACACTCTGAGAAGTGGCTACTAACTTCTAATTGTATTACATGTGGAGACTTTAAGTTGGTTGTTAGTTGTATCTATTCGGCTATCTCTAATACTAGAAATCAAGAGTCTGGCGGGCTATTTTCCGGATCTCTCTGAACTCCTCGAATGATTTTTACCCCTAAAAGTGGGTTTGATCCCATGAGCTAGATAGCCAAAAAATATCTAAATGGCGCCGCTTATTATCTATACCGTAAAGTCACTACGCAGCCCACGAAGCACTGTCTCCGTGTCAGGCATAACTCCATGCCAAAGTAAAAATGCATGAGCTGCTTGTTCAACGAGCATTCCCAGGCCGTCGGAGTACTGCCTCACCCCCTGATCCTGTGCCCAAGTAAGAAATGGGGTTAATTTCCGACAGTAGCACATATCGTAATAGCGGCTTTTACGGTCAACCAGATTATTCGATAAGATTAGCTTTGCCCCTCCAATAGCAGCGGTTGTAGCATTGATTACTAGATCAAATGATTTCTTTTGATTAAGGTGACTAATCGACTGCGCTGAGATTTTACCAAATTGTTGGAATAGCTCGGCTAATTTCTTGGCTCGGCTAAAAGTTCGATTGGTAATGGTTAGTTGACAACCAAAAGACAATAAGGACAAAATCGCGGCACGTGCTGCTCCGCCCGCGCCCACAAGTAAAATATGATCTTCTGGCCAAATTAACTGTTGGCGCTGAAGATCGGTTAATAGACCGATTCCATCCGTATTGTCTCCCAGAAAACCGCCACCTGGTAACGCCTTAATCGTATTCACGGCACCAGAAAGTGCAGCTCGTTCGCTCAATTGAGCTGCCGCTCGAAAAGCGCGTATCTTGAAGGGTGCTGTGATATTTGCCCCAGTACCACCTGTTCTGATAAACGCTTCTAGGCTCATCTCAAAGCGATCTTTGGGTGCAAGTATTGCCCCATAAGGATGGGGTATTCCGGTCTGCTCCGAGAACAATGCATGTATCAGTGGAGACTGGCTATGGCTAATGGGATTGCCAAATATCGCAAATTTTTTAAAGCACATTACTGCTGTTTCACTTTATCGAATCCGCTTCCCACTTAAGGCATTTCTAATTTCAGAAGGTTCAGCGTAAATTCCAGCTTTACCATCCAGTACTGGGAGCGAAGTACCGAAGTACTTAGCCACCTCATCCTTATTACGGCAGGGATTTTGATTACTTAGATTAGCGCTAGTTGAAACCAACGGTTTGCCATACTGCATACAAAGTTGCTGTACTATTGGATGAGGGGTAACTCGTACTGCTAAAGAATTAAACCGTCCGGTTAGAAAGCGCGGGGTTTTCGGGAGAGCGGGGATGACCCAAGTTACGGCGCCTGGCCAGGTACTAAACATTGCGGCGCGCTGCTGATCATTTAATGCATTGTCGTTAATATACGGAATTAATTGTTGATAGTCGGAGGCAATAAGAATCAGCCCTTTTTCCTTCGACCTGTGTTTTAAAGATAGAAGATTACTAACGGCTAATTCACTGTCGGGATCACATCCTAGAGCAAATACGGTTTCAGTAGGATAGGCGATAATTTGCTGTTTTTTCAATGCATCAATAATAAATGCAAGTTTGGGAGTCGATTCTAAATTCATAATGTGATTAATTATTAATTTTAAGAGTTTTTCACAAATCTTTTTGATAAAGATAAGGGGCAAAAATTTTTTTAAAATACGGAGATCTAGCGTTCAATAATAGATAAATTTAATACGGATTCGTATATATAAAGTTTATATAAATATGTGGCTAACTTATGTGGCTAACTGTTATCTCCGGATGGGATGAAGGTAGCTGGACTACCAGAACTCTAGAGTGGCTGACACTAGATATGGTCTATGCTACTTGCATTTTAGCATAGACTATGTTACTGCCGGCTGGCACGTCAATAAATTTTTGGGTTCACCCCAATGGGTTAACGCCTTGCTGCGACGTGAAACTCGCGATACACCTGTCTATCTAGATGTCAATTTATTAGTCAACGCCTTAATCATTGTTTCACATACTGGTACTCGAGGTATCTAATAATGATATCGAGGGGCATGAGAAAGTGGTCGCACCTGACTAATGTGATGGCTAGGACGATCTTGGATCCTCAGTTTAGTTTGTTCTAGACCCCAGAGAAAGCGTCGGTCTAATGATCATCTTTTATGTCTTTAAAAATTTTAATGTAGATAGCTATTTACTTTAAATAGTATTTCTTCCATTTTTTGATAAGCATTTTCATATCCTGGGGTGTTAAATAATACCATCAACACTATCCACTTCAAATCTTCTAAATTGAAATCTGTATTTCCAGAATTCATAATTCGATCAATAACCATTTCGCGAGTTTCAGGGTTCAATACCTGAATCTGCTCCAGAAATAAAAGGAAGCCACGGCAGCTTACGTCTAAATGAATCTTTTCTTTTTGGGTGTAAATCCGCATCATTATTGGGTTACCATCAATGTAATAATATGTATCTTCTATAGTTTATACATAAGATAATTTTCAACCAACTCGATGCATTCCTGATCTCGTCTGGATGAGATCTAGCCTACTCCAGATCACCGATCACCTGCTCCGCATTGACTTATATCTCTAATTTTTTCGATATAAGTTTTAGGTGAGTACATAAGTGAATTGATCGTGTCTATATTCAAAGATGCAGAAATGATCAGCGCATATCCGTACGATTCGTCAGTCTAGTAGCCTGAGATTTATAATAGTGCAATTCTTAATGATACCATAAATCAAAAGGAACGTTAAGAGGCGATTTGGGTGGGTTCGTCTAATTGATTCGCTATTGTTTTAAGCAGATTAAAGAATGATAAGTCAGCTTCAGATTCATAAGAATAGGCTCATATTTTCTTTTATTTAAATGAGGCTGATAAAGAATTATTTATAACTGTTTAGCAATATCTTTAGGATTTTATAATGACTAGACTAAAATCTTATCAGATTTTCGATCAGTGCATATCTTAACTCATTAGGTCTTCTTGACTCTCCGGAAAGACCGGACGTCGACTAATATAAGAGCCTCGTTTTTCGGGGGCCCCAATGGTTATTGGGCTCAATCTTAATTTTTTATAAGGCGTTGCTATTGAAAAAGTTTTGTCGAAAAAAGCAAGCGCCCAGCCCCTCATAGTCACACATCTTAGAGCAATCTGATTAAAAATTTCTTAGTAAACCGTTTATGCTAAAGAAAATAGAAGACTTTACCTTAGCCGTACCCCTGCTATCAATACTACCACACGACACCATTGCTATTTACCTATGCAGTTCGAGCATAAATACTATCTATTCTATAATAGGTGCCCATGATAAATTATAACATAGATGCATTAGGTAGATCACTCATAAGGTAGATCATCCATATTCTTGATGTTAAGTATAATTCCTAGGTCTTTTACTATCGAGTATTATGTTTTTTAAACTTTTAGTAATTGAGAGTTATCCTCTAGTAATTGAGAGTTATCCTCAATTTAGAAGCAATAACGCATTATTATAATGGTTTAAATATTTCAAAATCTTTCATCATATATTCTTACTATATCCCAGTATAAATTCTTCTTATAAATAAGAATCTGAGAAATTAGTTTTTAACTAGATCAAAGCGTCGAAGAAATAAAAAATATTTACTTCATAAAAATAAGCTTGCTATCAATAATGCAAAATTACCTATAAAAACAATTTTTACAGTATAATATTGACTACTATAAATTAGTTTATGATTTGTCTAATTAATGGTACATCTAGTTCATTATCATATATTTGTGAACTCATTTTATTCCTACATCATAGACTTTAAAAATCGGTTCTATTAAATCTATTTAAATAATTGATGTGCAATGCTATTAATAAGGATAAAAAATTGCTAAAATGAAATCGAAATTTATTTTAACTAGAATACAAATCTAAAAATATGTCAGTATTACAAGTATTACATTATCCAGATGACCGACTTCGAAAAATCGCAGAACCAGTAAAAATAGTTAATGAAGATGTTCAGAATACAGTTCATAGTATGCTCGAAACTATGTACTCGGAAGACGGAATTGGCTTAGCTGCAACCCAAGTAGGCATTGAGAAGCGCATTATCGTGATTGACCTTTTTAAAAACAGGGAAGATCGTCTCGTGCTGATTAATCCGGAATTACTAGAAAAAAATGGTGAAATTCAAACCGAAGAAGGTTGTCTTTCTATACCTTTTTATCAAATTCCAGTACTACGCGCTACGAATGTGAAAATACGTGCACTTAACTTAGCAGGACAATCGTTTGAACTTGAAGCACAAAACCTACTTGCGATCTGCATCCAACACGAAATGGATCACTTATCGGGTAGGCTCCTCGTAGACTATGTATCACCCCTTAAGCGGGAGCGCATCCGAAAAAAACTAGAAAAAATAGCCAAATTTAACATCCAAACTTAACTAATATCAGGAAATAGAGTGTCCGACCCTTTACGGATAATTTTCGCCGGAACGCCAGATTTTGCAGCCCGCCACCTCAAGGCTCTGCTATTGTCTAAGCACAAGATCCTTGGCGTACTTACTAAGCCCGATAGTCCAAATGGCAGAGGAAATAAGCTGGTTCCAAACTCAGTTAAAACACTAGCAGAACAGCACAAACTAAAAGTATTTCAACCAAAATCTCTGCGGACTGGAGAGGTCTCTAAACTAATTGCCGACCTTAACGCGGACGTAATAGTTGCAGTCGCTTACGGCCTGATTTTTCCAAAAACAGTATTAAGTACACCCGACTTAGGGTGTATTAACGTACATGCTTCACTTCTTCCACGCTGGCGTGGTGCTGCACCAATACAGCGCTCCTTATTGGCTGGAGACAATGAAACTGGAATAACCGTCATACAGATGGATTCCGGATTAGATAGCGGAGACATGTTATACAAGAGCGTGTGTCCTATCGAAGCGACAGATACCAGTGCTAGTCTATATGAAAAACTCGCCGAACTTGGCCCAACAGCGCTATTGACAACGTTACAAAATTTACAAAAGGGCACCGCTAAATATGAAGTTCAAGACGAGACTAAAGTTATTTATGCTAAAAAACTAAGCAAAGAAGAAGCCCGACTGAATTGGTGTCTATCCGCAGAACAACTAGAGCGTCGTATTCGTGCCTTTAATCCGTGGCCAATTAGCTACTTTATTATAGATAAAAATCCAGTGAAAGTCTGGAAGGCCGATGTACTCTTGGAAGAGGAGCGTGTGGATCCTGGTATTATTATTCGTACTAATAAAGACGGTATTCAGGTGGCGACCTCTAGTGGAATTCTTAATTTAAGTTGTTTACAACTATCTGGGAAAAAACCGATGTCAGCGCGAGATTTGCTAAATGCTCGTAGAAATTGGTGTATTCCCGGAAACCAATTGTAGCTTTCTCTATAGTCCGAATTTTAGTCGCCCATACTATTTATTATTCTTTTAATTCTAATTGTTATCATGAAAAACAATTACAATCTCCGAAGTCAAGCCGCTAAATCTATCGGGAAAGTATTAGATAGTGGTCAATCACTTAGTACTGTTTTACCAGAAATGCAAAAAACTATTAAGGATATCGATCGGCCTCTTCTGAAAGAGCTTTGCTTCGGCGTACTACGTGTGCTACCTCAGTTAGAATGGTATATTCAGCAGTTAATGCACAAGCCAATTATTGGAAAGCAACGCCCAATCCACTACTTATTAATCATTGGTCTTTATCAACTACTATACACCCGCATTCCACATCATGCAGTGTTAGCCGAAACAGTAAACGGTTCAGTAGCACTGAAGTGCGCTAAATTTAAAGGGCTTGTTAACGGTATACTACGCCAATTTTTACGTAAAAAAGATACGTTAATATGGCACACTGCAGGTAACAATTACTTCCGTTACCTGCACCCAATGTGGTTACTGCAACGCATTCAACATGCTTATCCACTTCAGTGGCAGCATATTCTGGATGCTAATAACCAGAGGCCTCCAATGTGGTTGCGCGTTAACCGTTTACGCTATACCCGAGAAGCATACTTGAAGTTGATGAAGCAATCCGGAATTGATGCTGAACCTCATGTCAAATATAGTGACGCACTAAGGCTCATAAAACCTTGCAACGTAAACGCTTTACCTGGATTTGCTAATGGCTGGGTTACCGTACAAGATGTTTCTTCACAGGGCTGCATTGCCCTGCTAGATCCAAAAAATAATGAAAAAATCCTAGACTTATGCGCTGCACCAGGTGTTAAAACTACTTATATTCTAGAAGTTGCTCCTAAGGCAAAAGTGATAGCTATTGATATTAACGAACGGCGTCTTACTTACGTTAAGGAAAATCTACAGCGCTTGAAATTGTATGCTAAGGTAAAAGTAGGTGATGGACGCCATCCGCAACAATGGTGCGGGAAAAAGCATAAACGATTTGATCGGATTTTACTTGATGCTCCTTGCTCTGGAACCGGAGTTATTCGTCGGCATCCTGATATCAAATGGCTACGTCGCGACTGTGATATTGTTGTGCTAGCCAAACTACAGGGAGAGATGCTTAAAGCAGTATGGCCATATTTAAAATCTGGCGGTGTACTACTCTATGTTACCTGCTCTATTCTTCCAGAAGAAAATAGTGAACAAATCGCCATTTTTTTAGAACATCATAACGACGCTAAGTTGATCACAGTTGATAGTTTAGATCAGCAGGGCCTCCAGAAGCTTCCGAGCCCCAAAGGGGGCGATGGATTTTTTTATGCTAAGCTGATTAAAATATAATTTTCGGGTCAAATTTAAGCCCCCAAAAATCTTTCAGTGTGTGGCCCAGGGAGCTAAATGAAAATAATTATTCTTGGTGCAGGTCAAGTCGGAGGCACGCTGGCTGAAAATTTAGTCGGAGAAAAGAACGATATCACCGTCGTTGATAACGATTTTAATCGTCTCCGTCAACTACAGGATAAATTTGATCTTAGAGTAGTGCATGGGCATGGATCCCACCCCTGCGTACTGCGGGAGGCAGGTGCAGAAGATGCAGATATGCTAGTCGTGGTCACCAACTCCGACGAAACTAACATGGTTGCTTGCCAGATCGCTTATTCACTATTTCATACTCCCAACCGCATTGCACGCATACGTTCTCCTGACTATATCCGGGAGTCCGAGAGGTTATTTCAACCGGAGGCTGTGCCGATCGACTACCTCATTTCACCGGAACAACTAGTGATCGATTATATCTATAAGCTTATTGAATATCCGGGTGCATTACAAGTAGTAAACTTTGCCGAGGGCAAGATTAACATCGTAGCGGTAAAAGCCTACTATGGTGGACCTCTTGTGGGTAATGCACTATCTGCACTGCACGAGCACATGCCTCATATCGAAACCCGTGTTGCCGCTATTTTTCGGCACGACACACCTATTCGACCGAGAGGATCAACTATTATTGAAGCGGGAGATGAGATTTTTTTTGTTGCCGCCTCACATCACATACGTGCCGTAATGAGCGAACTACAGCGTCTAGAAAAGCCTTACAAGCGTATTATGATTGTAGGTGGAGGTAATATTGGAGCGGGGCTAGCGCAACGGTTAGAAAGATATTATAACGTGAAATTGATTGAGCGCAATCAGAAACGCGCGAATGCATTAGCAGAACAACTGCATGCTACTACTGTATTTTATGGAGACGCCTCTGATCAAGAGCTTTTAGCAGAAGAACACGTTGAACAAGTAGATGTATTTATCGCTATCACTAATGATGATGAGGCTAACATTATGTCTGCTATGCTAGCTAAAAGGATGGGTGCCAAGAAAGTAATGGTACTAATTCAGAGGCGTGCCTACGTTGATTTAGTACAAGGCGGCGTAATCGATATCGCTATTTCACCACAGCAAGCAACAATTTCAGCATTATTAAGTCATGTAAGAAAAGCAGACATCGTCAGTGTTTCTTCATTACGACGCGGTGTGGCCGAAGCGATCGAAGCTATTGTTCACGGAGATGCAAGTACTTCAAAAGTGGTAGGTCGGACTGTAGAAGAAATTAAATTACCATCGGGTACTACTATCGGCGCCATTGCGCGCGGCGATGAGGTTATTATCGCTAACCGTAGTAGTAAAATTGAACAGGGCGATCATGTTATTCTATTTATTACTGATAAGAAATCTGTCCCCGACGTGGAACGGCTTTTCCAGCCAAGCACCTTTGATTGGGTGCCATAACACCCTTTTAAGCTTTTCAGAACAGCCCTACTCCGATTAATCTGTTTCCGCTTAACTGGTTCAAAATCACTTTGAAACTAGGGTTTTCTTCGGTATCTAGGGAAATGTTGATCGCAATAAAATTGCAACACTGTGACAACTAAGTAGTGAAGGCATCAAATAAAGATTCTCTGACTATTAGAGTTTTTCTACGAAGCTAAAGCCCATTAGAAGCTAAATTGATACATCTACAATATTAGCTGTGTCGATTGAATCTCTTCAAATTCCTAGTAAAATATGCAATAACCTCAATAGTACTTTAGAATCTTTAGTTTTTCATAGAAGTTTTCTATAATAATAACATTACTGATTTTTTTTGGAAGAGTGATGTTTTGAATCAAGATCATTAAAAATATTTACTTAAGAAAATTAGCCTAATAAATCTGATCAGACACTTTAAAAATAGTAATCTACTATAAAGTCACACAGTGCGCTTTACTAATTATTAAGATTGTACTGATAATTCAGTAAAATCGTAAAATACAAGTACAATAATTTTTAAAAATTATATTAACAATTACACTATTCTAAGAGTATAATTTACTAGTATAGATTTAGAATCTAGAAAACCTTTTAAAAAACTTACTCTTCTGTAAATAAATGAGATATATAAAATTTATAAATAAAGAGAGTAGTCCTATTTTTATGGGCATTTATTAAAGAAAGTCATTTAATATCCAATACATCTTATGGCTCCTGATTAATTTATTCTACTCCTCAGAAAATAGGGGTCTATCTAGTAGATCATGAATTTTAAATAAACTAGCTATAGGTTTATAGATATAACCTAACTCTAGTGTATTGACTTGAATATCTCAATATTATTAATACAAAATAGGCAATTTAATAAGCTCTATGCTGCTTCTAATATTATTAGAATACAGTCATGCATATTTTTATTTTTAGGTTTTGTTTTATATAGAAATCTCAAGATCAGTCTATAATCCTGAGGTCATAAGTTATAAAACTGCGTATGCTAATACGTATACAAAAATTGAATTTTTTGTTTATATTCATGAATACTTGTACTACAATCTACATATCTTAACGTATAGACAACATTGGATAGGGTATTTAGAAATAAAATTTCTAGATTTTAATTACACAATTATACTATTTACTGCTGTTAGGATAGAAAGCTATAAATATGCGATTGGTTCATGCCTTAATAATGTAGATAGTTATCATTAAATCTACTAACAGCGTCTTATGAAAAGGAGTATAAAAAAAGCATTTAAATACTTTAGTATATTTAATATATTAGAATTATTTAATCCAGTTAATAATTTAACTGGATTAAAATTATCTATGAGATATTTTTAATCGCTTTTCACGATAAATTTTAAATTAAATATAATTTAATTCGAAAGAACTACTAAATAAAATAGCTAATAATTTAATGGTACTTCTTTATGTATTTATTTGATTATATAAACAAATATATCTTGATAAAATTATTTTAAATTTACTTCTATTTTAATAGGTACTTATATTTTTTATAAAAATACTTCGACTGGATATTATTTTTAATAAAAGTAGCTATTTATATTCATATTATATTCATAAATTAGTTTCTTGTAATTTTTTATAAAAATTCGTAAAAATACGATATGTATACAAAGTATTATTTTTTTAAAATTATTAAAAATCAATCGTTTACAAAAATTTATTTGTGATAAAGTATCGATAGTAATTTTTTATAATTAGCTTTAATTCCTAGTGCTTATATTTATATTAATATTTTTAAAAATTTCAATATTGTATATACTTTAATATATAAAGTATATACAATAAATAAAATGAATTTATATAATGCATTTATATATTAAAAACCTTTAATTATTATATTAATTTTCATTAATGATTATTTTTAATAAAACTTATTATATTTCTTAAAAAATAATCATTAATATTTAATAAAAATTTTGTATACATTATTGATTATAAGATTTTTTAAATCTTAATATAAAAATTATTATTAAATATTAATGATTTATGATATATCTTACTTCCTGATACTTTATATAATTTGCATATAAGTTAAATTCTGGTATAAATATACCACTTTAAGCACTTTATAAATTTTATTTTATAAAATTGTTTTTTATTTATATAAAAATTTGTATATATAATAAATAGTTGCCAGTTTTTAACTAAAGTTAAGTTTTCTAAATATGGCAATATGATTCAATCTTTTCCTTTCTTCGCGAATAGCGCATGAAACCTTAGTTATCTTACTTAGAGTTTTTCATCAAAATACTAGTGCTAGATATAGACTACTTGATTCTATAGTACCAATATCCGGGTTGTGTGAATCGTTTGTCCATCTACTATTATATCAATAGTAACCTACTTCTTGAATCTAATTAGTTTTTATTATAAAGAATATGTGCTATCAATATCACTGCAGCAACTTACGTATAGTTAGTGTAGCATTCGTACCTCCAAATCCAAAACTATTAGACATCACAGTAATTAGTGGGCGCTCTATCGGTTGAGTTACAATATTCATACCCGCTGCGTGCACATCTAAATTTTTAATATTAATACTGGGTGCAATAAATCCGTGCTCAATCATCAATAGACAGTAAATCACTTCTTGAACACCCGCTGCACCTAGAGAATGCCCCGTCATCGCTTTAGTCGATGAGAGGGCCGGTATATTGTTACCAAAAACTTCACGGATTGACTCTAGTTCTTTGATGTCTCCAACCGGCGTGGAGGTACCGTGAACGTTTATGTAGTCAATAGGGGTGTCAATGCCTCTTAAAGCCATCTTCATACAACGTGCTGCACCTTCTCCTGATGGAGCTACCATATCAGCTCCATCAGAAGTGGCGCCGTATCCGATAATTTCTGCGTAAATATTTGGGGCGCTGCGCGCGCGAGCATGTTCTAAATCCTCAACTACCACGATTCCCCCGCCCCCGGCGATAATAAAACCATCACGTGCTATATCATAAGTACGAGAAGCTTGCTCTGGGGTGTCGTTATAATTAGTAGATAATGCTCCCATGGCGTCAAATTCACAAGCCATTTCCCAGCATAACTCTTCTCCTCCGCCCGCAAATACAATATCTTGTTTCCCTAATTGAATTAATTCCGCCGCATGGCCTATACAATGTGTAGAGGTGGCACAAGCAGAACTGATAGAATAATTGACACCTCGAATTTTAAAAGGAGTGGCTAGGCAAGCAGACACTCCAGAAGCCATGGCTTTTGTCACCATGTATGGGCCAACTCCACGTAAACCTTTATTGCGCATACCAACAGATCCAGCTACCTGATTACGCGGTGACCCCCCCCCGGATCCGACTACTAAACCAGTACGATCATTAGATACTTGATCTGGACTAAGACCAGAGTCTTTGATAGCATCTTTCATAGAAAGATAAGCATAAACAGATGCGTCACTCATAAAACGCATTACTTTACGATCGATTAAACCGGTAGTATTCAACTTAACATTACCCCATACGTGACTGCGCATACCCGCATCCTTCAATTCCTGGGAAAAAGTAATTCCAGATCGGCCCTTTTTTAGATTTTCCCGAACTTCTTTCTGGTTATTTCCAATGCTAGATATAATACCTAAACCAGTAATTATTACACGTTTCATTTAATACCTCTTCGATACTTACTTTTATTTACCTCAGTGATTTGGCATCGCACTTTAGCGTACACTTGTACGTCGAACAAGTCTGATCGGTATTTTTTAATTGTATTTATCTTTAAGTCTCACTACTGGAGTAGTCTTCGGTTAAAACTCTAATGATTCTTTTAGTTTATCAACGATTTATCGATGAACTGCATTTATACCTAAGATACAATGTAAAATTAAAAATAAATAAACACATTTTTTAAAAAAACTCAATAAAACCTTTTCGTTAAAATTCTATAAGTAAGAATTAAATGCTCATGTATTTTTAAAAAAATTTTCACTTATACTGTTCTAGTATATTTTTTATAAAACTTTATTCATGCTGAGGGAATTAAATTTAAAAAAATTAAATCTTAATCTCATATCAAAGTATTTATGATTTTATTTAAGCCTTAAACTAATTCCTGCATTTAATTTCTATAACTTATTTAATTTTTAAAAGTTTTCACTTTAGTTCGTTAATCTATAAGCGATCTCACTAAAAAATTGAATATTAATTGTATTAATGAACCTTAATCTTATTAGATTGTCGTCATTTTATAATTAAAAAGAAAGATTAATATTACCCTCTAATTAAAGATGGGATATCATCATTAAAAATCTATACTAAGATATCAGAATTCTGGCTACACAGATCGAAAAATACAATCCTTAAACGGTTTGGTTCATAAAAAATCTAAATTACTTTAGATCATCACAATATTTAGCTCTGTATTAACGCTTGTTTTATACTTCATGCAATCTCTTTACTATTACTAGGTACCTACGCGATATATTAGGAGAATAAACTTAGTACATATATATGATTTTTTCAATCTATATCTATACTATCTGAATTTTCTCACAAAAGATTGATGTTAACTAACTTGCATTGACTTACGTCATATTACTTTGAGTAAGTAATACAATTAACTTCAGTAAGTAATATAATTAATTTTAGAAAAATATTACTGTTTATATAGTAATAAAAAACTAGTTTTCTGATACTAAGTTTAATAACATCTAATTAGTATGAGCTACCTATTCCATTATATTAATAAAATAAATATGTTACAATTTAATAGATAACAGTAAAAAATTAGTAAACTGAAATTGATAAAAATCATTATATAAAAATAAAGTTTTTTAAAAACCTTATTTTAAGGTATAGTATTAATATATTTAAAAATTTTTAAGTAATTTATAAATTCATATAAAAACTCAGAAAATTTTTGAAAAAAATTAGCAGTGATCCTTATTAAAATTGAGAAATATAAAAAATCGTAAATACTACCAGTGCGTTATGAATCGATATTAATGTGTCTTATTTTATAAGACACATTAATATCGATTTATTCTATTCTTAGTATAATCTTGGCACTATTCCATTAATAGTAATCAATATCTAATATAAATTAGAGTATTATACTATTTATCTTATCGTTTTTAAAAAACGATAAGATAAATTCAAAAAAAATAAAGTAATAAAAATAGAGTAGATTGTTATCTGTTACGCTGTAATAAAAAATTACTTCTCTATAAAATGTAAAAACAATTTTTTAGCTTTTAATTTTGTAAGACAAACTATAGTAAGCACAATTAAATACTTATAGCAAATAAATTAGAAATTTTTAGAAATTAATATTCTATTAATATTTATTAAAGAGTATTTTTGATTCAAAAAAGAAAAAGCTTTTGTAAATTTTTGTATTTATTTTTAGTTTTTTAAAAAACGCAGTAGCTGTATGAATGTATATGAATTTAATTGTATTGGTTATTTAGTTTCTTTTCTATTCATGTTAGAATAATTCAAAGAGGATTAAAAGATACATTAGGTGTGTATTTATTTTTTAATCGTTAAGCATATTTATTGCTTTATTAGGTATATAGCCCCTAGTACTTTTATATCTCTTATTCTATCGTCACACGATAGAATAAGAGATTTGTTTTTTGTTACACTGACGATGGTGATAGTCACTATAAAAGAATCAGATGCTACTTTTAGTATAATGTTATCTCCTTCAGGTACTACGTATAGATCGATAATTAAACTCCTGAACATTTTAATAAACATAGAATTTAGAATCTCAGTTCTAATTAGATAGTAGAAATAAACTAAATTAACTAATTTTCTATCACAGGAAATTTCTGATAGCTCTTATTTATAATAGGAAATTACAATCTCATTCAAATTAGAGATTGATCAAAATTTCTGAAATATTTATCGATCTACTATTCTATTTTTCAGTTGTTTAAAATTAATACTTTGTGAATATGTACAATATCAAAAATAAAGATTTTTTTTATTATTCTAGAAAAGTCTATTTCAAGTTTGGTGCTGCATTTAAGTTTATTTTCTCAAAACGCCTTCACATTCAATAATTTTCTATCTGACTACTTTTAATTCATATCGAGTAAGTCAGGATTTTATACATTTATATTAGTTATTTAATTATTTAGATAAGTTTTATGTTTTATATTAACATAATTAGTCTATCAGAATTAAGGATTAAAGATCCTGGTCTGTTGTTAAAATAAATGTTATTAAAATAATGTTATTAAAATAAAGTAACAAAAGTTAGCGGTTAAATAATTTATCTTTTATTTTTTGATTTCTGTTTATCTTAAACTAATACTATCTTTCTTTTATTATCTTTTATACAAACAGTTCTTTTTCTTGATTATCCATATTTAAAAATTTACTAAATTGGGGGTGATTGCATCGGATTCGTAATTATTAAATGGCATTAAGATCAGAGCTTAAATGTGATAATACCCGATCGAAAGAAAGTATTATTCACTCTAAAAGAGCTTCTTTATTGCAGTGCCAACTACTTCCCTACGCAGCTGAAGTTCCTATATGGAGCTTAAATCTTATATAGTTAGCCAATAATCTATTTTTATACGGACCTGATTATCTGGAAGACTTTGTCGTCCCACACTCTTATGATTTGAAGCATATCAGGTGCCTCATGAAGCCACGGTTCTGCTATAGCAAACTCCAAGGATGGCGCACTGGATAAGAAGAGTGATATTACGCCTAATATCCCGGGTTCCCGGGATATTAGGCGTCTAGAAGTTACCGTGTAGTTTCCGCCTCTACTTTAATATTGGTGCGATCAACCAGCTCTATATAGGCCATTGGTGCATTATCTCCAGCACGGAAGCCACACTTTAGAATACGCGTATAGCCACCATATCGTGCGGTAAAGCGTGGCCCCAACTCATTAAATAGTTTTGCTACAATTTTATTATCTCGAGTACGAGCAAACCCCAGACGTCGATTAGCTACGCTGTCGGTCTTTGAAAGAGTAATTAGTGGTTCGACAATACGGCGTAGCTCTTTTGCTTTCGACAAGGTCGTCTTTATTATTTCAAGACCGACCAAAGATCCGACCATATTACGAAACATGGCTTTTCGATGACTGCTGCTACGGTTTAATTGTCGACCGCTCTTACGATGGCGCATGACCTTATCCTTTTCTCAGTAAAGCCTAATCTTTTAATCCCGTTACTCATCAGAAATGCTTGCGGGGGGCCAGTTTTCTAGGCGCATGCCCAGAGATAGCCCCCTTGAGGCCAGAACGTCTTTAATCTCGGTGAGAGATTTTTTACCTAGATTTGGCGTTTTTAACAATTCCACTTCGGTGCGTTGTACTAAGTCGCCAATATAGTGAATGGCTTCTGCTTTTAAACAATTGGCAGATCGGACCGTTAATTCTAGATCGTCAACAGGGCGCAGCAAGATCGGATCGAACTCTGGCTTATCTGGCTTTACTTCCGGTTGATGCACGTCACGTAGATCAACGAAGGCTTCAAGTTGTTCGGCTAAAATAGTGGCTGCGCGACGTATCGCTTCTTCGGGATCGATTGTGCCGTTAGTTTCCATCTCAATTATTAACTTATCTAGGTCGGTACGCTGCTCCACGCGCGCTGCTTCAACATTATAAGCGATGCGCTCTACGGGGCTAAAGCAAGCGTCAATTAGCAGTCTACCAATTGGTCGCTCACTTTCTTCCGAGCGTATTCGGGCGGAGGCTGGCACGTATCCCCGCCCCCTCTGCACTTTAATACGCATACTGATAGCGGCGTTTTCATCGGTAAGGTGGCATATTACATGCTGTGGATTGACGATTTCGACATCACCATCATGGATAATATCAGCTGCTATTACGGGGCCAATTCCGGATTTATTTAAGGTAATAATGACTTCATCTTTTCCCTGGACTCTTATTGCAAGCCCTTTTAGATTAAGAAGGATCTCTAAAATATCTTCCTGTACACCTTCTTTAGTACTGTACTCATGGAGCACACCATTAATCTCAACCTCGGTTACAGCACAACCGGGCATTGATGAAAGTAAAATACGGCGTAATGCATTTCCAAGCGTATGACCGAATCCTCGCTCTAAAGGCTCGAGGGTCACATGAGCATGCGTCGAATTAATTTGTTCGATATCTACTAGGCGTGGTTTTAGAAAGTCTGTCACAGAACCCTGCATTGTGTCCTCTCTTTGAAACTCGAGCTTTACTTGGAGTAAAGCTCGACGATCAGGTGTTCGTTAATGTCTGCGGATAGATCAGTGCGTTCGGGGGTATGCTTAAATACACCTTCCATCTTGAGCGCATCAACTTCCAGCCAGGTCGGCTTTTCACGTTGCTCAGCTAGTTCTAAGGAAGCTTTAACTCGAGATTGCTTTTTGGCTTTCTCGCGGATGCTGATTATGTCATTCTGAGATACCTGATAAGAAGCGATGTTAACAACATAACCGTTTACCATAATTGATTTATGACTAACTAGCTGACGTGATTCTGCTCGCGTAGCACCGAAGCCTATACGGTAAACGACATTGTCTAGACGACTTTCCAGCAATTTCATCAGATTTGCACCGGTGTTACCTTTCAGGCGTGCTGCTTCTTTATAATAGTTACGGAACTGACGTTCGAGTACGCCATACATACGACGAACTTTTTGTTTCTCACGTAACTGTGCGCCATAGTCGGACAGCCGTGGCTTACGGGCTCCATGCTGACCTGGTGGTTGATCAATTTTACATTTTGAATCGATTGGGCGAACGCCAGACTTTAAAAATAAGTCTGTACCTTCACGGCGACTCAGCTTGAGCTTAGGACCCAGGTATCTTGCCATTTTTTTTCTCCAGAAGCCTGAATAGTAGCGGCGTTATACACGTCGTTTTTTCGGAGGACGACAACCGTTATGAGGGATCGGAGTCACGTCGGTAATATTAGTGATGCGAAAACCGGCTGCATTTAGAGCGCGGATCGTAGATTCACGACCAGGACCAGGTCCCTTAACCATGACTTCTAGGTTCTTAATGCCATATTCTTTTAGTGCGTCAGCACAACGTTCAGCAGCAACCTGTGCTGCGAATGGAGTCGATTTACGAGAACCACGGAAGCCCGAGCCGCCGGCAGTTGCCCAGCCTAAAGTGTTACCCTGACGATCGGTAATGGTTACGATGGTGTTGTTGAAGGAGGCATGAATGTGGGCCACGCCATCAGAAACTTGTTTTTTTACACGTTTACGTGTGCGAACTGGTGCTTTTGCCATTGTTTAATTGTCCCGATTACTTTTTAATCGGTTTACGTGGACCCTTACGGGTGCGTGCGTTGGTCTTAGTACGTTGACCGCGCACTGGCAGACCACGGCGATGACGTAAACCACGGTATGTACCAAGATCTATCAAACGCTTGATGCTCAGAGTAACTTCACGGCGCAATTCGCCTTCAATAGTAAATTTTGAAATTTCTTCGCGCAGTTGTTCGATTTGAACTTCAGATAGCTCACTGATCTTAACATTTTTAGGAATACCCGTAGAGCCACAAATAGAGTGTGAACGAGATTTACCAATTCCGAAGATCGAGGTTAATGCGATTACGGTATGTTTATGATCAGGAATATTAATTCCTGCTATACGGGCCACTATGCACTCCCATTATTTATGCGGCAATATGTTATTGGGAGCTCGTTTTAAGCGGGCTCAGGTGTTATTGCAGCAATGTATAAAAGATTGGCTGATCAATCTAGCCAGCTTACCTCAATTTTGCAAGAAAATGTACAAGATAATTAGCCTTGGCGCTGTTTATGCTTTGGTTCAGCTTTGCAAATAACATAAACGGTACCATTGCGGCTAACGATTTTGCAGCTACGACATAATTTCTTGACGGAAGTACGAACTTTCATTTTTACTCTCCGTAACTTCTCAAATCAATCTGATTAGCGATTATAACCTCTTAAATTTGCTTTCTTCAATGCGGACTCGTATTGACTCGATATCATCAGAGTTTGTACTTGAGTCATAAAGTCCATAATCACAACAACTACGATCATTAGCGAGGTGCCGCCAAAGTAAAACGGAACTTTCATTGCATCGCGCATGAACTCAGGAATAAGGCAAATAAAAGTAATATATATGGACCCTACAAGCGTTAGTCGAGTCATTACTTTATCAATATACTTAGCCGTTTGCTCTCCTGGACGAATTCCTGGTACAAAAGCACCGGACTTCTTCAGGTTATCTGCTGTCTCGCGCGGATTGAAAACCAGTGCTGTGTAGAAGAAGCAAAAGAAGATGATTGCAGACGCGTATAGTAGCACATAAAGCGGTTGTCCTGGCTGCAAATATATCGAAATTGTTGTCAGCCAATTCCAACCTATACCCCCTCCGAACCAAGATGTGATTGTGGACGGAAACAAGATAATGCTAGAAGCAAAAATTGCTGGGATTACGCCCGCCATATTAACTTTCAATGGTAAGTGTGTACTCTGTGCAGAGTACACACGACGACCTTGCTGACGTTTTGGATAGTTAACTACGATCCGACGTTGGCCGCGTTCGATAAAAACAACAAAAAATGTTACCGTAAATATTAAAATTGCAACTAAAAGTAATAAAAGAAAGTGCAGTTCGCCTTGCCTAGCTTGTTCAATAGTTTCGGTCATTGCTGGAGGCAGTCCCGCCACGATACCAGAAAAGATAATAATCGAGATGCCGTTTCCGATACCGCGTTCAGTAATCTGTTCTCCGATCCACATTAGTAGCATTGTTCCGGTTACCAAGCTAACAACCGCAGTAAAATAGAAAGTAAAACCTAGATTTATTACCAAATCTTGCATACCAGGCATACCTGGAAGAGCTGTTGCGATACCAATCGATTGAAATATAGCTAATATTAGGGTGCCGTAACGCGTATACTGACTAATTTTACGACGGCCAGCCTCCCCTTCTTTCTTGATTTCCATTAGTGCCGGGTGGGCCAGCATTAATAACTGGATAATGATAGATGCTGAGATATACGGTACGATACCCAATGCAAAAATGGAAGCGCGGCTGAGCGCGCCACCAGAGAACATATTAAACATTTCGATGATAGTGCCCCTCTGCTGCTCGAGCAATTTGGAAAGAAGAGGGGCATTTATACCAGGAATCGGAATAAAAGAACCGATGCGAAAGACGGTCAGTGCTCCAATGACAAATAGAAGTCTGCGTTTTAACTCGCTGAATCCGACTTTGGAGCCTAGAAAATCTAATCCTGGTTTTTTAGAAATCAATTCATTTATTCCTCAATTTTTCCGCCAGAAGCTTCGATGGCAGCACGAGCGCCCTTGGTGACGCGAATACCACGGCGGAGGGTAAACGGGCGAGAAACTGTGCCAGAAAGTATAATTTTCACAAAATCGATTTGAATACCGATCACGTTGGCAGATTTTAACGTATTTATGTCGATAACATCGCCTTTAACCTTATTAAGTTCAGATAGTCGAACCTCTTCTGTGATCATCGCTTTTCGTGAAGTGAAACCGAACTTTGGCAAACGCCGATATAGAGGCGTTTGACCACCTTCAAAACCACGACGGATACTGCCTCCAGATCGAGATTTCTGACCTTTATGCCCACGTCCGCTAGTCTTCCCGAAGCCAGAGCCAATACCGCGACCTACGCGTTTTTGAGCATGGTTGCTGCCATAAGCTGGAGACAGAGTATTTAAGCGCATTTCTTACTCCTCAACTTTAAGCATGTAAGAAATTAAGTTGATCATGCCGCGTAGGGCGGGGGTATCTTGTCGCTCTACGGTGTGACCAATACGACGTAGCCCTAGGCCGGCTAGTGTGGCCTTGTGCTTTGGAAGACGACCAATAGAACTGTGAGTTTGTGTTATTTTAATACTCTTAGCCATGCTAGTTATCCCAGAATGTCTGAAACAGATTTACCACGTTTGGCTGCGACCATCTCGGGGGATTTCATATTTATTAAAGCATTAATAGTTGCCCTAACAACATTAATGGGATTAGTTGAACCATAAGCTTTAGCCAATACGTTATGAACACCGACGACTTCCAGGACGGCGCGCATTGCGCCCCCGGCGATGATGCCTGTTCCTTCAGAAGCAGGTTGCATGAATACACGCGAACCCGTGTGATTTCCTTTAACGGGGTGCTGTAAGGTGCCGCAATTAAGGGCTACATGCATTATATTGCGACGAGCTTTTTCCATAGCTTTCTGAATCGCTGCTGGAACTTCGCGAGCTTTTCCATAGCCAAAGCCAACTCGCCCATTGCTGTCACCAACGACAGTCAGTGCGGTAAAGCTGAAAATGCGTCCGCCTTTTACAGTTTTAGATACGCGATTTACCGCGATTAGTTTTTCCTGCAGTTCGGTGGCTTGTTTTTCGATGTAACCCATCTTAAATCTCTTCCTTAGAACTGAAGGCCAGCTTCACGGGCAGCATTTGCCAGTGCCTGGACTCGACCATGATATTGAAAGCCGGAACGGTCAAAGGACACCTTTACGATCCCCTTTTCTAAAGCACGCTCCCCAAGAGCTTTGCCTACGGCGGAGGCTGCATCTTTATTACCGGAATAATGTTTTAATTTTTCAACGATAGCTTTTTCTAAAGTAGACGCGGCTGTTAAAACTTCGGAGGCATTCGGAGCGATTACCTGTGCATATATGTGGCGAGGAGTACGGTGTACCACCAGGCGAGTTGCGCCTATTTCTTTGAGTTTACGTCGTGCACGGGTCGCACGACGGATACGGGCAGATTTCTTATCCATAGTGTTACCTTATTTTTTCTTAGCCTCTTTAGTGCGCACAATTTCGTCTGTGTAACGAATACCCTTACCCTTATAAGGTTCGGGCCGGCGATAGGCGCGTAGATCTGCGGCAGCTTGGCCAATGGTCTGTTTATCCGCACCTTTCAGCACGATTTCAGTTTGGCTCGGACATTCAGCAGTAATACTTTTTGGTAAGTGATGCTTAATTGGGTGAGAAAATCCCAAAACTAAATGCACCACGTTATTTTTTACAGTAACACGATAACCGACTCCTACTAGTTGAAGCTTCTTGGTGAACCCTTCGGTAACACCAACTACCATTGCATTCACTAGCGCACGCGTAGTGCCTGCTTGCGCCCAAGCGCTAATGGAGGCACTACGCGGAGCAAAGTTCAACGCGTTGGCTTCTTGTGTTACGATCACGGAGTTGTGAACGGTTCGGGTCAAATTTCCATTTTTACCCTTGATCGAAATAACCTGACCATTGAGTTCTATCTCTACATTAGCAGGAATGACGATGGGTGTTTTTGCAACACGAGACATGCTTCCCTCCCATATTAAGCTACGTAGCAGATAATCTCGCCGCCAAGACCAGCTTGGCGGGCTGAACGATCAGTCATTACACCTTTAGAAGTGGACACAACAGCAATACCTAGTCCGGCCATAACTTTTGGTAGCGCATCTTTTTTCTTATAGATACGTAAACCCGGACGACTGATGCGTTGAATTTTTTCTACCACTGCGTGGCCTTGGAAGTACTTTAAATCCAGTTGCATGGTAGGGTTATTTCCATCTTCAATTTTGAAATCTTCAATAAATCCTTCTTCCTTTAGCACGTTGGCAATTGCCGATTTTAGCTTAGAAGAAGGTATGGTGATCGCGACTTTATTCGCGGCTTGACCGTTACGGATTCGGGTCAGCATGTCTGCGATCGGATCTTGCATGCTCATGTCTTTACTCCAATGATGCAATTGGTGATTACCAGCTAGCTTTTTTCAAACCCGGAACTTCGCCGCGCATGGCAGATTCCCGTAGTTTGATTCGGCTCAACCCGAATTTGCCCACATAACCGTGTGGACGCCCAGTTTGCCGGCAACGCCGGCGCTGACGAGATGGGCTGGAATCACGCGGTAGAGTTTGTAGCTTGAGTACTGCATTCCAACGATCTTTATCGGAAGATTTCACATTAGAAATCACAGCTTTCAGCTCGGTGCGCTTTGCAAAGAACTTGTTAGCTAATTTAGCGCGCTTAACTTCGCGTGCTTTCATTGATTGCTTAGCCATAACTCAATACTTCCTTACTTTCGGAACGGAAAGTTAAAGGCAGCTAGGAGCGCACGTCCTTCATCATCAGACTTAGCAGTGGTGGTTATGGTAATATCTAAACCGCGCACACGATCGATCTTATTGTAATCGATTTCTGGGAAGATGATTTGCTCACGTACACCCATGCTGTAGTTGCCACGACCATCGAATGACTTCGAAGATAAACCACGGAAATCGCGGATACGTGGAACGGCAATAGAGATCAGACGGTCTAAGAACTCCCACATACGCTTACTGCGTAGAGTTACCTTACAGCCAATTGGATAGCCCTGTCGAATTTTGAAGCCTGCAACGGATTTTCGGGCTTTGGTGATTAGCGGTTTTTGACCTGAAATGACCGCAAGATCTTTTGCTGCATTGTCTAGCAGTTTTTTATCAGAACTTGCTTCGCCGACACCCATATTTAGGGTGATTTTCTCGACCCGAGGGACTTGCATGACGGAGCTGTAATCAAGCTGAGACATTAGTTTTTTGATTACCTCATTTTTATAGTAATCATGCAGTTTCGCCATCGTATTACTCCGAGTTACTTGATAGTTTTTTTATTAGATTTAAAGAATCGAACCTTTATTCCATCTTCGAATCTGAATCCTACGCGGTCAGCTTTAGCGGTAACCGGATTGAAGAGAGCGAGGTTAGATGCCTGAATTGCTGCTTCTCTTTCGAGAATGCCACCGGGTTGGTTCAAAGCTGGAGCCGGCTTCTGGTGTTTTTTCACTAAATTTATGCCTTCGACGATCGCTTTGCCCGAAGACAGAACACTTTTTACTTTACCGCGCTTACCCTTGTCTTTCCCGCTAATAACGATCACTTCGTCTGAGCGACGAATTTTTGATGCCATAATTCGTTCCTTAGAGTACTTCTGGTGCTAGAGAGATAATCTTCATGAACTTTTCGTTACGTAGTTCACGAGTCACCGGCCCAAAAATACGTGTTCCTATGGGTTGCTGGTTGTTGTTATTTAAAATAACACATGCATTAGTATCAAAGCGAATTACCGAGCCGTCTGGACGACGTACACCTTTCTTGGTGCGCACTACTACCGCTTTCAGAACATCACCTTTCTTTACCTTACCGCGAGGAATCGCTTCCTTTATGGTAATCTTTAGGATATCGCCGACTCCTGCATAGCGGCGGTGCGAACCACCTAGAACCTTGATACACATTACGCGACGTGCCCCGGAATTATCGGCGACGTTCAGCATAGTCTGTTCTTGGATCATTTTAATGCTCCAATAGTGTTGGCTACTACTTTAAGAATTTAAGAAATATTAATTTTTAAGGGTCCCTATAACTGAAGACAGAACATTGTAGCACTGCTACTAAACTATGGGTAGAAAAAATAAACGGCCCACCTTTTGAGCCGTTTAATAAGCAAATAGCTGAGGGACTTATTGCAGAGTTACTTTATTTATAACGCGAACGAGTCTCCAGGACTTAGTTTTAGAGACTGGGCGACATTCTCGGATTTCTACCACGTCGCCGACATTGCATTCGTTATTTTCATCATGTACGTGTAGTTTAGTTGTGCGTTTAATAAATTTCCCGTAAATTGGATGTTTTACTTTGCGTTCAATAGCAACCACTAGAGATTTCTCCATCTTGTCGCTGGTAACACGCCCCTGTAGAATACGGACAATCTCAGTCATTTATGCACACCCGCTTTCAGTCATCAAAGTTTTAACACGTGCGATGCTACGACGTGCCCGCCTCAACAGATGCGTTTGTTGTAGTTGGCCATTAGCCAATTGCATGCGCAAGTTAAACTGTTCACGCAATAGGCTAAGTAGCTCGCTCTTTAGCTCTTCGGAGCTCTTTCCACGTAGCTCTTGTGCTTTCATTACATCACCGTTTTAGTTACAAAGGTAGTTTTGAACGGAAGTTTTGCAGCTGCCAATTTAAAAGCTTCGCGAGCAATCTCTTCTGTCACCCCATCTATTTCATATAATATTTTCCCGGGCTGAACTAAGGAAACCCAATACTCTACGTTACCTTTACCTTTACCCATTCGGACTTCTAGCGGCTTTTCGGTGATGGGTTTATCTGGAAATATGCGGATCCAGATTTTACCTTGACGCTTAATGGCGCGAGTCATAGCGCGGCGGGCAGACTCGATTTGACGAGCAGTAAGACGCCCACGGCCTATGGCCTTCATGCCGAAAGTGCCGAAGCTAACGTCTGTGCCGTGTGCCAGACCCCGATTGCGCCCCTTGTGCATCTTACGGAATTTTGTACGCTTTGGTTGTAGCATCAGCGACTCTCCTTAATTACCTACTTACTTGCGGGCCTTGCGCTGCTGTTTTTTAGGTTGAGGAGTAGGCCCCTTTTGTTCAACCTCGGTCATGCCACCCAGAATCTCGCCTTTACAGATCCATACCTTAACGCCAATGACGCCGTAGGTGGTTTGGGCTTCAGATGTATTATAATCAATATCTGCCCGTAACGTATGTAATGGAACACGACCCTCGCGGTACCATTCGGTACGCGCAATTTCTGTTCCGCCAAGACGGCCATTTACTTCAACTTTTATGCCTTTAGCACCAAGTCGCATTGCATTTTGTACGGCACGCTTCATGGCGCGACGAAACATGACGCGGCGCTCTAACTGAGCAGTAATACTGTCAGCTACTAATTTAGCTTCGATTTCCGGTTTACGGACTTCGGCGATATTAATCTGAGCGGGAACACCAGCGATGCGCGCTACGACTTTTCTCAACTTTTCGACATCTTCGCCCTTCTTGCCAATAACGATACCCGGGCGGGCCGTGTGAATAGTAACGCGTATGCTCTTAGCTGGCCTCTCGATCACGACGCGTGATACGGATGCTTTCGTCAGTGCTTTAGATAGGAGCTGACGCACTTTAAAATCGCTGTCTAGGTTGTCAGCGAATTCTTTAGTATTCGCATACCAAGTAGAATTCCAAGGTTTTACGATGCCTAGGCGAATACCATTCGGATGTACTTTCTGACCCATTGCTAATCTCCAGTGTCTCAGCGATCGGACACGGCCAAAGTAATATGGCTGGTACGCTTCAGTATGCGATCTGCACGACCTTTTGCTCGTGGCATAGTGCGTTTCATACTGGCACCTTCGTCGATGAAGATTGTCGTGACTTTTAGATCATCGATGTCGGCACCATTGTTGTGTTCTGCGTTAGCAATTGCGGACTCCAGCACTTTCTTAACTAAACTAGCGGCTTTCTTGTTAGTGTAGGTTAGAGTTTCTAGAGCCTGCGACACTTTCTTGCCGCGAATTAGGTCTGCAACGAGGCGCACTTTTTGAGCAGAAGAACGAGCGTGGCGATGTTTAGCGGTAATTTCCATCTTTTGCTCCTACTTTAGCATTTTTTTAGCTTTTTTATCAGCCGTATGACCGCGATAAGTGCGGGTTGGCGCAAATTCACCTAGCTTGTGACCGACCATTTCGTCAGAAACAAACACTGGTACATGCTGCCGTCCATTATGGACGGCGATGGTTAGACCGATCATATTAGGAAATATCGTTGAACGTCGGGACCAGGTGCGCAGGGGCTTCTTGTCACCGCTTTCTACCGCTTTCTCTACCTTATTCAGCAAGTGTAGGTCAATAAAGGGACCTTTCTTGAGAGAGCGTGGCATGGCTCTTATCCTCTAATTATTTTTTACTACGGCGACGTACGATGAACTTATCAGTACGCTTATTACTTCGGGTTTTTTTACCTTTTGTCTGGGCTCCCCAGGGGGTTACCGGAGATTTACCAAAGTTTCGTCCTTCTCCGCCTCCATGAGGATGATCGACTGGATTCATTGCTGTTCCGCGAACGGTCGGACGAACTCCGCGCCAACGGGAGGCGCCTGCCTTTCCTAGAACGCGCAGCATGTGTTCGGTGTTTCCAACTTCACCTAGGGTTGCGCGGCAATCAACTGAAACTTTACGCATTTCGCCAGATCGTAGACGTAACGTTACGTAAGAACCATCTCGAGCAATGATCTGAGCATAAGCCCCAGCAGAACGCGCTATCTGGCCGCCTTTATGTGGCTTCATTTCTATGTTATGAACTGTTGCACCCATTGGAATGTTACGAATTGGTAAAGTGTTACCCAATTTGATTGGGGCATCAATTCCAGACTGAACCCGTGCCCCGGCTTTTAAGCCTTTTGGTGCCAAGATGTAGCGATGCTCACCGTCTGCATATAAAATCAGTGCAATGTTTGCAGAGCGGTTCGGATCGTATTCTAGACGTTCAACTACAGCGGGCATGTCGTCTTTATTACGCTTAAAGTCAACAAGACGATAGTGCCGTTTGTGGCCGCCACCAATATGACGGGTGGTAATGCGGCCATTATTATTGCGCCCGCCACTTTTACTTAGTTTCTCAAGTAGCGGGGCGTGGGGCTTACCTTTGTGTAAATCGGGGTTGGTCACTTTTACGACATGGCGACGCCCCGGAGATGTGGGCTTACATTTGATAGCTGTCATTTTCTTGCTCCTCTCTCCGACTCACTCAGCGCCCCTTATGAAGTCTAGATTTTGACCCTTTTTTAAGGTGATGTAGGCTTTTTTCCAGTTACTACGGCGGCTAGTATGCTTGCCATGACGTTTATATTTCCCTTTAACTATTGCTGTATTTACATCTTGCACTGCTACTGAAAAAAGTTTTTGTACTGCGGCTTTTATTTCTGCTTTATTCGTATTTTTGGCGACTTTAAGAACAATAGTGTTACTTTTTTCTATCACCGCAGATGCTTTTTCAGATACGTGTGGTGCGCGCAGCACTTTCATCAAGCGTTCTTCTTGAATCATGCCAGCATCTCCTCGATTTGCTTTATGGCATCAGAGGTAATGACTACCTGATCGAAAGCAATTAGGCTGACTGGATCGATACCTTTTATATCGCGTACGTCGACTTTATATAGGTTTCGAGCAGCCAGACGCAGATTCTCGTCTAGTTTGCAAGTTATGATCAGCACGTTTTGTAGCGCCATCTCCTTCAATTTTTGTGTTAGGAGCTTAGTTCTGGGTGCTTGTAATGAGAATTGTTCAACGAGGATAAGGCGATTGCGGCGTATGAGTTCCGATAGAATACTTCGCAGGGCGCCACGGTACATCTTTTTATTTACTTTTTGACTATGATTTTGTGGCTTAGCGGCAAAAGTTACGCCGCCAGAGCGCCAGAGCGGGCTTCTTAAAGAGCCCGCTCTGGCGCGCCCAGTACCTTTTTGGCGCCATGGTTTTTTCCCGGAACCAGATACTTCGCCTCGGTTTTTTTGAGCACGAGTACCTTGTCGAGAGCCTGCTGCATAAGCAACAACAACCTGATGTACTAGTGCTTCGTTGAAATCGCGACCGAATATGGCTTCGGAAACAGTTAGAGCGCTTTTTGCGTCTTTCAGTACTAATTCCATTACGATCCTTCCTTTACGCTTTTATGGCTGGTTTAACAATGAGATTGCTACCAGTCGCGCCCGGCACGGCCCCTTTAACAAGAAGCAAATTGCGCTCAGTATCAATACGTATTAGCTCTAAACTTTGAACGGTGACACGATCGTCGCCTAGATGACCAGCCATTTTCTTACCTCGAAACACTTTTCCAGGAGTCTGATTTTGACCGATAGAACCAGGAACACGGTGAGATAGTGAGTTTCCATGAGTAGCATCTTGAGTGCGAAAGTTCCAGCGTTTTACGGTTCCGGCAAAACCCTTTCCTTTAGAATTACCGGTAACATCAACTTTTTTAACGCCCATGAAGGTTTCTACACTGATATCTTGACCTACCTTAAGATCTTGTGCTTTTTCGAGCCGAAATTCCCATAGACCGATGCCCGCCTCAACGCCGGCCTTAGTGAAATGGCCCGCTTCTGGCTTCGTTACACGATTAGTTTTTTTACTACCAGTAGTTACTTGAATAGCGTGGTAGCCATCTCTGTTCAGGTCTTTCACCTGAGTCACCCGGTTCACTTCAATTTTAATTACGGTTACTGGGATAGAAGCGCCATCTTTTGTAAAGATACGTGTCATACCCAATTTTTTACCGACCAAACCAATCATTGCTTCAACCTCCCTGACGCCCAATAACCTAATTAACCAAGGCTGATCTGCACGTCTACACCAGAAGCTAAATCTAGGCGCATTAGTGCGTCAACGGTTTTCTCGGTTGGTTCAACGATATCAACTAGACGCTTATGAGTGCGAATTTCGTACTGATCCCGCGCGTTTTTATTAACGTGTGGCGATATCAGCACTGTGAAGCGCTCTTTTCGAGTCGGCAGTGGGATCGGACCACGTACTTGCGCGCCCGTTCGCTTTGCAGTCTCGACTATTTCTGCGGTCGATCGATCGATTAAGCGATGATCAAAGGCTTTTAGACGGATACGGATTCTTTGGTTCTGCATGAGACCAGAGCTCCAATTATTTATAAGTATAGAGTTACTACTCTCCTTTTTTCGGTTAAAAAAAGGAGAGTAGTGTGCAGCATATTACTCTCGATTTAAGAGTATTTTAAAATTTAAACCATTTGTTACTTATATAACTCGATAAAGTTAGGCACACCTTAACTGGAGTAGCTCGCGCATTATACGCAAAATGAATCAGTAAGCAAATAGAGGTTGGTAATATACTAAATATGTCTCTATTATTTCAGTTGCAGTCGGTTTTTAAAAAAATGTAGGCCCCCACCCCGTTAAGTAGCTGTATCTTTATGAATAGAATGAAAGAAGACGCCGAAGTGCCCCTTTATAAGTTAAAAAATATTAATCGGTGATTACGCAATAATTGTAGCAACAACGCCCGCACCAACAGTGCGCCCACCTTCACGGATGGCAAATCGTAATCCTTCGTTCATTGCGATTGGATGAATTAGAGTAACGACCATGCTTATTTTATCGCCTGGCATAACCATCTCAACGTCCTCTGGCAGTTCAATAGTGCCAGTTACGTCAGTAGTCCGGAAGTAAAACTGTGGGCGATAGCCTTTAAAGAAGGGTGTGTGCCGCCCGCCTTCTTCTTTACTTAAAATATACACTTCTGCATTAAATTGCTTATGTGGTTTAATAGAGCCCGGTTTCGCTAAAACTTGACCGCGTTCGATATCTTCACGCTTAATCCCACGAAGCAGAACGCCTACATTTTCCCCCGCACGGCCTTCGTCTAACAGTTTACGGAACATTTCAACGCCAGTACAAGTGGACTTTACAGTATCTTTAATACCAACAATTTCAACATCTTCTCCAACTTTAATGATACCGCTCTCAACACGACCAGTAACAACCGTACCGCGACCAGAAATTGAAAATACGTCTTCAATAGGAAGCAGGAACGATTTGTCGATGGCGCGCTCTGGTTCTGGAATATAAGTGTCTAGGTGATTAGAGAGCTCGATAATTTTAGCTTCCCAATACGTATCCCCTTCTAATGCTTTTAGCGCAGAACCACGTACTATTGGTAAATCATCCCCGGGAAAATCGTAGATAGATAGTAATTCACGAACTTCCATCTCTACTAATTCTAGCAGTTCTTCATCATCAACCATGTCGCACTTATTTATAAATACAATCATGAAGGGAACGCCAACCTGGCGCCCCAGAAGAATATGCTCTCGTGTTTGAGGCATTGGGCCATCAGTTGCAGCTACTACGAGTATAGCGCCGTCCATCTGTGCAGCACCGGTAATCATATTTTTCACGTAGTCTGCGTGCCCTGGGCAGTCAACGTG
>CAXKXX010000009.1:0-31727 GCA_964059975.1 Serratia symbiotica
ATTTGTAAGTATGTGCTCGTTACACCACTTTAGTGGCCCAGGTATCCTAATAACAATCAATGTGGGGGCATAGACTCGAGACGATACGCCTTTTTACAAAGGCACATAAAGTCCGTAAGTGCACTTTATTTTAGATCGACGTCGATATTTCTGGGCGACACTAAAGACAATTTTAGTCTAGGGACTGATAGATTAGAAGGATCTTATATGGGTGCAAAGTAAGTTAGGCCTCTGATCATGCTCTTCACTAAAGTGTAAATTTTATAGTCAGAGCATCGCAATTCGGTCTGATAGTAGACATAGCGCTATTTTCGGGTATTATTCGGACTTACAATAAATCGATCGCTTTTAGAAGGAGAATAAAATCTAGCAATGTCAGCGTTACATAATAGAGTCTCTAATAAAGAACTAAAGTCAGCCATTCTCGATGAGGTCGAACCTCGTATCACCCTTTCTTTTTATAAATATTTTAACATACATGATCCAAAAACATTTCGTGATAATCTTTATATCCAGTTCAAAAGATTAAACATACTTGGTCGTATTTACGTCGCTAAAGAGGGTATTAATGCACAAATTAGCGTGCTAAAAAGTAATTTTTCTACTTTTAAAAGCATGCTATTTTCTTTATATCCTGCATTAAATCAAGTGCGCCTGAATCTTGCAATCGAAGATCACGGTAAATCTTTTTGGGTATTGCGCCTAAAAGTTCGCGAGCGTATCGTGGCTGACGGTATTGATGACGATAGCTTCAATCCAGAAGATGTTGGCGAATACCTCCGAGCTGAGCGTGTCAATCAAATGATCGACGATCCGAACACATTACTTGTTGATATGCGTAATTACTATGAGTATGAAGTAGGACATTTTAAAAAAGCTATTAAAGTGCACTCTTCTACCTTTCGAGAGCAGCTACCTATAGCGGCTGAAATGCTACAAGGAAAAAAAGGAAAAAATATTATTCTCTACTGTACTGGCGGAATTCGTTGTGAAAAAGCCAGCGCTTACTTGCGGCACAAAGGGTTTAGAAACGTCTACCATTTAGAAGGTGGTATTATTGAATACGTACGTCAAGCGAAGGAGCAAGGGCTGCCCATTAAGTTTATTGGGAAAAACTTTGTCTTCGATGAGAGAATGACCGAGCAGATTACTGATGATGTGATTGCACATTGCCACCAGTGTGGCATTTCGTGTGATACGCACACTAACTGCAAAAATGAAAAATGCCACCTGCTATTTATTCAGTGTCCGAGTTGTGCGACTAGGTTTGAAAGATGCTGCAGCTTCGCTTGCTACGAAAAAAAGAGGAGGGGTGCCCCTTTAAAATCTAAGTGAGCGTAGAGTAAAGTTTAGGCGTATTCACTAATATTTTGAATAAATAAAAAAGGGGGTGATCTTAACGGTAGAACCTTATCTTAAAATATCTTAAGGGACGAAGGATACTTTAGAGACGTGATTCCAAGTCCGCACTTAATTACGTTTAATTTTATATTATTAGATAACATATCGTGAATATATTGCATCAATATAGTCTCCGATAGTAGGTGGCGCAATAATATCTAGACGAAAAACGATTTTTATTTTTAAATAAATTGTACTCTTTATTGAAGGCATATTTTAAAATCCATATAAA
Source organism: Serratia symbiotica (assembly GCA_964059975.1). Lineage (GTDB taxonomy): Bacteria > Pseudomonadota > Gammaproteobacteria > Enterobacterales > Enterobacteriaceae > CAXKXX01. The sequence goes on from CAXKXX010000009.1 coordinate 1,634, forward strand.
AAAAGAATCAAGACAATTAAAACATAGAAAATATTGCTGATGGTGATATTAGAAATTAGCTAAAAATAAATTTCTATATCTAGTAAATCACCGATTACAAGCATGAGAATCTATATCTATCACTCAAGTCTACCCCAGTGCCATATGTACTTTAATTATAGCGTACTCATTTTATATGATACTAATCATACATTTTATATTTTTATATCTTTAAATGATAATCAGCATCTTTGTGATCTCTATTTTCTATTTTAAAAAAATTTTAATTATAAAGCGTATTAAAGTTACCTTTATTTAGATGATAAAAATAAAAAAAAGATTAGTAAATATTCACAAGTTTTTTAAAAGTGTCAATTTTTGATTGATGTTTATATTTATAAAAATATAAACAAATTTTTTCTTATCAGCTTAATTTAAAATTATAAATAAATATTTAAATAAAAGCAGTAAATTGGGTAAGTATTTTTAATAAATATTAACAATAATACTGATATTATACATCTAAAGAAAATTATTTCTTTTAAAAAATTTTTATATCCTTCTATATATTAATAGAACCGTAAGATTTTATTAAAATTAATAAATTTAATTATATACTTTAATATTTTTTACAAAATGATAAGGAATGTTTCCATATTGAAATATTTTATATTTTATAAACAGATATATCTTATTAATTTTATATCATTAAAATATTAATTAGTATTTATTATTCATATTTACTATTTTAAAAACAAATTCAATAATTTTTTTGAAATGCGTATTTATACTTGATATATAAAGTTTTTTGATAGCAATTAAATATCGGTAATAAAATATAATATGATTGTCATTTTTATAAAATTCAGAAAAATATTGAGAATAGTAACAGGCGTATTTTCTTATATTAGTTTAAGAAAACTATTATCACTAATATATTTATGCTTTAAAAAACTAGCGACATTAAAATTTCGAAAATAGATTTCTGAATCTTTTTAAGATGCATTAATCATTATTCGATCAGCTTTAATTTTGTTATCAGCCTCTCATACCGAACCATAGGCTGATCTACAACCGATAGCCTTAGTTAAGTAATTTCACTGAATATGAGGTCTTTTGAGAGTTTTCTTTAAATTACCCATTTTTAATTTTTTGTAATTCGAAAAATCTATGATGTTAAAAATGAGTAAGTAATAATAAGCGTTAAGATATGTGCTAATATATAAAAATATTTATCTTGATCTTGAATATTTTAATTTATCTAGGTATGCATAGCGGGCACGTAAATTAAATATACGGTTCGTCAGAAAATCTTTTTCTTCAATTTCTATTGATACTAAAAAATTTAGTAGGACATAGAATTTATTTTATGAGCTAATAAAAAGACCTAATAAAAAATATTAATAAGTATTTAGTATATGGAACCCTGAGATACTTTTATGATCGAAGAGATCGGTGCTATCTCGGATTATTCATATTTAAAAGTCATAAATAGTAGTTAGAAATATATATATTTCTAACTACTATTTTAATTCTTTAGGCAAGTAACAATGCTACTTATTAGTATTAAGATAATTACTGTTTAAATTATTATCTGATTGTCGTATCGTTTATCTACCATGAGAGGGCGATTGCAAGTTTTAAAATAAAATGATCTATTTTTACAAAACTGATCCATAAAAGCACGGGGTAATGAATTTACGCGGAAATTTATTTTTATTCATGAAGGCATTCTAGTTTAATCATAAAAATTTTTGGGGAATTTACGGAAGGACAGAGATTCGAACTCTGGGAGCTTTTACGCTCGACGGTTTTCAAGACCGTTGCTTTAAACCACTCAGCCATCCTTCCAGTAAGGACAAATACTAGCGATAGTATTACTTCATGTCTACTATCTTTTCGAAAAATATGACCAGTACTTTATTTCCTTTAGTTTAAAGTGGCACGCACCGTCACAAAAAACTAGACAAGAGTATTTTTTATTAATCTTACTGTACTTATAGATGCACTTCTTATTTGTTAGGTAATAAAGATTCGATCATACAGTAAAAATTAAAATTCAAATGTTGATCACTAAGAGAAAGCTCCTCCGGTAATCTTGCAGCTATGATCAAAAGTAGCCGCTTGATAAGCGGGCATGTAGCAGTACAGTAGGGAAAAGATCAGTTAGTTTGACACATTAGCTCTATCTCAATCGGACGGGGCTTCTCAATACCTAGAGTATTGAGCTACTAGAATGTTCGTCAGTTTACAGTAAATGTGACATTATTAAGTTTATATACGGAGCAAATAAAACTTTTTAACATGCGCGTCTCGCCTTTTATAAACGACAGATTCTCATTTACATATGCTATGTAAATATGGACCCATAGATCCATAGTCAGTGTGATTGAGTCGAATAGTGAAGGCGTACCGTACTCATTCAAGTAGGCTTAATGAACTTCTGTCGTCATATTTTTATTTCAAAAACCTAATCTTTACACTTTAATTTTCACTAATATGAGATTTTTCAATCAAATAAAAAAATAGTTATACAAAATATCGAGCATCCCTAAAATCAGTTAAAATGTTCGGACTACTATTTTAAAATAGTAGTCAATAAATTACCCACATAGGCTAAATGCATGTGGCCCATGTAGCTTTCTTCAATGCTAACCTGGAAACCAGAAGCTGATATTCTCATATAGAAAACACTGACTGATCATTTAAATATCAGTCAGTATATAGTACATTATGGTTTTTAATAAAAGTAGGTTGCGTACGAAGTAATTAATAACCGATTAATTCATACATATTTGACTCTTTAAAACATAGAATTATCGGGGGGCTTCAAAAATCATTGCTAATTCCACCTTCATTCTTCTATCTATAGCGCCCTCGCTTCCCACAGCACAGCAGGCTCAGTAACCCACGCGTATTGTATAAAGGGAAAAATAGCATGCAAGAAAAGCAAAATCTTAAAACTGACTCCTTAAGTATTATTACAAGCGTCAGAATGGGGGATTACCATATATAAATCTTCTTAAAGGCATATGAAAGGCATTCACCTATCGCACCTTAGGCGTACTCTTGAGGCAAGACGCGGTTAACTTATAAATAAAGTCAATTGTATCTCATCCTACACGCGAGACTCCTACATGGGAGACGAAGCAGTTCATTTATCAGACTCGATTGACCGGTCCGAACAGGAAGAAGAATTTAGTCTCGAACTGTGCGACCTCGATCATGAATGTAAGCTGATCAAAAAGATAGAAAAACACCAAAAAGCTTAAATACAAAGATCCTGGCCACTGTAAATCCTGAGACACAAAAATTGACACTTGCCGCGTCGAGGCATGTCTGATAGTCGGTTTATATATATAGCTTTAAGAGATTAGTAGCAATCTGAGAGAAACAGATAGCTTTTTAATAAAGTGATATACTCTAAAAATGCCAAGCTATATCAACGTATTAATGTGACAACTAATCGAGCTAGTAGCTGATTTTAATAGATAATGTATTAAAATGAAGACTGAATATCAGGGATGACACTCGGTTAGAACCAAATCTAATACCAGGAAATCCCATATTTAGTATCCGTGTACATCGAGGTGTACCATTTTTACCCGATTAGTCAATTTTTTTTGCAATAGACCCATGCGCTATGACAAGCTAAAGCATCACGACGCTCTTATCAGTGCTAAAATCTTAGCTCGCGAAAACTTACGGCGAAAAAAGTGCGCACTATACCAAAAAGATATTCAGATAAGCACAACGGAAAGGCGACTCCGACTCAGAATATTCCTGAAGTACATGCATAATAGGCGCCATTCTCCGTACGAGCAATTAACTCGATGACTACCATTTCGCGCGAAGAACACTCGATCTCTCGGAGAGATATCAGTAAAAATGCTCTGAAGGTACTTTACCGTCTAAACAAAGCCGGATATCAGTCCTATTTAGTCGGTGGAGGTGTACGCGATCTTTTATTAGGAATAAAGCCAAAAGATTTTGATATAACCACTAATGCTACACCAGATCAAGTACGTACGTTATTCCGAAATTGCCGCCTAGTCGGGCGTCGTTTCCGTTTGGCGCACATAATATTTGGTCCGGAAACTATTGAGGTTGCTACCTTTCGAGGACACCACGAACCAATCCTAGAGTCTGATAAAAATTCTTTGAAGAAAGCACAAAACGGCATGTTGCTACGAGACAATATTTTCGGATCTATTGAAGAAGACGCTCAGCGTCGCGATTTCACTATCAATAGTCTATACTACGGGGTAGCCGACTTCACTCTACGTGATTATGTTCATGGCTGGCGCGATTTAAAAAAAGGCGTCATTCGTCTAATTGGCGATCCAGAAACCCGTTATCGGGAAGATCCAGTACGTATGCTAAGAGCGGTGCGCTTTTCTGCAAAGCTAGGCATGCCCATTAGTGGAAAGACCGCAGCGCCGATCTCGCGTCTAGCTTCGCTACTGCGCGACATTCCACCCGCACGTCTATTCGAAGAATCTCTTAAGCTGTTACTAACAGGCTATGGCTATCCGGCTTACCTATACTTATGTAAACATCAGTTACTTCAGCCATTATTCCCGCTCATTACTCGTTATTTTTCGCCAGATCACTCTACGCTAATAGAACGAACTCTAGTGCAAGCTTTGAAAAATATCGACTGTAATTTACAAAATGGTATCCGCGTCACACCGGCATTTTTATTTGCTACGATGTTATGGCATCCAGTTCTTGAGCACGCCCGGAAGCTGGCTCAGAAAAATTCCCTGGGCTACTACGATGCTTTTTCGAAAGCAATGAATGATGTATTAGATGAGCAGTGCAGCTCATTAGCTATTCCAAAACGCATTACGACATTAGTGCGAGATATTTGGCAGTTGCAACTACGCCTGTCCCGCCGGCAAGCTAAGCGCACAGACAGGCTAATGGAGCATCCACAGTTTTTAGAAGCTTACGATTTTCTCGTGCTTCGCGCACAAGTAGAGGAGAATAAAGACATGTTGTATTTATCCGAGTGGTGGCACGAATTTCAGCTAGCTACGCGCTTGCGTCAACAAGAGATGCTGAGTGCGCTTAGTAATCAATTACTATTTCGGGGTAGTTCTCAGAACATACAAGATTCGATAGAGGGGAATCATTGTGTTTCGAATTTATATCGCTCTCGGTAGCAACCTAGGGCAGCCGTTTCGGCAAATTACAGCCGCTCTGTACTCCCTTGGGAGTATGCCAAAGACTAAGCTAATTGCTTACTCTCCTTTCTACCGATCTAAGCCGATGGGGCCACAAAACCAACCAGACTTTCTCAACGCAGTTGCAGCACTAGACACTCTCTTATCGCCCGAAAGGTTACTTGATCATACTCAGGCCATAGAGCGCTATCAGGGTCGAATACCTGGAGTTGAGCGTTGGGGGCCCCGTCTTATTGACTTAGACATCATTCTATATGCGAATGAGATTCTTGACACTAATCGTCTAACAGTGCCACATTATGGTTTAAAAGATCGTGAATTCATGCTCCGTCCTCTTGCTGATATTGATCCAGATATCGTATTTCCAAACGGCGAATCACTTACCAGCTGCATGAATTATGTGATAAAGATTGGTATGGAACCCTGGAATCATCAGTCCAAATAGTCTTTAGTCCCGTCACATAAGGCATATATGAGCCTCTCTTTTTTGAATTGAACGATTGTATGCGTGGATTCCCTTAAGTTTATAAGAATAGATAAATTTTATGACTCTAACCTTACATGTATACTTTCAATTTTACTATAAAGAAATAGCAATTAAAGATAATGCTGTCACTCATACATAATAATAAGAATTAAAATAACCTAATCCTTATCTCCATGATCTATAGTGATGCATTTTATCATATTAGAGAAGTGTCAGGAATATGCGACTGATTTTTTATTTAAAAAATCAGTTTTTATGGAGTAACTGCTCGTCTATTCTCATCTATCTTAGTTATCTTAACGCAAGCCTAGTCGAATTAAAGAGCTTCTGATCTTAGATCTATATTATTTCGGAATTTTACTTATAAAATCACTGAAATAATTTTATAAGTAAAATTAATTTTTATCCGAACAATGATAGCTGTATAGCTAGACAGAAATAAGTAGTGCTAGACTTCTAAATAGAAAATTACCAATTTTTCAAAATATTTTTATCGTCTTTCACATTGAAAGAAGTAAGCTCTTTTGTTAATTTAAATAAATTTAAAATTGATGATTGACGAACTACTAGACTTTTTATTAAAAAAATCTAGGAGAAATTAAAAATAAAAATATTATTGAATTTTTATAAAACTAGACCCACAAATTTTTATTATGTTATATATAACTTAAAGCTTATTGTTTCGATCATCTTAGTCTTTATCGCAATACTTTTAGGAGGCTCCTGTACTATATGTAGTCTAACAACTTATAAGAGAGATATTTTTTTATTTTATAATTATAAATCTAGGATATTAGATAAAAATGTTTTCCTAAATGCATATTTATTAATATTCTGACTTAGAAAATTAGTCAGTAAAACTAAGTAAAAAAATAGTATGTATAGAAAAATATTTGTTAATAGATTTTTTTAAAAACTTAAATTTCGATATATATCGAAGTAATGTTTATACAGGTTTACCTATCACTCATGAATATAGTTATAAAATATAGTGTATCAGATATATTGATAAAACTATATTTATATTAAAAGACAAGCATTTTAGTCTACTGACTGTTAAATTTTGACATGCGTTATTTATAAAATATGATAATTATCATTATAGCATAACAAAAACTTAATATTTTATATATGAAAATTTATGTAAACCATGTAGAATATATATAAATTTAATACGAACATTAAGCTTATCTCTTAATTTTATTTTAATGAATAGCATGCTATCTAACTAGATTAGAATCAGTAGTCTTAGAATGTATTGTACAGTACTGTTAAATCAAGTATCTTTACGAATTCAGATTCTAAGTGCTTGATATAGAATCATTCCGTAGCTTTGTTCATTAATTTATTTAAACAATTGATATAAAAATAGTTTATTGATTTACCAAGCAATTTTATTTTTTGAAGTAGTCGTAATAAAAAATAAAATTGCTACTAATTTATACTATATTTCAATTAAAAAAACTCGTTGGTCTAGAATTAATATCTGATTTCTTTCAAATAATTTTTAGATATTAAGTTTGATATATTGATTTCTAAGCGCTGTCATAATTAGCATATTTGCTTAAACTTTACTATTTTTATATTTATTTTATTATGACTGCTAATACATCACTATCTACGATAGTGTCGATTTTGATATGATTTAGATCTTTTTTCATATCTATAGACTCCATAGTAACAAGATTCAATTAGTAATTAGATATCTATGGTAGACTTAAATCTACCATAGATATCTAATTCTTATACACTATAGAATAGTATAAATACTTATATATTAATATGCTTATGATGAAACATTTTATAGATGTCATACTAAATACTCAGATCATCGCTTAACTGAATAAAAATAAAATATTAGAACGCTATCAGTAATAATATGTTATTTCTTAATAAGAAATAGTATTAACATCACTGTCTTTAATATTTAAAATGTCTTAATATGATACTAGGAACATATTAATTATATATAAATATGCCTCTCTTATATTAATTAAAATAATGATATCTATATAGATTAAAATTAGATAAAATTGAGTAAATAATATATTTTTAATGATCTATATCTATTTAGTATTTATATAGAAATTTACTCGAAAGACAGGGTAGGATCTACGCCATAAACGTACATTTCAGTATTCGTATGAATAGCAGGTCCGTAATTATATTAATGCTAACAGTATCGTGAAAATTAATGAGATTTACTTACTTATAGAAGATACGAATCGTCGATTAAAATACTGATCTAATGTTAGTCTTCAATTAAATAAATACGGATCATAATACCTTTTGTAATTGAAAGTATGCTTCATAATACTCATTTCTAGGCCGATTAGGAGATCTTAATAGTCATATCAATCTCAGGTTGATGTTTTGTGATAGCATCAAGATGCTATCAGTGAGTAAAAATAGCGAGCTAGCTACTAACTTTCTATTACAGTAATGCTTTCGCATTGAAAATCACAGGCGTATAGGAAGAGTAGTGAGGAATTATTTATTTTCACTCAATATGTTTTTCAATTAGATCTTGCCTTATTGGTAAGATCTCGCTTACTCAATCGGATTAAATCGCAAGGAGCCTTTCTTGATATTTAGATAAATATACTTATGGAATTTTTTAATTAAAAGTTAACGAAAATTTTTTATCACCAGATAAGAATTTGGGTTAAAACATTGAATATTACCTCAATACGATTGAATACGCCTATTAGTACATTTAGGGCAGTTAAATTAGATTTAATACTTCGACTAGCTCCGGACAAGAGCTATGTTCTTTTAGAATCTCTTAATGCAAAAAAATATCTTTACCAGATAAAATTACAACAGATCGTAATTTTATTCCGAACAACATGCATAATAGCAGAACAAAAATAGAAGAAAGTAGTAGCAACCACGCATATTTTAAGTATTTTAATAAAATTAAAAGTTTAATAATACTTTTATTATTCTAACTCAGCCAGGAAAGCTATAATAAAAGTAAGCATTTAAAAAAATAGAGTACGTGCAAATATGAAATATTTATCAGATTTTACATCTATAGAAATAAAGAAACCAACACAATGCGCATTCCAGCTATTTTTCTCGACCGAGATGGAACCATTAATATTGATCATGGCTACGTTTATGCAGTCAACCATTTTCATTTTATTAAAGGAGTGCTTGAAGCCTGTCAAAGGCTTAAAGAAATGGGTTTTATACGAGTTTTAGTTACCAATCAATCCGGTATTGCCCGAGGTAAATTCAGTGAAGACGATTTTATTTATTTGACTAAATGGATGAATCAGTCACTCATTAATCATAATCTTGACCTCGAAGGCATTTATTTCTGCCCACATCATCCAGAAGCTTTAATAAGAAAGTATCGACAAGTATGTAAGTGCCGTAAACCGGAGCCGGGCATGTTATTACGCGCATTGCATGAACTAAATATTGATATGGCCGCCTCCTATATTGTGGGGGATAGACTGGAAGATATGCAGGCGGGGAGAGCAGCGGGTGTTGGCACCAAAGTTTTGGTTCGAACCGGAGAGCGGATAACGGAACAAGGCAAAAAATTAGCTGATTGGGTACTAAATAGTCTGGCAGATCTACCGGAGGCTATTATAAATAAATGTTAATCGCTTAAAAAAAATTAAACTAATTCTTATTATTTTGAATTAGAATCTTGCATTCTAGTCGTTGACTAATCTAGTGAAATAAAATTATTTATCCTAATTCAGATTAATTAGTCTCGGTATAAATACAAATATCGAAGTTAAGAACTAGATAGTAATACTGATTTTGAGAAAAACTATAAAAAAACCAAAAGGAATTTCTCGCTATCGCGATCAGAAATTAATAAAGGTGCCATGTATACATTAAAAACTAATACGGGATATTATAGAACTAATATTCTAAACCCGGTAAACAATCTATCGGTGTTTTAAGCACTATTTAAATATAAAATAGAAATAACTGCGCTCTTGATATTTTCCAGTATTTAAATTAATTCGTAACTGTAAAATCCTAAGTAAAAAATAAGTAAAATAAAATAGCCCAACGCGCCACATGTCATATATAGATTTTTTAGTACGCAAAACCACACATAAAATTTATACTGTATTAAGAAAAATATTAGATTAAGCCCAAAAGAGACGTCCGAAATTTTGATGGGAAAATACTTCGTTTTAACTACTAAATAGTTTTAATTGATTTGACTCAATATGTAGACCCATTCTAATTAAAGACGGATCTAATTTTTATAAGATTCTAAAAGCTTCTATTTGAAATGTAGCCATTATTTTATGTCTCAATATTACTTGAGTCGTTTATCAAAGCTAATTTAACTTTAGTGAAATTAGCCGGGGCTGTATATATTTGATTACAGCGCAATTACCCCTTTGGTGTAACAGTTTATATGGCTTATGGGATAAAGTATCACCGATCTCGGACTTATTTATTAATAGACATTTCTTTATTTACGGAGCCAGACGATTGATTTTCCAGTTATCCTTATTCCTTTGATACAAAAAACGGTCATGTAGGCGTCGAGTCCTTCCTTGCCAGAATTCTACTGAGTCGACTTTGACACGGAATCCTCCCCAAGACATCGGTATTGGTACTGCAATTTTTTGAAATCTATGCATCAGTTCAAGGAATTTGCTTTCGAGAGTGAGGCGAGAGGCGACATGTGAAGACTGTTGAGCAACCCAGGTGCTAATCTGGCTATATTTCGGTCGGCTTTGAAAATATTTCAGTACTTCTGGTGTTATTATACGCTCTACTTTACCCAAGAAAATTACCTGACGCTCAATCGTGTGCCATGGGAACAGCAAGCTGATCTGCGGATTTTTCGTAAGTTGCTTCCCTTTACGGCTAGCCAGGCTGGTATAAAACACCAGTCCCTTTTCGTCAAAATATTTTAATAAAACGATACGTTGATAGGGTTGTCTATTTTCATCTACGGTGGCAATAGACATGGCGGTAGGGTCAGTCAGGCCTCTCTCTCGAGCTTGCTGCAACCACACTGCGAACAGATCGAGTGGATTGGCGCTCAAGTCGCTCCGTCTTAGCGCTCCTTGTCTATATTCACGACGTAAATTTGAAATATGTAGCTTGTTATTTTTAATCATTGCACTTAAAAACTAGCAAAAAAATTTTGGGAGATATCTTAAAGTATCCTAAACCTTCTATCAAGAAGATAATTCAGTTTGTACAGAGTCTTTTTATTATTATCTTATTTTCATTCTTACGGTAAATATTTGCTATCGAAAAACATATTAATATAAATAAACGCAATGCTAGCTAAACGTAATACTCACCGGATAAAAAGACTGAGTTCGTTTTATTTTTCCTGGTATATTATCATTAAATTCGTCATACTAAATTAGTTATTTTAAGAGCACTAAGAGTAAAGAAAAGATAGAGACGGTGCATATAGCAATCTTTTACGTCTAGAATTTTTAAAAGTAGACTTTCATATAAACCCGTATAGAAGTCTACTCCTTTCAGATAAAAATACCGGAGCTCTATCCTTTGGAAGAGCCGCTAATCCTTTCTATAAAATTTATTCGACTCTCTAAGCCGTACCCGATAAAATTATTTTGTTAAAAAGTTATTCATGTTTTCAGATACAATGCTAGGCGATAACGTATTAAACATTAGACCTTGATAAGATAAAGTTAAAATACTACATTAAATATTTACCTTATACAATCTATATTGTTTCTAAATAGATCAATAAATTCTCGCATATAATTAAGCTAACAAGCCAAAAATTATTGCTAATAAGCATGCGGAAACTCCGGATATACGTAGACATAGAAAGTCTCTAAATACAAGCCAAAAATTATTGCTAATAAGCATGCGGAAACTCCGGATATACGTAGACATAGAAAGTCTCTAAATACAACTTACTTCGCTTAAAATCATGACATCTCTATTATTCTTCCTCAATTTAAATTGAAAGTACTTCCAAGATCATAAGCTTTTAAATGAGGCTTTTTAAATAATCAAGTCTACATCCGTACCCATCACCATATCAGTATTCGCAGAACATGATAACAAGATATTATTATTGATGAATTTACAACAATTTTTAAGATCCTATAGATGTAAACTACTCGATATGATACGAACCCAACCTGGCATTTTCTTAAAATTTAGCAATTAAGATGGCACTTAATATAAGGAGAGATTCAACGTAGGGATTCTGTATTTCAGTTAGGTAAAAATATATAAATGACGATTTATCATAGTAGTAGAGTAGAGGTTATAAAAATGCACTTGAACTCTGGTATTTTTACTCAATACATCTCATATCAAAACTACAGAGACACATAGACGGCTCATATACTAAAATAATAAATCCCTTAAAAGTAGAACGAGTACGGCAGCCTCAGAAGCACACTAAAGCTATCTTCAGAAAAAGTGACTTAAGGTGAGTATTCTAATCTCATAGTCGGATATGAATCGAATTGGCCCTAAGGTGAAGGATAGAAGTTTCTGGCTATTAGTGTACTTTTTAATTTAATTAAGATAGTTTATTGCTGAAATATATCTATATACCGTAGTAAAATAATTGTCTTGAAGCCGAGTAATATGTTATTTTGAATTTTTCATTAAGTTTATAAATAGCCATATTACATCGATACTAATGTCATTAAAAGTTTAGGTGCGTTTTATGCTGATAACTCAATCTGTTTCTCCTGAAAATTGATTTAAGCACGCCTTTGAATTGCAGAAGGGAAACGACTAATTTTTTCCTTTTATCTGGCTTGGAATACGAACCCGGAGAGAGAACTTCTTTAGAGGTTAAAGACGCAAAGAGAGAGTAAAACCGTAAGTTTTGTCACTTATATCAGCTTAAATCAAAACTCGATAAACGCACGCTATAAGTTGAATAGTCATTCTAATTCTGAGTTCAATTTTAGTGGCACTTTCCTCTCCTCCATTAGCATTGGGGCCAGTGACCTAACCATTTGCCTAAAATTTTAGTTATTCATATTAAACGCACAAATATATATTTGTGCGCGCGACGTTAAAATATATTACCTGTTTTATCTATTGGTCTCTATTGATTTAAAAGTTAAATATTGCATTATTCTAAATGCTCCCTTACGCGTTGAACGTTTTTATTGAAAAATGACACGCACACTATTGCGAAAATAAATTTTTTAGTAAAATCTAAACTTTTATGCTAAATAGCATTTACATATTTATAGATCCCCTTTTAAATATTTCTTTAAAAGAAGAATTTTTAATTTTTAAAGAAAAATAGTTTTATATATATAATAGAAAAAATTAGTATGAATTTTTTAAAAAAATAGAAATATAAACACTTATGATATCATAGTTTGATAAAAACGTTTTATCTCTCTATATATATTACAGGATCTATGCGAAGAGCGAATCTTCTATATCAATATAAGATAATACTATTAAAGTTGCTTTATAAAAATTAATCTATACGCATATTTTTATCTAAAAGATCAAACTGAACTCAGAGGTTTTATCTTTTCTCATATCTAGAATAAGCTAGAGAATTAATTTGACACACCCTACTCATTTAGTTAATATATATTATATATAGTAATCTACAAAGTGTTGTTTTTATGATTTTATAACAACTACTAAAATTGTTCAAAAAAATATAGCTAAGCAGCCTCAGGAAACTTATTACTTATACTATCGATTATTAATGCTAGCTACTCACTATTTTTATAAAGTTAATTACTATTAATTAATTATTAATAGTGTTAACCATTAAATAATTTTCTATATTTTTATTCAGATGTAAAATAAGCAGTTTAGTAGAGGGCTATGACTGAATATTTAATATATTAAAGTGCATCCTGTCTTTTATTCTAAAAGACAGCCGGAAAGTATTACGCGTTATAGGTAAATGAATAGTTGGTTTATAAGTAGCTAAGACGAGTTTTATGGATGCCATCCTCTCAGTCTTTTCAGTTTAAAAAACACTAAAAATTTTAGTGGATGAATCTATTGATTATAACATTTAAGACCTTTGGGAGACATAGCACTGATTTATTTTTCTTTCCGATTGATATGTCTAATTTTATTAGATCTTTGATTTTAAAATATTATGTTGATCTCAACTTTTAGATAGTCAATTTAATTGAATATTAAAAGCTATGATCCTAGCATTCTAAAGATTTATTGTATGTTTTAAATTATTCCCTATATTTTTTTAAAATTTATCTGTAACAAAATGCAGTTACTGATCAGTTACTCCTCAAAAAACATTCCGGTAAATCATTTAAGCCCATCGCCTGATGTACTATCTTCATTTTAACCGTCGACAAGCTATCTACAAGTCGCAATCCGACTCCGCGCAAAATTTTTTTTGCGTTATAACTTCCATTAAATAATACATGGAGGCCATGTATGTTAGCTAACATTACGGCTGTCTTATATTTACGGCGGCGCTCATAGCGACGCAGATATGTGTATTCGCCAATATCCTTCCCGTGTTGATTTAAACGTCGTAATTCACAAACTAATTCTGCGACATCCATAAAGCCTAGATTTACTCCCTGACCGGCTAGAGGATGCAATGTGTGCGCGGCATCACCAATCAGCGCTAAGCGATGCGCAGCGAAGCTGCGCGCATAACGACCCTTTAGAGGAAAGGTGAGACGTTCACTTTCTAAGTAGCACTTTCCTAACTGCAGATCGAAGGCTACTGATAATTGTTGATTAAATTTCTCTGGAGATAATTTTTTTAGCTGTTCCGCATTACGTGGTGAGGTTGACCAGACAATTGAATTTAGATTCGGAGGGGTGAGTGGAAGAAATGCTAGCAGGCCATCTCCGTGGAATATTTGGCGCGCTGTCGCTAGATGCGGTATTTCGCTGCGAATTGTGGCTACTAATGCATGATGGGGGTAGTCCCAAAAAGTCAGAGGGATGCCAGCGTTCTGACGTAGCCATGAATGAGCTCCGTCCGCAGCGATCACTAGACGGGCGCTTAAAATACGCTCGTCCTCTAAAGTTATAAAAGCATGATTCTCGCCCCAGTCTACTTTTTTCGGGCGTACTGAAGTTATCGGGGTAATGTTAGATGAGTCTTGTATACGTCTCCATAACACCTGCTGCATGACTGAATTTTCGATAATATGACCGAGGTGACTAAAACCATAGTCATCTCCACGAAAGGTAATTTTCCCGAAGCTATCACTATCCCGTATCTCTATCGTATGGTAAGCACTTGCTCGCAATTGAAGTATGTCTTTCCAAACCCCGATATGTTGCATCAAACACTCACTAGCAGCATTAATAGATGAAACGCGTAGCTCATCGGTGAGTGCTTGAGGAGTCGAAATTATTTCCAGAGATTTCTGCTCTAGTACTGCAATATGTAGACCGCTACTCTCTAGACCACAGGCTAGTGTTAAGCCCACCATGCCTCCACCAGAAATAATTAAGTCAAATGATTGCATGCTACTTTCCCTTAACAATATGCTATGACGTTAGATCGTGCTATCTACTAACTTAATCTAGTCTATCGTTTTACCCAACCAAGTGCGTGCTTAGCCAAAGCATTACGCATTACTGATAGATGCGCTATCATAAATAGCCCTAGTTTACGCCCAATAACTAGAGGGGTGTGATGGTTAGCGAATAGATGAATTAATCCATCGGTCATCGCAATTGTGGCTTGTTGATCCTGCTTCCGACGTCTTTGATAGCAGCTAAGCCATTCGTATCCGCCGAGATCTTCGGAGTTATTCGCTGCCTCCGCGAGCGTTTCTGCTAGTGAGATCGCGTCACGAAGGCCGAGGTTAAATCCCTGACCCGCAACTGGATGTAACGTTTGTGCAGCATTACCCACTAATGCTAGTCGGTGACTAATATGCCTTTTAGCACTCATAAGGCTAAGCGGATAACTGTGACGTTTTCCAACTGTTAGAATGCGTCCCAGGCGCCAGCCGAAAGCATTTTGTAGCGCTTTAATAAAGTGATTGTCATCACAAGTATCGATATGATCACATTGATCTCGATCATGACACCATACCAGAGAGCTGTGGCCTTGCGAGATTGGTAGCATTGCTATCGGCCCATACCGAGTAAATCGCTCAAAAGCACGTCCCTTTGGATCTTGCTCAGTGATAATATTAGCCGTAGTGGCAAGCTGTGAGTAATCGCTCTGGCGCCACTCCATATTACAAGCCTGTGCTAATGCCGATTGGGAGCCGTCGGCTGCCACTAGAAGTTGCCCGCCGATCCTTTTTCCATTGTTTAGCGATACCTCTGCCCATGAGTCGGTGCGGAGCACTTCGACCACACGTGCGGGGCAGTGTAGTGTCACATTGGGCGCTTGAGCAAGTAGTAAAAAAAGCCGCCTACTGAACTCTTGTAACTCAATCACCTGACCTAGAGCTGCAACCTTATGATCTTGCGCATGTAAGTTAACGAAACCAGCGTGTCCACGATCACTAACGTGTATATGATTAATAGCCGTAGCACAGTCTCTTAACGATTCCCAAATTCTAATGCGTGCCAGCTGCTGGCATGTTCCTTGCGCTAAGGCGATAGTTCTGGTGACAGGATCCGAATAGCCATGAAGATCTGGATTCATTGCTTCAATTAAGTCTACTTCTATGCTACCTTTGGTAAGTACTGAAATGGCCAGCGCTAATGTTGCTCCAGTTATCCCGGCACCAACAATAATTACTCCCATTTACTTGACCTGTCTGAGGCCATTAGCGCCTCAATAGCGTCAGGATTTTTCACGACACTAGCCGTCAGGTTTTCGTTTCCATCGACAGTGATAAGAATATCGTCTTCAATACGAATACCAATGCCACGATATTCTTTTGGAACGTCTGCATCTGGAGCGATATATAGCCCCGGCTCGACAGTCATCACCATACCCGGCTCTAGAACCCGATCTTGAATTTTTGTACTGCCAGAATTGACATCATGTACGTCAAGACCGAGCCAGTGGCTCAAGCCATGCATATAGAATTGAAGGTGCGCCTGATTGATAATTAACTGTTCTATCGTTCCTTGAATGATGCCTAGATTTCGTAATCCCTGAATCATCATGAGCACGACCTGATCATTAACTGCCCGAATGCTAGTGCCTGGCTTAAACAATTTCAATGCGTAGAGTTGTATGGTTAATAAAAGATCGTAAATCGCACGCTGGGGCTGACTAAATTTTCCATTAACTGGGAAGGTTCGGGTGATATCGCTTGCGTATCTCTGATATTCACATCCAGCATCGATTAGTACCAAATCGCCATCGCGCATGAGACGCTCGTTCTCATTATAATGTAAGATACAACTGTTTTCTCCGCTACCGACAATAGTATTATAGGATGGATATCGCGCTGCAAGCCGAGTAAATTCGTAGTGAATTTCCGCTTCTAGTTGATATTCAAACATATAAGGACGACATTTTTTCATTGCGCGCGTATGGGCTGACGCACTAATTTTGGCTGCACGACGCATGATCTCTAGCTCTTCTGATGATTTAAACATCCGCATTTCGTGTACCCATGGACGCCAGTCAATTTGACTGATAGGGATTTTAAGGTTTTCTTGGATGTTCTCTCTACGGAGTTTATCTAGCGCAGTGTATAAGATGATATCGGCATATTCGTACTCACCTTGCGCATGGTAGACTGTTCTTAAACCGCTGAGTATTAAGTGAAGATTCTGATTGATTTCATTAAAAGGAAGAGCACGATCTACTCCTAGTTTAGATGGTGCGGCATCCTGACCTAAACGACGCCCAAACCATCTGTCTGATTCTAAATCATGCGCCCTATTAAAGAGCACGCTACAGTGTCGGTTTTCGTCTTTTTTTATTAAGACAAGCACCGATTCTGGCTCCTTGAAGCCGATTAGATACCAAAAATTGCTATTTTGACGATAGGGACAGCTTAAATTTCTACTGCAGATCGCTTCCGGAGCAGAAAAAATAACGGCGGCGCTATATGGAGCCATTTTTGCCAGTAAAGTAAGGCGACGAGTGTTAAATTTTTTAGAGTCGTTTCCTGATCTTGACACTAGGTCTTCCAAGCTTATCTTTTTATAAATTATATTTTAACGATAAATATGGCATCAGCTCAATACTTTATAAGCATTCGACAATTGAAGGGTACAATTTGCTATATTATAGCATAGTAAAAATATATGTACATTTCATAGCTTCTTTTATAACTCGGTTGTATACGTTTATTAACTAGAAGCCTCTTTTGTGATTTGCAAAGAGAATCCGATCAAATCGTAAGAGCGAAGGTGCGTATACTATGCACCAATAGGTTTTTACGAGTCGTATCATCAGCGCAGAGACCAATAGAGATTTTTGTTTGAAATTCAAGAATTTAGAAAGATATTCTGTATAGACATGACCCCCCCCTATCTATTCTGGAAAACTAAGATCTTAAGAGGAAAATCTCTCTGTTATCTCATGATATTTAAGAGATATGATGTTAGTCATGAAGCATCGCTTGACTAACATCATATAAGGCAGGGTTTTACAGACAGAAACCCGAGAAACTTATATGTTTTAGATGCTAAAATACTTCTAGTAACACTTTTGAGCCCTAAAATCTCGGGGCGGATCTAAACTTCCTCTTTTAAATACAATTTGATTGATATTGATACAAATATAATTCTTGTCTTCTAAGACTGCGTAAAAAAATAAAACTTCTTCGATGCTAGCTTCTAGCTATCAGATTTTGATGCAATATGGGTTGCGAGTCGATTTTAAATATGCAAGCCAATGCAGTACGTTTTTACGATATTCGTATTAATACGATTGAAATAAGAGGAACTATCGCCCGTATTTCGTAAGTTTCTTAGTAGAGATAAACATGAAGTCACAGGGGTTAAAAAAAGAGTTTTGATATAAAACTTTATAAAAATAAAGTGCAATAAAAAGTGTATATAAAATTCAATTATTTCATAGAAAGCGCTACTTATTTAGTCAAGATCAGCGTTTATGATACAATCATTTTATTGAAGAGTACTGCATAAGAGAAATTTATCGAATAGCACTACTAGATACAGTGATTTATGCGATAATATACACAGTGATTTATGCGATAACTTTTAGGCCATGCTGTGTACCTATCAGAACCACGTCAGCCCGGCGATTAGCGAACAAACCAACGGTGACTACGCCAGGGATACTGTTAATTAGATTTTCTAACATTACCGCATCCCTAATTGTTAGGTCATATACATCTAGAATTATATTTCCGCTGTCGGTAACTACGCCTCGACGATGCTTTGGAAAACCGCCTAGCCTTGCTAGTTCACGGGTCACGTAAGATCTAGCCATCGGCACCACTTCCACTGGTAATGGAAATTTTCCTAACACATCGACTTGCTTAGTGGAATCGATAATGCAGATAAATTTATCTGCAATAGCAGCAATGACTTTTTCACGCGTCAGTGCAGCTCCACCTCCCTTAATCATTTGCATATAGCCGTTTATTTCATCCGCCCCATCAACATAGATATCTAAAGAGCTTATATCGTTGCTATCAAAAATGGGGATTCCCAAGCTTTTTAACTTCAAAGTAGAAGTATCGGAACTAGAGACAGCACCTTTAATTTTTTGATTTATAGAGCCGATTGCATCAATAAAGTAATTGCTTGTAGAGCCGGTTCCAATCCCAATAATAGTACCGGGAATTACATATTTTAGTGCGGCCCATCCGGCTATTTTTTTCATTTCATCTTGCGTCATAGTATGTACTCTTCCTTTCTAAAAAGTTTGCTCTTAATATAAAATAAAGCTCTGTTATTCGATAAAAAGCAGATCGAAAATATTTTAATTTGAACGATCTTTAGACCCATAGTAATTAGTAATTTAAATGATGCTTACTCTTAAAATATGAGAAATATTAAATAGAATTTTAATATCGATTTAATGTAAAAAATATTATACTAATAAAATTATTAGAATATTAGGCATAGAAATCCTTATATGAAAACTCAAAAAATCGGATATAAATCTTTCTGTTATAAAATCAGAGTCGCTGCTGTATAGTAAGTCATTTAAGGGAAAACTTGTATGATATCATTTGTATGATATCATATTATATTATCTAAGATTTTTATAGAAATAGGATCAGGGGACAGAAAGGTTAATACCAACCCCCTTTTTTTATTACTTTCTATCAATAAATGTTAACAAGCCAGCTATCTGATCCTCTCATTAAGTTAGTGATGACATTTCAGGGACGGAGTCAATACTCCAGCCATCAGAAGGTAAGATAGCAATAAAAATCGGTTGATGTGAGAATGAAGCTCAGCACTTGATTCCAGAGAACGTCTAATCTATTTTTGAATCAGCCAGACTTAGCGCTTTAAAAGTCTTTATTAGCTTCTTTAAAGAACTAAGCTAAGCGCTATTTACCTATAAGTAATGACATCTATTATTCTAAATAGAACCTATATGAGCATTCAATGATTTTAATCATATACATCAGATTTTCCTATGTAAAATCTGATGTATATGATTCTAGAAAGACTTTTCATACTGCAGTTTCGACCGAAACTTTTTATTTAACGAGCCTGATCAAGCATCATATAGTCTAAATAATTTTATTTAAAAATTAAGCAGTGACTCAAACTAGGCGATCTCACTAAAGTAATTTCGCGAGCATATTAGTACGGATGATCACTATAGCGTAATCGCGCGTATAAAAGTTGTAAGAAAATAAAGGGTAGTTGGACTGAGTCTTTGCTTTTGTTTCTTCTAGAGAATTATATTTTCAGTACGATTTTTAATCGTATATCACTAATTATAAAAAATAATTTCTTATTAATAACATCTATTATCTATATCTTCCTCCTTTCATCATTTAAATTATTTAAATATTTCATTATAGAATAATGCCTAAAATATCATAAAAGAAAGCGTCATAATCTTATCGAAATTTAGTGCTAAAATTCTTTAATAACACTTCATTTTTTAGTTTAAAATATACGGTAACTTATTTACCGCACAGGGTCTAGTAATTTTAACTGAGCGTCATATGTCGATGGGTTATTGATATACTATTGGGGTTGATAAATTTATATTAGTAAGCTCATCGATAAACTATAATCAAAAATGACTATATCGCATACATTTTATAAATATTATATAATCTGCACTTGCTTATTAAATATTTTCTGATACCGAACATCAGAATGATATTCATTACATGTTCTTGATAAAGACGAAGATCATTGCTACTATCTCTCAATCCCTTTTATTGTATTTAATCTCTCAAAGTTATAGGAGGTACTTTTCGAATCTATACGCGATACCTCGTTTACTATTAGAAATAATAGAGGAGTACGCGTGAATTATTAATTTTTATTAGATGCCTCTAGAACTAGAATTTTAAAAAATAGATAAAGATTCTATAGATAAAATTATTATCTGGATAGAATGCATGTAGTTAAGGGTCTAAATCTTGATTATACAATATAATAAGATCAGGATCTCCAGATTGCGGCCGACTATATCTTTTTTCTTTTACTATATGATTCTTATCATAATTAATAAAATTATAATATTAAGTGGCGTTGCAATCTTGAGATAATCTATACATTATAAACATTAAAAATAAAAATATATCTTTGTTGAAGATATGATCGTAAGTCTCCACAGATTTGCGATGAAAAATTTTATATAAATCAATAATTTTTAAAATTTTTATATAAATAAATATTTGAAAAATAAAAAATTATTCTTTAGCTATTTTACGAAAGCTTTAGAATATAGCTTAATATTTTTTATCGACTTGAGTTTATCGATTGTTTTATGACAGGTATATTTAATTATTTTTGATTTATTTTTATTATTCTAATCTTCTGTGAAATCAAGAATAAGTCTAGATTTGAATTTATATTTTTCCAAAAAGCTAATATTTGTTTTTCTAGTCTTGCTAAAATTATACTTCTAAAATTAATTAAAACGCTTACTTTCAAATATGAATTTGATAGATAATATCACTAAGAATCAATTAATTGATAAAAGATTTATCTAGAAACTAACACATAAGGTCATTTTTTACCAATGAGGATATTAAAAAGATGCAGGCTATATTGTATCTAATAATCATATCGATCAACGGTTTATGCAACAAGCATGAACCCTGTTGTCTAGAAATAACGGCATTATACTTGTTTAACCACTAAACTGCGATATCGATCTTTAGGTGGATAAAGATAGCCTATGTATTAAAATAATCAGATTAGCGTTAGCTATTAGGCGTATTAAAAAGGTGTATTACTTTAAATTTTATAGCTAACATTTAGCACTTTAGGTCATGCATAATGTTCTAAAAAAATGCTAGATTCATATAATATTTCGCGTGTTTTTCACACAAAAAAGGTTCATTAAACACATCTAAATAAAAATGCTATATTTTCTTTTCCCTTAGCCTAGCCATCACTGATAAGGTGCGTCATTCATGTCCACAAAATGGCTTAATACTTATGCTGAATTTGTTTAATGGATTAGATTTCGATACCGTCCTGATGTTAATGCTCGCATTGCTGTTTATATTATTTTATGAGGCCATAAATGGATTTCACGATACAGCTAACGCGATTGCTACTATCATCTATACGCGAGCTATGCGTGCACAACTTGCGGTTATCATGGCAGGTCTATTCAATTTTCTTGGTGTGATGCTTGGCGGTTTAAGCGTTGCTTATGCCATCGTGCATTTACTACCTACTGATTTATTGTTAAATGTCAGTTCATCTAACGGATTAGCCATGGTGTTTTCAATGCTAATGGCAGCAATTATATGGAACCTTAGCACCTGGTATTGCGGTCTTCCGGCTTCGAGTTCTCATACACTGATAGGCGCAATCATCGGCGCTGGCTTAACCAACGCCCTAATGACTCACACATCGTTAGTCAGCGCTCTAAACATTCCAAAAATGATTGACATCTTACTATCATTGCTACTCTGGCCGATAGTCGGAATGCTCGTAGCTGGATTAATAATTTTTGTCTTACGTCGTTATTGGAACACTACTAAAAAGCGTCAACGTATCCATATGAGCCCCTCGACGCGTGAAAAAATAGATGGTAAACGTAAGCCGCCCTTTTGGACTCGCATTGCACTGATTCTGTCAGCAATTGGCGTCAGTTTTTCACATGGTGCCAATGATGGTCAGAAAGGCATTGGTTTATTAATGTTAGTTCTTATTAGTATTGCTCCGGGAGGATTTGTTGTGAATATGCATGCGACTGGTTATGAAATCACACGTACGAGAGATGCAGTCTTCCACTTACAGCAGTACTACCAGAAACAGGGAAAAGGCCTTCTTCAGATTGCGCTCCTAACGCCGACCGGAAAGGCTCGGGACGAAAGCGTTCTATTAGTCCCAGATCCCGAATTCTTTTGTAAAACCTCCCATACTATGAAGGCGATTGAATTGATTCTGCACCGATTATGTAATTTACAGAGCTATAGTCAACTAACGGTAGAACAGGGCAGTCAACTACGACGTCTCTTAATGTGTATCACGGATACGATAGACAATATCTCCAAACTTCCAGAAACACCCTTATCTGACCAACGCTTCTTAGAAAGCTTGCGGAAAGATATACTAGGGAGTATCGAATATGCGCCGATGTGGATCATTGTTGTGGTAGCTCTAGCGCTGGCACTCGGCACTATGGTGGGCTGGAAGCGTGTTGCAACTACTATCGGAGAGAAGATTGGTAAAAAAGGCATTACTTACGCTCAGGGCGTATCGGCCCAAATGACCGCTGCTTTATCAATCGGGGTGGCTAGCTATGCTGGCATGCCCGTGTCTACCACTCATGTACTTTCTTCTGCGGTTGCTGGAACGATGATTGTAGACGGTAGCGGCGTGCAAGGAAAAACTATAAAAAACATCTTATTAGCGTGGATATTGACTCTACCAACTTCGATGTTGCTTTCGGGATGTCTATATTGGATCGCGCTGCACTTTGTTTAAATAATTCATAATATGCAAGATAAGTTCAGATCCGATTATTTAAAATGCATATTAAATAAGCGCGGGGTATGTTACTAGAATTAGATTCTAGATCCTTTGGGCACGGTTAAATCACTAGCGTCCAAAAAAAAAGATATATGAGGATCGTGGAAAATGATACAGGAAAAAATCACTTTGAGAGATTAACTGAAAGATAATTAATTTCAAAAGGTAAAAAAATTTTATGATCCTATCCAAATTGTGCATTTCTATTTTTAATAGATAAGTTACTCTAATTTACTGATATAAGAATCTAAATCTTACTAGAACATTAAGGACAACGACTATCTGATTTAATGCTGCTTTGTTAAAATAAGATCTCTTTAGACTAAGACGAGTGTCTGTTCCTACATGAACAGCTCCGATTCAATATTTTCTAAATACTTTTCCAATAACCTGGCAAGCATGACATCCATACATTATCTAAGTCTCACATAAAAGCCTTGCGTATAGCGTGTACTTCATAGACTAAACGGTCTAGTTGAGAGACTATAAATTTCGTCATATACGAAAGAGTATTGAGTGAGCTTCTGAATTTCTTAAAGCTTAGAAAATCTAGAATCTCACTCAATAGTTCGAGGAAGTGCTAACTAGTTTTATGAGGGCTATTAATTCCAGATTTCGACAAACGACCCTGTTCTTATCGCCCTTGAAAGCAGTTGCATTATTTTGGATCAATGCTAGATTGAGAAGTTTCTACTCTCAAGTTCGTAAAAGAGTAGAGCAGAAAACAAGTTCTTAAAAGAGTAATGCCTCTAATCAGAATCAAATAAAAATCGCCTTAATTAAAAAAATCTTACCTGTAGTAGTAAGCTGCTCTAATAGTAATGGACTGCTCTAATGCCTTTTTCAAGAATTTATCTGATCAATTTTTCAAGATTACACATTAACAATGCTCTTCTCCTACTCAATTTTTTCAAAAATTAAGAAATATGTAAATCGAGTACTACATATAATAAATACAGAAAGATAGCAGCATACATTTATCTCTGAAGATATTGTGGAACACAAAGTGTATACGCATGCGTCCTCGACACCTCAATACGCACAGAATAATGTAAAATTTAAATAAGATAACTTCAGGAGACCTTTAAATCACTGAGTTAAAAAATAATCGTTATTTTCGTGAGTTTTTATATCAACTGATAGTTGTAACCCCGTATAAATAATATGTCAATCTGATCATTATTTGTCGGAATACAATACTATTAGAGCTATAGAGAGTGATTTTATTTCATTATTCAAGAATGTAGAGCTAGTTTTACTAGATAACGCATAGCCTCTCCGAGGCTATGCGTTAGATGTCGCTATCCCTTTCTATAGTATTCCTACTATTTCGAATGGTGTAGAGTCCGAGCTATCTATTGAAAATAGTAAACTGCCACGTTTTCTTCGGTAATTTTTACTTGCTCTGATATAAATAAGTTGTCTTTTATGGATTCGGAAAGGAAATGAAGTTAGGCGCCGCCTACTATAAGGATCATCTTTCGTGCACTAAAAAATCAGTCCCATTTCTTAGATCCTCCGATAGTTCATGAATCTTCTATCGACTGATACGGCAGAAGGCAGTAATAGTAGCATTTAGAAAACTTAAAACGATAATATATACTGAATCCTCTATTTTAAATTTGCTGCTAGAGCAGCTGGAAGATAATCTGATGCTAGATTTTAGCCTCTAAGTTAATTTAAGTGCTGACACGATGATAATATATACTACCTAGGTGTTCCGATAGGCCATGATTATCGAGAGCTCTCATTACATTATATGAATAATCATTATTGACGGCTTACTACGTGAAAACGAAACGAATTCCTCAATGATTTTATTTAAGAATTAAATAGAGCAGAAGAGACGCCTGACAGTGACATTATTCACTAAAACAAGTGATCACAGTTGCTAGAGATAATCGTACTTACTAGTCGCGACGTCCCAAGTTTAGATTAGATTAACGATATTACGGCCTCCGGAACAGCGCCACTTTATGAATAAAGTGGCGCTGCAAAAGGAAATACAAGTTTATCAAAATACCTTATGCAATATAAGAACGTATCGTCTAGGGGCTCAATCTATTTTAGATTATTTTCGGAAAGCGTAAGGCTATCTGAATTATTTATGTATTATTCCTAGGGGTTTTAGGTTTGAAAAGACTGCATTAAACCACTAACGCTGCGCGCTGCGAATTAAATCGATTGTTCCCCCACGACACTTCAAGGATGTGCTATCGCAGTAGTCGTTAAAACACTAAGTCATTCGCATTTATACGATTACCCCCTATTTTAGCCATTTATCACTTTTTATGTATTGCCCGCTTTGCTACAGGCTAGAAATCCTTTATCAAAGTGGGATCTGATCTGCGTTAATAATCTAAGTATTTAATACATGCGCTTATGTGAGTTCAACTACACTTTTAAGTGACTGTGCTCCATGCATATCTGCTCTTTACCGCGGAAATTCAGACATCGATAAAGGACTTCTGTGCCGGTTTACTCGAGATTCTAGATACTAATTCCGTATCAGATCTTATACCCCCATTGAAATATAAACAGAACATATAGACCTAAGCTGCTTTTCGTCATAATAGTAGCTGAGTTGGGTGATTGCGAAAAGTTATCCTCATATCCTAGATTTAAACTAAGGGCGCTTAAAATTAACTGTTATACAGTAAATTTCAATAGTCAATTTCATCAATTAGAGTAAGCCGTACTACTATTCTTGCAGTATTTATTCAGAGATGAGAGCCTTTAGTAGACCATAGAAATTGATTTATGTACGTATTATGAGAGGATAATCTTGAGTATCCTACAGTCATCATTGATAGCTGTAATGCATGCTATCCTAA
This sequence comes from Serratia symbiotica, assembly GCA_964059975.1. Lineage (GTDB taxonomy): Bacteria > Pseudomonadota > Gammaproteobacteria > Enterobacterales > Enterobacteriaceae > CAXKXX01. The sequence continues at coordinate 28,126 of CAXKXX010000009.1, forward strand.
TATTACAAAGCATGAAAACTAGTCGAAAAATAAATGACGATATATTAAAATTTTTACTGAAAAAATGCAAAACTAGAATATTTAATAAGAAATGTGCTCTCTTATTAGTTATTTCTGATAAAAATAATTTGAATCTGATAAAAAGATCGAAGTATATATTTAAAGATAATTAAAATAAAAAAATGTCGGTATCTATGTAGCGCAATAAGAAGCTAAATATTATTTAGAGTTAGATCTGTCATTTTATAAAGCTTTATATCTTCAACGATTTTAATATATATTTGAGTGAGCACTAATACTTTCTCTTGATATATATATCAAGAGAATAATAATAGCGGTATATCTAGAATAATCGATAATTTTAAAAGGATAAATATAGTAGTATAAGTATTATTTATGAACAAGACGCGAACGGCTGATATAATTGCGAATGTGCCCGATCTTTCTAGAGCACAAGCCAGGAATTAATTAGTGTTTAGAGTTTTTAACATGAAGAATTCTTAAGAGTACGTATCGCCTAGAATCTATAAATTAGGCGATATGCTGAAAATCCCTTATTTAAGAATTTCTATATTAATTTATGAAAAATATTAAAAGATAAAGTAAAATAATTTATTAAAAATATTAATCAGGAATAAACGTCGTTTCCTTCACTTATACTTATGGCTGAAAGCGCAGCATAAACTGATATGATCATCGCGATTAAGCGTCTATAACATTTATCTATAAAAATCAGTATTAACATCATCTCTCGAGTAACGTTTAAGGCTTCTTATGAAGATGATACTTTTAATTTTCAAGATATTACTTCAGTCATAAATAGTAGAGTCGGAACTCTATTTCAAAGAAAATATGCCCATATTGATATCGTCTAGAAGCTTGCTTTATCTAGGGATGCCTAATGAATATTAGCTAGAATTGTTCTCTTGAAAAGAGCACATAGAATAATTCAAAAATGCTAAATTATTAGATAAATGAAGCAGGTAGGGTTGGATTAAATTACTGACGTCTAGTATCGGAACAGTGCGCTCTTACTGAACTAGCAAATCTACACCTTACTTATTATTACAACTTTATACTATATCCATGTATGCATGATTTGTGCTCATCGATATAAAAAGTGACGAAAACCATAAGTAACTTTCCGAAAGAAAAATAAGATGGGAATATAGCAAACGGCATAAGTGTAGATTAGCGTGATCTTCTTCTCAATAATAGACGGCTGCGTACTGAATATTACTTTATTTTAAACGTATAACAAGATTTTTAGCCCACTTATATTTTATAAAAATGACGCATTCTGTACCGATAGAAATATCTTAGGAAGGATGTGCATTCTAAGAATGATCGATGTGTGGTGGTGCCGTCTACGCCCATTCCTAGAAATAATAGTCTTCGTCATGCTGCAGGCAATGTGTAGAGTTCCTCTTTCCCATACTAAGTATGGGAATAGATTTACGTAGTAATTTCAATTCGATACACTTATACAGGTGCCTCCTGTCTTAGCAGTAAAGAGCGCCACAAACATAAGCCTGCTGTTTTCTCTAGCAAATTTAAGTATATTTCATGAGCTTCTAATTCTAAATCGCTAGCATAGATTACTCTCTTTGATATCGAAGAGGGAGGAATGCGTTGAATATTCTGAGGACCAGCATGCTGCTGCCTAGTGTCTTGCATCAAAAACGCTATTGATGCTTGCCCTCCAGTCATTGCAAGATAAACTTTTGCTAGGAGCTCAGCATCAAGTAGTGCACCGTGCAGGGTTCGCTTACTATTGTCTATCTTATAGCGGTGACATAACGCATCAAGATTATTACGCTTTCCAGGAAATAGGCGCCGAGCTATTACCAGACTGTCAGTAATGCTACAAATAGTTTCAATCTTAGGTATTCCCTGACTTAGAAGGCGGAATTCGTTATCTATAAAACCGATATCAAAAATTGCATTATGAATTATTAGCTCACTACCACGGATGAAGTCGAGAAACTCATCGGCGATCTTATCAAACGTCGGCTTATCAAGAAGGAACTCGTCACTTATACCGTGTATGCGGTAAGCCTCCAGATCTATCGAGCAGTCGGGCTTAACGTAAACATGGTAATGGCGATTGGTTAAACGACGATTAATGATTTCTACGGCACCGATTTCAATGATTCGGTGGCCTTCGTAAGGCAGACCAAGTTTATTCATTCCGGTGGTTTCGGTATCAAGAATAATCTGTCTAGTATTAGTTGCAATCATATTCCAGTGTTTACATCGCTAGTTTATGTCAGACTTAATTTTTAAAATTAATCATAAGAGTTTACCAGATATGTACAAGCAGGTAGAAATTTTTACAGATGGATCTTGTATTAATAACCCTGGACCTGGAGGTTACGGTGTAATAGTGCGTTACAAGAAGGTAGAAAAAATCTTTACTATGGGTTATCAACTGACTACGAACAACCGCATGGAATTAATGGCAGCGATCGTGGCATTAGAGGTGCTGACTGCACCCTGCAATGTAATTCTTAGTACTGACAGTCAGTATGTGCAACAAGGTATTACTCGATGGATTTTCAATTGGAAAAAACAAGGATGGAAGAGCGCTAAAAGACAACTCATAAAAAATATTGACCTATGGCAGAGATTAGAATTAGCTGTCCAGCGTCACATCATCACCTGGGAATGGGTCAAGAGTCATGCTGGTCATATAGATAACGAACGATGCGACATGTTAGCACGTGATGCGACCGGTAGCCCAACCGAGAAGGATATCGGTTATCAATTAGAAATTTAAAGAATATTACGGTAGTTCTTAATCGCATCTACCGGACGTTTGAGTGATGGCCGCCTCGCGCTTAACTTCATCATTGCAGACGTTAAAGGTAACTTACATCTTCCTGAGATACAGTTACATCCGTTTCCTGGGATACAGTTACATCCGTGCATTTAAAAAATGGTAAATGAATACATAAAAGTTTCTCAATTTTTTCTTCTAGGGGCGCTACCTGAAATCAGGTTTCATATAAAACTTAGTAATTCAAAAAGTTAAGTTAACATGGGAGCAAAATCTGGATAAACATCTCGACTGATGTAAAGATATTAGCGAGGTAGGTACGACGCTATCTTGCCTCTCCTTAGAGGTCTAAGGAGATTGCCGCTGATTAATAACCATCTATCGTCGATTAATGCTAAATCGGAGTCATGCAAGAAACAATGATGGGGGGGGGAGATCATTTACATACATAGTATAGAGTGTGCTTCATCAAGCAAGGATTAATCGAGTAAGTAATGAGAGAGAGTCGAAAGTTTTTAGCAATTATCTGTAGTCTAAACCCTTCTGGTCTTACATTAACTTTATGAGAATAGGGCATTTATCTTGTGGTATTGCAAGAATTAACTCACCAAGTTTCAATGGGTGAAGACTAAATAGACTGGGGTCATCAAGACTGAAATCTCTAATCAAGCCACTGACTATCGTTCTTCCTCCCCCCATAGATATATTAAATTCACTATACATCATTAATTAAAACAGTAACCTTACTCCTTTATTTACCAAATAATCTATATAATTCGATTATATAAAATATGGGGATAGATTTTCAATTTTTGATAATTTT
>CAXKXX010000010.1:0-10575 GCA_964059975.1 Serratia symbiotica
TAGCTACAAATTAAAAATTCAGCGCCCGAAGCACCAAATTTTGGCAAGAAGCGCGTCTTCGTTATAGCACATTCCCCCTCGGAAACTTTTATGCCTCGAAATCCAGCGAGAAGATGTGGGATTAGGATAAGTCTAATGCTTTAAAAGAGCACACATCCTTATACACTACGCATTATAATTGCTAGATACTAGAGCCTTTTATCTTCTTTAGTAAATCAATAGATGATATTGAAGGAGGCTAAAATTATTAATTTTAGAAGCCTCATTTATCGGAGGAGTCAGAGAGGGATCCTGTCATAACGAGTTTGTGCAGTCTTCTGAGCCTTAGTGGGGGCTACTGAAAAGCAAAGACTACGCCAGTTTCTGGATCTAATTCAATTTTTTAATTTTTTATTAATGAATGAAATATGGTTTTTGTGTCTCTCTTTTAAGATCGTATATTTCTCTTTCAAGTCCTATGCGGCTGGTCGAATCGGTAAATCACTTACCACTCTGGCGATGCGCCCCTTTTCCCATGGCGCAAAGCGATGTTAACGTTTAAATTCGAATATATTTATCGGGTATGATTCCAGATTTTTAGAGTCTACGGGGTTCGTCTAGAGGTCCGAAATTACTTCTAGCGGCGCCTCAATAGTTTTAGAATCAGCGTGAATTGTGCGAATGACATAGTCTTTGACTATAAATCAAATACAAAAACTGAGGGGGGGGGAAGAAAAATTTATTTATCTCTTTTAAAAAATTGAAGATAGTAGATTTTCTATAAAATAGAAAAATAACTGGCAATCTAGCTAAAGTCCAAACTAAAATAAGCGCTTCAATCTTAATGTATCTATGATTTATAATCTGATTCATATATTTAACAGAAAGTTTTTGCTATCAGCATGTTAAGCCAGTCACATAGTAATTTCTAAAACATCTTATGCATGGCAAAAAATACAATGACTAAATACTTATTCACATCAGAGTCTGTATCTGAAGGTCATCCCGACAAAATCGCTGACCAAATATCTGATACCGTTCTCGACGCGATACTGGCCCAAGATCCAAAAGCACGTGTTGCCTGTGAAACCTATGTCAAAACTGGAATGGTCCTAGTTGGTGGTGAAATTACTACTAATGCCTGGGTTGATATCGAAGAAATTACTCGTAAAACTGTTCGTGAAATTGGATATGTGCACTCAGGTATGGGTTTTGATGCTAATTCTTGTGCGGTATTGAATGCCATAGGAAAACAATCCCCGGACATTAATCAATGTGTTGACCGTGCTAATCCGCTAGACCAGGGTGCTGGCGATCAAGGCCTGATCTTTGGTTATGCTACTAACGAAACTGAGGTGCTGATGCCAGCACCAATTACTTATGCACACCGTTTAGTTCAGCGTCAATCAAAAATGCGTAAAAATGGCATACTTCCGTGGCTTCGTCCAGATGCGAAGAGCCAAGTAACATTTCAATACGACGATGGTAAAATCGTCGGTATTGACACCGTAGTTTTCTCCACCCAGCATGACGAACATATTATTTTAAAAGAGTTACAAGAAGCTGTGATGGAAGAGATTATCAAACCGGTACTGCCTCAAGAATGGCTGAGCTCGAGTACAAAATATTACATAAATTCAAGCGGTCGTTTTGTGATCGGCGGCCCCATGGGAGACTGTGGCTTGACTGGACGTAAGATTATTGTGGATACTTATGGTGGCATGGCTCGTCATGGGGGAGGGGCATTCTCAGGAAAAGATCCATCTAAGGTTGACCGCTCTGCCGCCTACGCTGCGCGCTATGTAGTAAAAAACATCGTCGCTGCTGGCCTAGCCGACCGTTGCGAAATTCAGCTTTCTTATGCTATTGGCGTAGCAGAGCCCACTTCTATCATGGTAGAAACGTTTGGTAGCGAGAAAATTTCTAGACATGAATTGATCTTACTAATACGCGAATTTTTCGATTTACGCCCGTATGGCTTAATTAAAATGATGAGTTTGCTACGACCCATCTACAGAGATACTGCTGCTTATGGCCACTTTGGACGAGAACACTTTCCCTGGGAAGTTACAAATAAAGCAGCTCTGCTCCGTGATGCCGTCGGCCTCAAATAAATTCTTGGGGATTAGCGTAAAATTAAGCTATCTAATCTTAGATTATAATCCAGAAAGATGATTCAATTTTATCAATGTAATCCAGGGACCAGATATTTATGTCTAGGAGCAATATTTTCGTAAAATCAGCTTGAAACTCCGAAGATTCTTACATTACGCCTCAATTTAAAAATAATTATTTAGAACACCACGGACGATTTTATGTCTCCATTGACACCATCTTAGCGTAAAGCATCTACCTTATTCCTTTAAATACTCATAAGATATGAGATCTATCTATGTGATTAGAGATAAATTTTACCGTGGCTGTACTAAGAAAATTAAAATAAAATGGCTGCTATCCCGGATATCTATAATCCATTCATGTCGCCCAGAACTGAAAGACTGAGGGTGAAGATCCGGGATTCGATATCAGTCAGATTATTATACTATATATTATAGATTATTATAATATATAGTATAATAATCTGACTTTAATCTATTTCTATTAAATTCCGATTCCAGAACTTCACCATAGATAGCACACTTTTGACGTATATAACATAGTATGACAAATTCACATTCATCGCTAATTTATAAATGAGTAACGCAATTAAAGCTATCTACTAACCGGTAGCTACTTGCTTATCACTTTAAAGTTATTTAATTCATCTTTCTAACTTTGATAAAGCATGTTGAATAGCATATCAGCGCCGTATGAATATTATTAGAATAAGAGCACCCTCCGGTGCAATCATCTCTCGATCAGATAAGAGTGAGCATTACAAATAGGCTATTTAGTACATTAGATTTTAGTGATAATAAAAAGGGGGGTTTATCCTAGATGTTTCGGGAATTTACGATGTGATTCTGACGGATAAGTAGTCAAACATATGAGCCGGTGATCTACGGCAAATAACATTAAATTATTATTTGAGAGTGTTAATCACAGACAGAATGAAGATTCTGTAGGAATCTCAGAAAGAGTGTCATCGTGATTTATTAATGGTAGTATCAAAAAAGTAACTAACGGTAGTATCAAAAAAGTAACGCTGCGATAATCTACGTACCTTTACGCAGTAAATAAAGGTACGGTGTCTTATCAGTTTCTTGCGCTAGAAGTGTGTGCTCCATAAAACGGCAAAATACTGGAATATCTCGGGTGGTAGCCGGATCATCGGCAATAATCAATAGAATTTCGCCCTTATCCATAAGGCGCACCGTTTTGCGTACCATCATCACGGGTTCTGGGCATCGAAGCCCAAGTGCGTCAAGCGTTTGGTTTGCTTGAATAGATAATTTAGTCATGTCATTTTCTCGCTTAAAAGTGCGTCAGGCGCTTGACGCACTTTTCTACGCATTTTATTGGATCTAGTTCTTGTACTCTGTAAAATATATGCTAATTTTTCCTTATATTTAACCTATTGTTCACTTAGGGAGTGTCAAATTACGGACTAATGAGAACAACTTATTTTTTTTGAAAACGTAATCAACTTATTTACTTGATAATCAAAACGTTACTCGATATACTGGTCTATTCTGATCGGAAGCGCTCCAGAGGGGTGACCGCCTTCATTTATTTCTATGATACTCGTGACCGGACCTACGATCTATTTCGAACACCTTCCGATCGTCATACTTTCTCTCATGACGCTTCGAGTATTTTTGATTTTTCTATGATATCTCTGGGCACTAATCTGATAGTATGTGCCTTAGCCATTTCCCATATAATACGTCATTCTTGTAAATGACAATGTCATCAGCACCCCGTGCTAGTATCCGAATACTAGCAAATACGGCAGTTATTGACTCTTAAGGAGGATGCCGAACTCTATAAGAGCCAGAAAATAGTAACAGAAATTCAGGTAGACGCAAGTAATCACATTAATTTAAAGAGTCTTAAACGTCGATATCACGCCTAAGGTCGAGTGAGTCCTAAAATAAGCTCTAGATCCCGTTTTATATGCACGAAGACGTAGTCGGAGTTACGAGGGAGTCAGACGAATCTATACGAACTAGATCGAGACCATCTTACTACATACCACTTGTCTGAGGGAACATAAAATAGCAACTGATTTATTGAGCAATGGAGATGCAAAATCAACCTTGCTAGCATGGATTGCGGTCTAATTGCGCCTCCGTGGTACGGCGATTAGTGTAGCTATGATACTGCGTCCATGAATCCCAAAGCCTTTGCACTAAGCTCCAAGAATAGAAGGCCCGCTACATCTTTCCATGTAGAACAACATTTTTTGCAGCTAGCACCTTTCGATGCGAAGATTATGCTGCGAAGCCATTTAATTTTAGATATAGAAAAATTCAAATAAGTGGCTTTAAGTAGATAATGGGTTAAAATATACATAGATGTTATTCTAGAATTTTAATGGTATCTACTATTCGTTATAAACACATATTAATAAAGAAACTTTAGCATATAAAGGGAGATATAAATAAAATATAGTAACTAAAAATAATCAGAAGGGGTGTGGAGAATAATGCATGAAGAAGGCGTTAGCTCTATCTAAAATTCCAAATTAATCACTAGCTTTATGGGATAGTCTTTAAAGATTCTGTAATCCCCTCTTTTTTGGAGGTCACGCCGTGATTTCTTTTTTTATGAAGCTTTTTATTTATTAAAGTAGTACTCTTTTTAGAGATCCATCTTTCGATGAGCTTACGAGCTCGATCTGGATAGTGATAATGGATACGACGAGCGATGTTCTGTACTTCAGGAATCATCGACCTATCACGCACTAAGTCTGCTATCTTAAATTCAGTGATGCCCGTCTGTCGGGTTCCGAGAACCTCTCCAGGTCCACGAATTTCTAAATCACGCTGCGCAATCATAAATCCATCATTACTCTCACGCAATACTCGCAATCGTACTTGTGCCGTCTTAGTTAGTGGGGTTTTATATATTAATACGCAGTGTGAAACTGACGCGCCGCGCCCTACGCGACCTCTTAGCTGGTGCAACTGTGCGAGCCCTAAACGCTCTGGATTCTCAATAATCATTAAGCTAGCGTTGGGCACATCGACACCAACTTCGATCACTGTGGTAGCAACTAAAACCTGAAGTATTCCTTGTTTAAAATCTTCCATAATCGACTGCTTTTCATGTGATCTCATTCGTCCATGTACCAGGGCTATTTTTAGCTCAGGCATCGCTAATTTTAGCTCCTTCCATATCATTTCCGCTGCTTTCGCTTCAAGAACTGCAGATCTGTCAATCAGAGTACAAACCCAATAAGTTTGTTGGCCTTTTTTTATACAGGCACTCTTCACCCGCTCTATAATATCAGAGCGCCGAGTATCAGGAACAACAATAGTAGTGACAGGTGTTCTACCTGGGGGTAACTCATTAATAAATGAAGTATCAAGATCAGCATAGGCGGTCATCGCCAGCGTGCGTGGTATAGGCGTAGCAGTCATGATTAATTGGTGGGCATGGAAGCCTTGATGTTTTCCTTTTTCCCATAGTGCAAGTCGTTGATGTACCCCAAATCGGTGTTGCTCATCGATGATGATCAAGGCTAACTGATTAAACTTCATATGTTTTTGGAAAATAGCATGTGTACCGATTACCATCGATACTTGACCTGTAGCGATAGCCTCATTTTGTGCAATACGTATTTTGCCTCTTTTTTTACCAGCTATACACCCAACCTCAAGTCCTAATGGTTTAAACCATTGTCGAAAATTGTTAGCATGTTGTTCGGCTAGCAATTCGGTCGGTGCCATTAGTGCTACTTGCTTACCGTGTGCGATAGCGCGAATGGCTGCTAACGCGGCCACTAGTGTTTTGCCAGATCCAACGTCCCCTTGCACTAGACGCATCATTGGAAAACACTTTTGCATATCGCTTTCGATATCAGATACTACGCGCATCTGCGCACTAGTAAGTGAGAATGGCAATTGAGAAAGAAGCATGTTTTTTAATCGATTATCTGCTATCAATGGCAGCGCTTGATAGCGCTGAGCTCCGGCTCGCACAGCTAGCATACTAAGATTATGTGCTAGAAGCTCTTCGAGAATTAGACGCTTTTGCGCAGGATGCTTTCCTTCTGCTAGATATGCCATCTGAATATTTGATGGTGGTCGATGCAGTATGTGTAGCGCTTGAGATAAATTTATTAGTTTTCGGCTGATTTCTTTTGGAAGAAGTTCGATGGTGGGAGAAGCGTTTAAAATATCTAGCGCTTGATCGATTAGTTTGCGCCACTTGAATTGTATGATACCTGCAGTAGTCGCATAGACCGGAGTTAGTGACGCCTGAAAGTTAATTTCTTTATTTGCTTCCTGAATCTGATATTCCGGATGAATTATTTCCAGTCCGTTCTTACCGAGCTTTATCTCACCGTAGGCAATTACATGGTGCCCGATGACTAGATTACCAGTCATCGACTCGCTGAAATTAAAAAAACGCAGGATAAGCATACCTGTTTTATCTCTTATTTTACAGGTGAGAATACGGCGTCGACTAAAGCTGATTTCACGGCGTAGTATTTCTCCTTTTACTGTTGCGCAGATGCCTGGGGAAAGCTCGTTGATCGAATATAAGCGAGTGCGATCCTCATAGCGAAGTGGAAGATGGAGCAGTAGATCTTGAATAGTTTCTAAACCTATTTTAGCTAGTTTATCTGCCTGTCTGCTTCCAACTCCAGAAAGCCGAGTGAGTGGTATAATATTCAGTATTGCACCCTTCATTGAAGTATTATTTTTAGAATGATTGTCTACTATTTTATCTAGATAACTATCTGGCTATAACGATGACGCTATTATTTAAGCCCTCTATGTTCGCTTATATTAACTTTTTTATTTGAATTCTTTATATTAAAAAGCCCAATGATGCTAACTAAGCATGAGATGTTGGCAGACCGGAAATTAATGATTAAGGATATTTGTCCTAATCTAAACAAGGGGCGTTCTGATCAATTTTGGTATACTAATGAATAGCTAGTTTTTTCTGATTCTAATTCTAGCGATCACTACATATTTTAGATTGGGGGGGAGTATGATCGCTTTTGATGCAGCTGATAAAGTAGATTTTACTTTTCAGGCAACCTGCACGCATTAGAACTCGGTTAATTTCTATAGAAATTAAGGCGGTTGTTTTAATAGATAATTTCCTTTAGAAATTGCTACCGACTATGAATTCTTCTTATCTCGATGTTCATTCGGAGGATGATTAAATTTAATATAATCATCGGATTTTAGATTTTTTTAGAATTGATACGGCGCTTATGTCTTTTTTTTTAATATGAAACAAGATTCAGACATCTAGACAGAATTAATTCGTGCGACACGCTGATAGGCTCTACCTATTTTAACTTAGTTAATAATTTTATATTAAATATAAGTCGAGTTTTTAGGCTATGGATCAATCAAAATAAGTAGCCCCTGCTTTGCTGTATTTCTAGCACTAACCTTTATTGCGGCACTGCATATAAATCTGGCGTGACGGGTGGGTTAATCTCCATTTTTATATTTTTATTTTTATCTCTTTAGTTCAAGTTTATCCCTCTAAAGTAATGAGAGAGGTGCTTAAAATCAATCAATATCTTGCATGTCCATTGATTTTTTTTGGGGATAGTGATCTGATCCTTGATCTGTCTTTAATAAGATTTATACAGATTTAAAATTAAATAAATTCTCCGTATTAGGTGTCTATTTTGGCATAATTAAAAGTGTCTAGATGTCTATATTTGAATAGAGGTGTATCCTAGAAAATTTATTCTTACATGGATAGCACGGAGGCGATCGCCTCCGTGCTATTAAGAAAAAATGCAGTATCGCACTTAGTCGATAGCCTTTTTATTTTTTAATACCGCAATATAGAGTTTACGGTTTTAGAATCAATAAGTCCTTTATTTTTAAAGTTTAAAAGTCATATTGCGCATCTATTATGGTCTTGCGCAGGATTTTTCTATAGAATAAATTGTTTTATGTTTACTTATAAAAATTTTAAAACTTTTCTGCGCATGCCTATCTCCTAGGCTTCTACTCATAAAATAGCGATCGTGCGGGCCGTGCAAAAATGGGCCGACGGCCTTGGCTTACTTAAGAAGAGCGCTCGGAAGTTTTTCTAATCAGTTATGCTTCAGCACCTATTTATTTTTTCTGATTATAATTCTCACTTACATCGAGGATCTCGCTGGTGATTAGACCTTCTTCGATTTCACGTAAAGCGATAACGGCATACTTGTCATTTTCTTCTGGAACTAGAGACGCTTTACTACAAGTCTGAATTTGGCGAGCCCGACGAGCGGCTACTAATACTAAGTCAAAACGGTTACCAATTTTTTCTACAGCGCTTTGAACAGTTAAACGTGCCATGCTTATGCCACTCTACAGATGAAAAAATAACTTATGATACTAAAACTACCTTCAGTTTGCTAATAGTTTTCTAATTAAAGCATCGTACCGTAGTGATTGACGCTTTAACCGTAAACTTTCTGCGTGCATAATGGTTTTTATATTTGATAGCGCTAACTCGAAATCGTCGTTAATAATTACATAATCGTATTCCGTATAGTGCATCATTTCGACCACAGACTGGGCCATACGTCTGGCTATCGCGTCCTTGTCGTCCTGTCCACGAAAATTCAGGCGCCGATTAAGCTCCTCTTTTGAGGGAGGAAGAATAAAAATACTGCGCGCCTGAGGTATTTTGGCTCGGATTTGTTGCGCCCCCCTCCAGTCGATATCTAAAAAAACGTTGATGCCAGTTGTTAAAACCTGCTTAATAGTGGCATTGGCGGTACCATAATAGTTACCGAACATTTTAGCGTATTCCAGAAACATGTCTTGCTCAATCATCTGAAGGAACTGTTCTTTTGAAACGAAGAAGTAGTGTTCTCCATGATTTTCTCCTGGGCGTTTAGCTCGAGTCGTATGTGAAATCGAAGCTTGTGTGTCGTATAGAGGTTGTGTCTTTATTAAAGCCCGAATAAGACTTGACTTACCTGCTCCGCTAGGAGCAGAGACAATATAAAGGGTACCTTGAGCCATGATAATATGTGTTGATAGCACTCTTTCTATATCACTAATAAGAGCGCATACGTTTTCTCTTTTTGGAATACCAATAAGGTTGCGTTACAGCACGCAGTGCACGTCGATCTTTAAAAGCTTTACTGCGACTGCAGCCCAGACATTCTCGGGTTGACTATTCTTATCCAACTCTCAGACAGTCGCTAGAGCGTCAATTCTTCTGCAAGTTAAGACCGACAATATAAAATCTCTAAAATAAAACTTTTGAGTGGATCTCAAATATGGGCGCTAAAGTTAGGATGATAATCTCCCTTAGAGTGCTGAGCTAGATAAATTTTATGATGAGTGTAATTAGCTTACTCTTTTATATTGTTTATCTGATATTTTATAATCTTTTTATATAAAAGTATAAGTCTATGCCCTCCGGTATAAAGCCAAGTAATAAACGTACTATTTACTAAATGTAGCGTATATAACTAAATGTAGCGTATATATTTTTAATATGAAAATTAATTTTATCCACACTAACTGCCTAGATACAGATTTTAGGATATCCTGAGCTTATGGAGACGCCGGCACTACTGATAGCCGATCCAACTATTCCTTTTGTTCAGATTTATAATATTTTATTATATGTCTCATGGGACTATCTCTAGTATTAGATTTTATTTAGACTATCAATTTTTAACTAAATGTTCTCTTAGAGAGAATGCTAACTTGTATTAATCTGTAACTATTGCATATTTTAATAGAGATATAAATCATATGATTATTATCATATAAACTAAAATATTTAATATATAATTGATAATCACATTTTCGCACAGACGGTCTACGACCGCCGCATTTTATTTTTTATATACATGAAATTAATTGTTTAATTAATCCCTAAGAAAACGCAAAAACAATTTTTATTAATTTAGTATATTAGATGAGCTATCAATTTAAAACTAAAGCTTATTTTAAAGAAGGGGTACTAAAATTTTATTGGGATAGGCCCTCCGTCTAGGCGCAATGACTAACAAGGAGCTCACATTATTATTTATGTGTTAAATTGAACAGAGATTTCAGAATATCTTATATTTCATACCTAAAATAGTATCGATTCTACATGTGCGTCAAGAAGAGCAGCGTGCCCGGAGAATATTGTCCTCGATTAGATGCAAGCTTAAAGATTGTGCTAACTTTCAAACTCAACTATCCATGAGTAACTTTTGTGTATTTTGACGCCTTCTGAATATGGAACTATGAAGAGAACACCTGATCCGTCAAGTAAGATCGGGCGTATGTTTAGTTTTCAAATACAGACGACACATGGGCTGCGAGGGTAGGAGATCGTACGCGGCGGCTCGGCTTTTACGATTCATTTACAGTCAGGCTTATACTTTTTAAAGTAATCCTTTTGTATTAATTAGTAAGGAAAATATTCTAGGAGAAAAAAGAAGATTTAAAATTATCGCTGTACGCCCTTTCTGGGCATATCAATAATGTGCATTAATTGGGGCTGATGAGT
>CAXKXX010000011.1:0-5733 GCA_964059975.1 Serratia symbiotica
AAAGTGCACTTACGGACTTTATGTGCCTTTGTAAAAAGGCGTATCGTCTCGAGTCTATGCCCCCACATTGATTGTTATTAGGATACCTGGGCCACTAAAGTGGTGTAACGAGCACATACTTACAAATTAATTTGATTATGAAGGTCGTGTTATCATTTTACACGAGATATCTTTTCCGCATGACGCAGAAAAATCTTTTTCTGCGTCATGCTTGTCTACAACATCACTCCTTCTACTCATCAGCCCCAATTAATGCACATTATTGATATGCCCAGAAAGGGCGTACAGCGATAATTTTAAATCTTCTTTTTTCTCCTAGAATATTTTCCTTACTAATTAATACAAAAGGATTACTTTAAAAAGTATAACCCTGACTGTAAATGAATCGTAAAAGCCGAGCCGCCTCGTACGATCCCCTACCCTCGCAGCCCATGTGTCGTCTTTTGAGATAGCTAGGTTTTCTTTGAAGAATATTCAGTCCCTCCGTTATATTTTGAATTCTTTATTAATTTTTTCTTACTTTAAAATTTAGTAGCTTACATTAGACGCAGAAGTTCCATCTTAGCACTAACAAAAGATATTCTACATGGTTCAGCAATTTAATAAATGGTGCGATACGTTTGTTTACTGATTACTCATTAATCTTTACTTGCTATTTTATATGCATATTCATTTTATTGATATACATGTTATTTATAGTTAATTATTTATAGACGAATAAAGCACAGAGTATCAGTGTTACTATCGAATGCTAATTCACAGCGATCAAAGTCACCCTTTAAATTTACTTTTTAATACGCACATTTCGAGTAAAGTACAGTATATAAAAAGTACAGAATATGAAAAATACAACACCGACTTACTATTGTAGTAGTAATGCGCCATAGGATTTAGCATGCTGATAACTAGAGAGTAATTTAGAATTTTTGACATAAATAGCTTTCCGGATAACTTTAAAAATAGGCATCATTTGACATGGGGGTGAAGGGTCTTTTTAAAAATGTCACAATTAATAATCACTACTTGCTAATTTGTTATTTTTATTATTATTTTTCCTAAGTTTTATTTAAAAAATTCTTATGAAATTTCATCCGCCAAGACGATAACTCAATCTTAAGGGTAGTATTTTACAGTAAGTGCTTATAAAATTATCTTCTATTACATCCCTGTTCAGTTCACTTAATAGCATTACTAATAGAGTTTTAATCAATTAATAGCATTACTAATAGAGTTTTAACCAATATTTTTTATATTTATTAACCAGTTTTTAGAGATGATCTATTTTTGCATTAGATGATATTTCACACGATTCGGAAGACATCTTTATCTTTATGTTTCGCAAAGTCTGCAGTATCTCCATTCTAATACTTCAGTGACAGAGATAACACTAATCTTAATCTCATATCAGCACTTGATAGTTAGAGTACTCTAAACTTTATTAGTTCATACAGATAAGTAAAATTTTTGGTTGGATATGCCGATAAATAGAGTTATTTTGACTACGCAGACTAAGTTGATACAAATTTTATCGTATGAATGCACTATGAATTTTGGGTATCCATATTTACAGGCTATATAGTATTTGACGGATGAATTATGCGGCGATGCTATACGTCTTTAAAAGAATAGTTTTATCTGAAGAGATGATATCGTGCCCTCTTCAGGATGCATATCACTGAATAGACTGAAAGAGATTTCAGGGGTTTCCATCGTAGTAATTAGATCAAAGTATCGTAACCGATGAAAGATTAGCGCAATATTTAATATTTTCTTATCATTATATAGCGGCTCCCTAAAAGAATTAAAATTAGTTAAATGTTTTCATATAGCATCCTATTTAAAGTCATGCTTTTATGCTTACGAGAGGTGATAAAAATAGAAAAAATAATTACTAAAATTGAATTTACAATATTTAGAGGTGGTCATGCTCAAAAAGATCGGTGTACTGACAAGTGGTGGCGATGCTCCAGGTATGAACGCGGCGATCCGTAGTGTAGTACGCGCTGCACTCTCAGAAAGTTTAGAAGTTTTTGGAATTTATGATGGTTATCTTGGTTTATATGAAAATCGCATAGAAAAATTAGATCGTTATAGTGTATCTAATATAATTAATCGTGGTGGCACCTTTCTTGGATCAGCTCGCTTCCCGCAATTTAAAGATGGAAATATTCGCATCAAGGCAATTGAAAACCTAAAAAAAAGCGGCATTGATGCGCTAGTGGTGATCGGAGGAGACGGTTCTTATATGGGCGCTAAACGATTGACAGAAGAAGGGTTTCCCTGCATCGGATTGCCTGGAACTATTGATAATGATGTGGCTGGCACGGATTATAGCATCGGGTATTTTACCGCACTGGAAACTGTGGTGGAAGCAATTGATCGCCTCCGTGATACTTCTTCTTCGCATCAGCGTATTTCTATCGTTGAAGTAATGGGTCGCCACTGCGGTGATTTAACACTGGCGGCAGCGATTGCTGGAGGGCATGAATTCGTTGTGCTACCCGAAATTGAATTTAATCCTGAAAATTTAGTTAATGAGATTAAGATTGGTATCAGCAAAGGGAAAACGCATGCCATCGTAGTAATTACTGAGCATATTTGTGATATTAATGAATTAGCATTCTATATTGAACAGGTAACTCACCGTGAAGCGCGCACAACGGTTCTGGGCTACATTCAACGTGGAGGAAAACCCGTAGCTTATGATCGTATCTTAGCATCACGTATGGGGGTATATGCAATTGAACTCCTTCTTCAAGGTTATGGTGGTCGCTGTGTCGGTAGTCTAAATGAAAAAATGGTGCACCATGACATCATCTATACAATAGAGAATATGAAACGTTCATTTAAAAGTGACTGGCTAAAAACATCGAAAAAGCTGCGCTGACACACTATTTATATATGATATATAGACTATCCATAAATAGTTTTAATAAATAATTTAGACGTCAGGATTTGAGGACTCCTCTCGTAAATTTTATTATTCGATATACGCATATGCTTACAACATTAATAATACTATTATTAATTCGTCTCTATTAAGTATCTTTATTCTTTAATTTATAAATATTATTCTCTAATTGTGTATTGTTAAAATCAATTACTCGGGTTATTTTAACATTATCGGAAAATTCTTGGGCATATAAATAGAATGTTATTCTAAAAATTTTATTAGGACACGGCGCTATTTTATGAATTCAAATTTTTAAATACTACATTTTATTTGGTCTATAAATTTTATAGAAAAAATTATGAGTTCATAAAATATTAAAATAAGATTACTAAACATTAATATTTTAGACTTATTATTTATAATAAGTGTGCAATTTAAATGATTAAAAAAATTGAACATAACGTATTAATATAATAGCTGTTTTATAATTTCAAATTTAGATTTAATTATCAGTCTATCTAGTTTAATTCTATATTAAAGGTCTAATCTACGATGCAGTATTTATACTGAAAGTATCCTATTTTAGGGTGTAAGAATAAGTTTCTTAAACTTTATGGAAAATAATTTTTTTAAATTGTTTTCTTGGTATTTATAAGCTACTTAGAAATATATTTGATTAATTTAGTATGCGTAAACAATCAATTGCCTCGATAAATAAAGCTTTATATAGAATAATCTATATAAAAAATACACGTGATATTATTCATTCGATCGAATTATTTATCTTAAAATTTATAATAAGACTTAGTAAATAAAAATAGAGTAATCTTGTCGGTGCGGTTTGGTGTGACCTCGTTTCAAGATGAGATTATCATTAAAGTTTAATGTTAAATTAAATGTAATAGCAAAGCAATTATTATACTTTCTATCTAAGTGATATTTAATTCTTCTATTACTCCTTAGTTCTTAAAAATTTACTAACTGAGTATTAATTGAGATATTTTCAATTGATGTAAAATATAAAAATATACTTGGCGACTAATTATATTTTTAGTTAATTTTAATAAACGTTTCTCTATTTTTATTCGACCCGCAGATGGCGACCCTGATGATCGGATATCATCGAAGGTTAGAGTTAAATTAAAATTTTTTCTTTAAAAAAGCAGCGGATTTCACGATCTTAATAAAACTGTTGGCATTTAATGATGCACCACCCACCAGCGCTCCATCTATATCTCGTTGAGCGAATAACTCCGCGGCGTTCTTATCGTTGACGGAGCCTCCGTATTGAATAATTACGTTATCTGCAATAGCTTGATCGTGCTTGGCAATGTGATCACGGATAAATTTATGAACTTTCTGAGCTTCTTCTGGAGTTGCAGAGTGTCCTGTACCGATAGCCCATACCGGCTCATAAGCAATGACTGCATCTTTTATGGCTTCTACACCCAAGGTGTGTAGTATAGCATTAAGCTCACGAACACAAGTTTCTTCGGTTTTACCCAATTTTTTTTCTATTTCCGTTTCACCGACGCAAAGTATTGGAGTCAGTCCAACTTTCTTAAGTACAGCAAATTTCTCAGCGATTATTACATCGGTTTCGTGATGATAGAATCGGCGTTCGGAGTGCCCAATGATGACATACTGAACGCCAATGTCTTTTAGCATATCGGCGGAAATTTCTCCAGTAAAAGCTCCTAGCAAGTTAATATCTATATTCTGTGCACCTAAAGCGATACTGCTTCCATTAAGAATTTTTCTAGCTCGAT
The DNA here is from genome assembly GCA_964059975.1 of Serratia symbiotica. GTDB lineage: Bacteria > Pseudomonadota > Gammaproteobacteria > Enterobacterales > Enterobacteriaceae > CAXKXX01. Next base: position 4,663 of record CAXKXX010000011.1, read on the forward strand.
CTATATATATAGCAGGCGGAGCGATAACAACTTTACAATCATCAATACTATTCAGCGCATTGCATAAGCTGGGTATTAGTGTATGGACTATACGGGTGCTTCCATTAAGCTTCCAATTACCTATCACTAACGGATCACGCATATCTTTTCTCCAATAAGGGAACGAAAATAGAAGCGACAACTGTAAGACTAGCAGTTTTTACTTATCTAGTAGCATAGAAATAATGAAGTATAGAAGCTTTAGTTTTTTCTATGCAGTATCTTTTTATCTATTTAGTATCTTTTTGTCTAAGTCGTAAATAACACGAATTTATCTGATAAACGCTATCAGGCTAACCCTACATGATCGTTGTCTAGCTAGACTGTGAAACTAGCGTATCAGTCTGATATATGACTGATATAATGATGTGCCTATTCTCCCTAATATAATCTTAAGGAGAATAGTAAGTCTTTTGCATATTTTAATTTTAATAATCAGTTTTTAAATTGATGTCAAAATAGAGCTTTTTATTCAGTATTTTAATCCGATTATTTTATATTATTATGATTTTATTGTGCAGTCGTGTTAGTACGAAGAAGTTAGCTATAGTAGCCATTTTTCGCAGAATTATATATATAGCTATGTTTCAATCAAGTGGTTCTGTTTAAGGCGGTATGTGTAAACGCCTTTCAGTCTTTCGATTTCTTTTTTATAAAATATACAACTATTACGGAAACTGTTATCTTAATGAGCCGCCTTGATATCCTAAAACCTTCTGATAATCAGGGGATCTAAGCAGTTTGATCAACGCGTCTTCGGTTGTCTTATTTTATAAAAAAAAGCTTAAAATAGGTAAAATAAGGATTAACTAAGTTTAAGAATTCTTTATCAGTAATCACAATAAACGAGACGTATCGTACTAGCTGAATACTACGAAGCATCAGTTTAACGCCAAAGTTTTAAAAATAGCTATCACGATAGACATGGATGCTGTACTAAGGTAGATTAGTTAAATAACAAGTAGAGCGTTCATACTAATGACGATATTGTTGCGGTGATCTTCTACCTTTATAACAATCATGCAGCATCTT